>NZ_CP023407.1:4013750-4322500 GCF_003665435.1 Streptomyces fungicidicus
ACCGTGCACGTGCTGCTGGCGCTCTTCCTCCTGTTCGCGCCCACCCGCTGGTTCGCCCCCCTCGCCCGGGCGGTCCGGCGCACCCCCGTCCAGGCCCCCAACGCCGGCTGACCAGCGAAGGACCGTACGAGATGTTCCTCCGAGAGGCGCTGTACGTCCCCGTCGCCTGCGCCCGTCAGTACGGCACCCGCGACGCCCTGCGCCGGCGCCAGCTCACCCAGCTCAACAGGATGCTGGCGCACGCCAGGGCCGAGGTGCCGTACTACCGCGACGACCCCGCCTACCGGACCGGCCCGCTGCGCTCCCTCGCCGAGGTCGCGCGGCTGCCGGTCCTGAGCAAGGAGGTGCTGCGCGGCCGCCCCCTGGAGGAACTCCTCGCCGAGGGAGCCGACCCCGCCCGGCTGCCCACCTTCCGCACCAGCGGCTCCACCGGCCGCCGGGTGACGGTCGTGCACGACACCCACAGCCACGACTACCACATGGCCGCCTGCGTCCGCCGGTTCCTGGCGACCGGGCGCTACCTGCCCACCCACCGGCTCTCCCACATCAGGCCCTTCGCACCGCCCTCGCGGCGCTTCGAGAGGATCGGCCTCTTCCGCCGCCATGTGCTGCTCACCGACCGGCCGATGGACGACATCAAGGCCGAACTCCTCACCGCACGGCCCCAGGTGCTCATCGGCTACCCGGTCCACCTGCGCGCCCTGCTGCGGGCGCTGACCCCGGCCGAACTGGCGGTGCTGCGCCGCACCCTGCGCCTGGTCATGACCGAGTCCGAGCTCCTCGTCGACGCCCACCGGGCGCTGTTCGAGGAGGAGTTCGGCGCCCCGGTGCACGACGAGTACTCGGCCTTCGAGGTGCTCAACATCGCGTACGAGTGCCGGCACGGGCGGGCCCACCTCGCCGAGGACCGGCTCCTCGTGGAGATCCTCGACGCGGACGGCCGGCCGCTGCCGGACGGCGCCGAGGGCCGGGTGGTGGCGACCGCGTTCATGGAGCGCGCGATGCCCCTCGTCCGGTACGACCTGGGGGACGTCGGCAGGATCGAGACGCCGCCGTGCCCGTGCGGACGGCGCTTCCGCACCCTGCGGCTCACGGCGGGACGCGTCAACGACTCGGTGCTGCTGCCGACCGGACGCCAGCTCTACCCGGACACCTTCCTGCATCTGGCGGCCACCTTCCCGGGCATCGCCGAGTGCGGGGTGCACCAGGACCGCACCGGAGCGGTGCGCCTCGACGTGGTCCCGTCCGGGCCCCTCGACCGGGACGCGTGGGCCGGGGTGGCCGAGGCGGTGCGGGAGCGGCTGCACACCGTGGCCGGCTGCGCCTTCCCGCTGGAGGTCGTCCGGGCGGAACGGGTGGAGATCACCGCGGGCGGCAAGGGCCGTTTCGTCACCTCCGAGCTGGCGGCGCCGGGGGCCGAGCCGACGGGACCGGCGTGAGCACGGCGCCCGGCGCGGCCGCCGGCCCGGAGACGTCCCGGCGGCCCGACGCCCGACGCCTCGCCTCGCTCCTCGCCGGGCGCACCGCCTTCAGACTCACCCTGCTCGGGGCCAACACCGCGCTCCTGGCCAGCTGGGGGCAGGGGCCGTACGAGCGGTACGCCGCGGCCATGGGCACGGCCCAGGTGCTCACCACCCTCACCTCGCTCGGCATCGAGAAGTCCGCGCTCAAGCTGGTGCCCCGGGCCCGCCGCACCGGGCCCCAGCTGATCACCGTGTTCCTGTGGTGCGCGGGCGTGCTCACCGCCGCCGTCGTGCTCTGGCTGGCCGGCACGGCGCTGCTGAACCCCCCGCGGGGCGGTGCGCTGGCGGTGCTGGCCGGCCTGTACATGGCGCTGCTCGGTCTGAACACCGTCCTGGTCGGACTGTGCAGGGCGCTGGGCCGGGACCGTGCCGACGTCGCCAACTTCACCGCCCTGTCGTTCCTCGTGGTGACCGGGACCGGCGGGGCCACCCTGCTCGGCTGGGGCCCAGAGGCGTTCACCGGCTGGATCCTCGTCGGCACCGCCCTGCTCAACCTGGTCCACGTCCCGGCCCTGCGGCGCTCCGCCGCCCGCCCGGTACGCCGGGGCACGGCCGGGCCGGCCGTCTCCACCTCGGCGCTGATGGCCTGCGGCGACGTGGCGGCCGCCGGTGCGGTCAGCCTCCTCTTCGCGCTGCTCGCCGCCTCCCGGCACCACGAACAGACCGGCCACCTCTATCTGATGGTCCTCGCCTCGTCGGTGCTGCTCAACGGCTTCGGCTACGTGCTGCGGCTGTTCCAGCCGCATGTGTCGCTGACCCTGCGGTCGCTGGACGCCGCCGCGCTCGACCGCCGGGTGGTGCGCCGGCTCCTCCCGCTGGCGGTGGCGGGCGCCGCGTGGACCGCCGCCGCCCTGCTGCTCGCCCGGCTCGTCCGGGACTCCGGCCTGCTGCCGCCACCCGTCGTGGTGCTGCTCCTGTACGTCCTGTGCACACCCCTGTTCTTCGCGGTCGGCAGCCTCCACTACCTGCTCGAGAACGCCAGCGCCCGCACCCTGCGGGCCACCGCCGCCGCGGCCGTCGCGGGCCTGGTCTGCGCGGTGCTGGCCGGCGCGTTCCTGGTGCCCGCGCTCGGCGCCCTCGGCGCGGTCGCCGCGCTCTCCGCGGGCGAGGCAGCCCACGCCCTGGCCGCCCGCCTACTACTCACCTGTCCGCGCACCCACCGCCCGCCCACACCCCGCACTCCCGCCGCGCCGCCCGCCCCCGCTGCCCTCGCTGCGTCTGAGGCCCCTGCCGCGCCTGCCGCGACGGCTGCTTTCGCCGCCTCCGCCGCGCTTCGCGCACCGGCTGCGCCTGACGCGCCGCCCGCGCCCGCTGCCCTTGCTGCGTCCGAGGCCCCTGCCGCGCCTGCCGCGCCGCCCGCCTCCGCCGCGCCGCCCGCCTCCGCCGCGCCGCCCGCATCCGCCGCGCCGCCCGCATCCGCCGCGCCGCCCGCCTCCGCCGCGCCGCCCGCCTCCGCCGCGCCGCCCGCATCCGCCGCGCCGCCCGCCTCCGCCGCGCCGCCCGCCTCCGCCGCGCCGGCCGTCCCCGCCGAGCTTCGCGCACCCGCTGCGCCTGCCGCGCCGCCCGTACCCACCGCGCCTGCCGTGCCGGAGGCGCCTGCCGCGGCGGTCGCGCTGCCCGCACCCGCCACCCCCGCCGCGACGGCCGCCCCCGCGGCCCCCGCCGCGCCCGCCCCGACCCCTGACGACCTGGGAGTCTCCCGATGAACGACGACCTGACCCGCCGTGACGGCGCGCCGGCCTGGCGTGGTGTCGTCTACCCGTTGCTGCTCTCGGCCGCCGCCCTGGGCGTCCTCGTCGCCGTGCTCGGGCTCGGTATCGGGGCCCCCGATCCCGCGGTCGCGGAGACGGCACGGGACGGAGCCCCGCCGGGCGCCGTCGCGCACGCCGGCGAGACCACCCTCAGGCTGGTGGCCGCCATCGCCGTGGTCGCCGCGGTCGCGGCCGGCGGCGGTCTCCTCGCCCGCCGTCTCGGCCAGCCGCCGGTCATCGGCGAGATCGCCACCGGTCTGCTGCTCGGCCCGTCCTTCCTGACCGGGCTGTGGCCCGGTGCGAGCGAGCTGTTCTACCCCGCGTCGGCGGAGCCCGTGCTCGGCCTGCTCGCCCAGGCCGGCCTGGTCCTGTTCATGTTCGCGGTCGGCTCCGAGTTCGACGCCTCCCAACTGCGGCGCAGCGGCCGGGTGGTGGGAGCGGTCAGCCAGGGCAGCATGATCGTCCCGTTCGTCCTCGGAGTGGTCTCCGCGGGCCTGGTCTACCGGGAGTTCGCCGCCGACGGGATCGACTTCGTGCCCTTCGCGATCTTCCTGGGTACGGCGATGAGCATCACCGCGTTCCCGGTGCTCGCCCGGATCGTGCAGGAGTCGGGCCTGGCCCGGCACCCGCTCGGCACCATGGCCATGACGTGCGCGGCCGCCTGCGACGTGATCGCCTGGTGCGCCCTGGCCACGGCCATGGCGGTGGCCGGCGCGGGCAGCCTCTGGGGCGCCGGCGGCACCGTGCTCCTCGCCGCGGGGTTCGCGGTGGCCGTCCTGGTCCTCGGCCGCCCGCTGGTGCGCGCCGCCGACCGCTGGGCGGACCGGGTGCGGGTGCCGTCCGCGGCCCGCCTCGTCGCCCTGCTGCTGCTCGCCTTCTCGCTCGCCCGGGCCACCGATCTGATGGGCGTCCACTCGATCTTCGGGGCGTTCCTCGCCGGACTGCTCGTGCCGCACCGTTCCGGCAGCCCGCTGACCGCCGTGCAGCTGCGTCTGGACTCGCTCAACCGGCGGCTGCTGCTGCCGCTGTTCTTCGTCTCCGTCGGCATGACGGTCGACCTCAGCCGGGTGACCGCGAACGGCGCGCTGCTCGTCGCCGGGGCCGTCGCCGTCGTCACCGCCGTGGCCGGAAAGCTCGTCGGGACCGGCCTGACCGCCCGCTCCTGCGGCCTGTCCTGGCGGATGTCGCTCGGCCTCGGCGTGCTGCTCAACGCGCGGGGCGTCACCGAGGTCGTCGTGCTCCGCGCGGGGCTCGACGCCGGCCTCATCAACCAGAACGCCTTCACCGTCCTGGTCGTGATGGCCCTGCTGACCACGGTGATGACCGGCCCCGCGCTCGGTCTCCTCAAGCTGTCCCGGCGGCCCACGGCCGCCCCCGTCGCCCCCCTCCGCCTCGCCGGCTCCCCGCAGGGGGAGCAGCTGGAAAGGAACTCCGCATGACCCCCGTGACCCCTGCCGCCCCCGTCTCGCTGGTGACCGGAGGGGCCGGTTTCATCGGCTCCCACGTGGCCCGCGAACTCCTGGACCGCGGCCACCGCGTGATCGTCCTCGACGACCTCAGCGGCGGCACCGCCGCCAACGTCCCGGCCGGCGCCGAGTTCCGGCACGGCAGCGTCTGCGACCCCGACGTCGTCGACGCCGTCTTCGCCGCCCACCGCGTCGACTACGTCTTCCACCTCGCCGCGTACGCCGCCGAGGGCCTGAGCCACTTCATCAAGCGCTTCAACTACATGAACAACGTGGTCGGCAGCGTCAACCTGATCAACGCCGCCGTCAACGCGGGCACCGTGAAGTGCTTCGTGTTCACGTCGTCCATCGCGGTCTACGGCGCCAACCAGCTGCCGATGAGCGAGGACCTGGTGCCGGCGCCGGAGGACCCGTACGGCATCGCGAAGTTCTCCGTGGAGCAGGAACTGCGGGTCACCCACGAGATGTTCGGGCTTCCGTACGTCATCTTCCGGCCGCACAACGTCTACGGCGAGTACCAGAACATCGGCGACCGCTACCGCAACGTCATCGGCATCTTCATGAACCAGGCGCTGCGCGGCGAGGAGTTCACGGTCTTCGGCGACGGCGAGCAGACCCGGGCCTTCAGCTACATCAAGGACGTGGCCCCGGCCATCGCCCGCTCGGTGGAGCTGCCGGCGGCGTACAACGAGGTCTTCAACGTCGGCGGCGACCAGGTCTACAGCGTCAACCGCATCGCCGCCGCGGTCTGCGAGGCCATGGGCGTGGAGCTGCGCGTCAACCACCTGCCGGAGCGCAACGAGGTGCGCGACGCGTACGCCACGCACGAGAAGGCCCGCAAGGTGTTCGGCGCGCCCGGCCTGGCCGTCGGTCTGGAGGAGGGCATCGGGCGCATGGCCGCCTGGGTCAAGGAGGTGGGTCCGCAGGAGCCCTCGGTGTTCTCGGGCATCGAGGTGGTCCGCAACCTGCCCCCGTCCTGGGCGGCGGCCCTGGAGGAGCGGCGCACCATATGAGCGCGGCGGTGCGGCCGTGACCGGGAACCCCGCGTCACGGCCGCACCACCCCGGGGCCGCGTCAGTCCGCCGCCCCGGCCAGCACCTTCACGATCTTGATCTTCCCGTTGGGCTCCGGGGCGATCTCCTCTACCCGGCGGACCGTCACCTCGAAGTCGGGCACCGCGTCCTGCACCGCCCGCCGGATCCGCCCGGTCACCGAGGCGTCCGCGCCCGGCGCGAGCACCGTGCGGACGGTGACCTGGGCGGGCCGCTCCTGCACCAGCTGCATGCGGGCCACCTCGGGGAAGTCCTGCACCCGGTACGTGAGGAAGTCGGCGTAGAACTCCCGGCCGTCCCGCCCCCGGAACCGGTCCTGGCTGCGACCCTGCACCCGCTCCACGACCGGGGTGCGGCGCCCGCAGCCGCAGGTGTCCGGACCCACCGTCACCCGGTCGCCCAGCCGGTAGCGGAGCAGCGGCATCGCCTCGCTGTGCAGCCGGGTCACCAGGATCTCGCCCTCGACCCGGCGGCTGCCGTCGGCGAGCACGGCGGTGCCGTCCTCCTGCTCCAGCTCGACCACCACATCGGCGGAGCGCAGGTGCAGCGCGCCCCGGCGGCAGGTGCGCGCCACCGTGAACACCTCCACGGAGGCGTACACCTCGTGGAACCGGGCGCCCAGATGGCCCAGCACCCGGGCCCGCGCGGTCGGCGTGAGGCGCTCGCCGCCGAACAGCACGTGGTGCACGCCCCGGTGGCGCTCCCCCCGCCGCTCCAGCTCCTCGACCACGGAGGCGATCACGTTGGGGAAGCCCACCAGGAACGTGGGGCGGGCCGCGAGGAACGCCTCGACCTGCTCGTCCAGGGTCCCGCTCGTGTCGATGTGGAAGGTGCGCAGCAGACCGAACCGCTCCAGCGGGTGGCGCAGGAACGGATTGACCCTGAAGTACGCCATCCGGTCCCAGGGCCGCAGCCCCGAGGCGACCATGTCGTACAGGTACGAGGCGCGCAGGTACCCCAGGTCCCGCTCCGAGTTGCGGATGGTGATCGGCACGCCGGACGAGCCGCTGGTGGTGCCCGCCTTGGTGTTCCGGGTGGTGAACCCCTCCGCGAGCAGCCGCTCGGGGGCGCTGTCGTGGAACTCGGTACGGTCGAGCACCGGCAGTGCCGGCAGGTCCTCGGGCCCCTGGAAGGCGGCCGCGGTGCCCGGTGCGATCAGCTCCCGGTAACGCGGCACATGCGCCTGGGCGTGCCGTACCAGGCGCACCAGGAGCCGCCGCTGCTCGGCGGCGAGCCGGTCGGGGCCGGCCCGCTCCAGACGGTGGGCGCGGACCAGGCTGCGCAGCACGGGGCCCAGGCGCATCACGGGCGAGACGGACGAGGACGGCGGGGTCATCGCGGCCTCCCGGCGGTGCGCAGGACGGGCCCGCCGTGGCGGGGGCAGCGCTCCGGACGGAACGCCCCGCCGCCCTCCGGCCGGGCGTGGACGAAGGTCGGCCGGCGACGCCTCAGCAGGGTGAGGACCGTGCCGCCGTCCAGTGGGCGGGTGTGCACCCGGCCCGTGTCGACGTGCAGCTCCCCGCAGTCGGCGGCCACCGCGCCCAGATAGCCGAGCCACGGCTCGAACCAGACGGAACCCGGGGCCGGCCGGGCGCGGGCCGCCGCCGCGAGACCGAACCGTGCCACGGTCACCACGCCGTCCGGGCGGGTGCCGTCCGCCCACCCCGGGTCACCGACCACGAGGGCGGGCCCGCCGGGCGGCGCCGGCCGTCCCGGCGGGCCGTCGGTCTCGGCGGTGGCGTCCAGCAGCACCCGCCAGGTGGTGCCGTACGCCCGCACCGGGTCGCGCAGCGCCCGCGTCACCTCGTACACGTCGACGCCCCGCACGGGGTGCCCGGCGATCCGGAGCGCCTCACGCAGCTCGGCGACGTGTTCGCGGGGCGGGCGGCCGGGGTCCCGGCGCGGCAGCAGCGCGGCGTCGAGCGGCATCAGCAGATGCCGCCGCAGCCGCGCCTCGTCGCGGGTCAGCGGCGGCAGCGTCCCGGTGGCGGCGTACCGCTCGCGGTAGTGCGGCACCGTGCGCAGGGCGCGGCGCACGGTGCGCTCGTACGGCTGGGCGACGCGCATCTCAGCAGGAGGTGTTCTGGTCGTGGACGAGCAGCCACTCCCCGTCGACGCGGGCGAAGACCAGGCTGAGCAGATGACGCAGCGCGTACGGCCGGCCCTCCGCGTCCAGGTCCCGGTAGTCGACCGCGAGGACCGCCACGGCGGTGTCCGCCAGTTCGAGGGTGCGGACGGTCTCCGTCGTCATGCTCCAGTCGGGGTCCTGGAACCAGTCCTTGTGGAAGGACCGGATCTCGTCGGTGCCGGTGACCGTCCTGCCGTTGGGGAGGATGAGCGTGGCGTCGGGGTGCACGGTGAGCACGTAGCCGTCCAGGTCGCGGTCGCGGATCGCGGCGAGATGACGGTCCAGCGCGGTGGTGAAGTCCATGGGGGTTCTCTCTCGTCTCTTTCTCGTGCGTCGGTGTTCCGGGAGTCCCCGGCGCGGTGTCCGGAGCGGAGGAAGCGGTGGTGCGGGTCAGAACGGGGCCGCCACGGCGTACCGGGCCACGGCGGTCGCGCCGAACGACTCCTTGAGCCGGGCCATGCCGGGGCCGAACGCCAGGGCGGGCACCCGGAGGGCGATCATCCGGTCGATCTCCCGCAGGTACAGGTCGAAGTAGAGGTCCCGGGCGCCGTCCGAGCCGGTCACCGTCGTCGCCCAGCCGTCCGGTGTGCGAAGCACCAGGTCGAACGAGACGGGCAGGCCGGAGCCGCTGTCCAGGTGGGCGAAGTAGAAGGCGCCCGGATGCGCGTTGAGCCGTTCGAAGTAGACCGGGAGCAGGGGCACGACCCCGGCCGGCCGCCCGGTGTGCTTCATCCGGGTCAGCTGGTCCAGCCGCCCCGCCCGCACCGGGTCGATCGCCGGGAGACCGGTCGTGACCGTCAGCCCGGCGTGGCCGTCGATCCACTGCCGCAGCGCCGTCAGCCGGCGGCGCCTGGCACGCGGCAACCCGGCGAGGTAGGCGTCCGTAGACGCCCAGCGGTTGTGCAGGACCAGGCCGGGCGCGGTGGGACGGGTGAGCCGCAGCGGACCGCCGAGCACCTCCAGGTCCCGGGCCTCGGCGTCCAGGTGCAGCACGCCCAGACAGCGCGCCCCCAGCCGGCGGCGCACGGCCCGCTCGAAGGCGCGGGTTGCGGCCCGCCGGCCCCCGGGAGCGAGCCCGGGGGCGTACAGCCGTCCCGCGCCGAAGCTGTTCGGCAGGTGGACCTGGAACCAGCCCGGCGTCAGGGCCCGCCCCGCGGGCCGGTACCGCCGCAGCACCGGCCGCACCCCCAGCCGCCCGCAGAACGCGGCCACCGGTTCGCCCGCGTCCCTCACCAGGCCGCCGTACACGGGCCGCGGGCTGCCCAGGGCGGCGGCCTCGAGCAGCGCCCCGTCCCACAGCGCGGGGCCCCCGAGGGAGTGGACGAAGGCGTCCCAGCCGTCGGGCGCGGGCCCTCCGCCGGGCGTGAAGATCTCAACCCGCACGGACCGCGGCCTCCTCTCGCACGGAAGCGGGCCGTGGCTGCCCCGCGGTGGCGGACAGCCCCGCCCGCAGCGGCCGTTCGCCCCGGTCGCGATAGGCGGCCAGCGCGTCGGCGACGGCCCGCGGGCCGAGCGCGTCGACGAGCGTGTCGAGCCGCGGCCCGCGCTCGGTGCCGAACAGCGCCCGGTAGATCTCCCGGAACTCGGCGACGGTGCGCTCCGCGCGGGGCGCCCCGGGACCGGTGTGCGTCCTCAGCTGTGCGACGAGCGCGTCCACGGCGGGACCCGGCGCCGCGGCAGGCCCGGCCTCGCCCCAGTAGCGGCCGGCTCCGTGCGTGGCGAGCCAGGCAGCCGCGTGGGCGACCCGCTCGGCCAGCAGCTCCCGGTCGCAGCCGGGGTGTCGCCGCGTCAGTCGGGCGAGCGCCGGCTCCGGGGCCCCGCCGTGGGCGTACAGCGCCCCGACGACGGAGCGCATCCGGGGCAGGGCGGCGCGGGGCGCCGGGTCCTCGTCGCTCAGCAGCTCCCACAGCACCCGGGCCCGCGCGTCACCGGGCACCGCCCGCAGGAAACGGTCGAACGCGTCGTACGCGCCGAGGAACACGTCCGTGCCGAACCCGATCCGCAGGTCCGACAGGCAGTTGCGGTGCCCGTACAGCCACAGCACCATCGGCGCGGGATGGACAGCGAGCAGGTCCCGCACGTACGGTCCGCCGCCGCTCGAGCCGGAGATCTTGCCCGTGCCGCGTGCGCCGCGCACCAGGCCGTAGGGGACGATGACCGGCTGCGCCCGGCCCAGGTAGCCGTCGTACACCGGCCGGGTGCGCTCCATGGTGCTGCCCGCGCTGCAGTGGTCCTGGCCGGCCGGCTCGCAGTCGATGCCCTCGTGGGCGACCCGCAGCGTCCAGTCCAGGGCCCAGGACGGTTTGACGCGCTCCGGTCCGGTCACCGTGAGCCGCGCGCCGCAGCAGCGGCAGTGGTAGCGCGCCGACGCGGCGCCCAGCCGGTGGATCTCGGTGGTGCCGCGGCCGCACTGCAGGCAGTACACCGAGAACAGGTCCCGGCCGTCCGCCCTGCCGAGCAGTTCGGCGAGCCGCCCCGCGTCACGCTGGTAGCGGCGCTGGATCTCCCGGTAGACGCCGGCCCGGTAGCGCTCGTACTGGTAGTGCGTCTCCCACGCGCCGCCCGGCGGCATCCGGCCGTCCGCGTCGGCCGCGTCGGGCAGGATGCCCGTGGCCCGCAGCTCGGCGAGGTAGGCACGGCAGAACCGGGTGGCCCGCTCCCGGTGCGCGGCGAGCGGCCGGCCGCCGTGGCCGGCCAGCTCCGGGTCCCGGGCCGCCTGGCTCTCCCGCACCGGGTCGTAGTCGTCGAAGCTCAGCAGGATCGCCGACCGGCGGCCCATCCGGGCCAGCGCCCGGTGCACCAGGTGGGCGCAGACGGTGTCCCGGAAGTTCCCGACGTGGAAGTAGCCGGTCGGCGACATGCTGGTCTGGATCAGCACCCGGTGGTGCGGCGGATGCCGGTCGGCGAGCCGCCGCGCGTAGTCGAGGGCCCAGTGCGGCGCGGTACGGTCCTGCGCGTGGAGGTCGTGGGCCGTGTCCCCGGCGACCGCCTTCCGCCCCCGCCCCCGTCGTTTCCTTGGCATGGCGCCAGTAGAGCGCGACCCCCGATAAACGGCCTATACGGCACGGCCCGGCGCCCGGAGCGGAACACCGGGGTCAGGCCAGCCAGCCGTTGTCCCGGGCGATGCGCAGCGCGTCCACGCGGTTGCGGGCGCCGAGCTTGTTCACGATCGTCGTGAGGTAGTTGCGCACCGTGCCGACCGAGAGGCTGGTGGTGGCGGCGATCTGGGTGGTGTCGGCTCCCTCCGCCACCCGGGCGAGCACCTCGACCTCCCGCTCGGTGAGCGGACTGTCACCGATCTCCCAAGCGGCCATGGCCAGTTCGGGATCGATGACCCGGCGGCCCGCGCCGACCCTGCGCACCCCGTCGAGCAGCTCGTCGGGCGAGGCGTCCTTCGGCAGGAAGCCCGCCACCTGCGCGTCCAGGGCCCGCCACAGCGTGCCGGGCCGCGCCATCCCGGTGAGGATCAGCGTCCGGCACCCGGGCGCCCGGTCCCGCAGCACCGCGGCGGCGGCGATCCCGTCCATCCCCGGCATGTCGATGTCGAGGATCGCGGTGTCCGCCCCGGTGCGGAGCACCGCGGGCAGCACCTCGCTCCCGCTGCCGACCTGTGCCACGACCTCCATGTCCGGCTCCAGATCGAGCAGCGCGGCGAGCGCCACCCGGATCATGTGCATGTCCTCGGCCAGCACGATCCGCTGCACGGATCCCCCCTTCCGTCGCACGGCTCCCCCGTCTTCCCGGAGTTCGCGCCCTGTCTACCACCGCGCCGGCGGACCCGCCGGGCCCGTATAGCTCAGTGATAGCGGGCCGGGCGAAGCTCCCCGGACAAGCCGCGGCAGCAGTGCACGCGGCGGAACGGGGGAGTCATGCTCAGGGGACTTGAGGCCACGGCCACCGCCGTGACCGACCAGCGCCGCATCGTCGTCCGCGAGCGGCTGCGCTTCGCGCGGGATCTGCACGATCTGCTCGGCCCGCGCCTGTCGGCGATCACCCTCCAGTGCGAGCTGGCGCGCCGTCACCTGGACAGCCGCCCCGACGCCGCGCACGACCAGCTGACGCAGGCGCTCTCGGGGCTGCGCGACATCCTGGAGGAGGCGCGGCGGGTGGCCCACGGTTACCACTGCCTCTCCCTGGAGACGGAACTCGCCTCCAACCGGGACCTGCTCGAGTCGGCGGGCGTCGAGACCGAGGTGACGCTGCCGGGCACGGTGCTGCCCGCCCCGCTCCAGACGGTTCTGGCCACCACCGTCCGGGAGGCCGTCACCAACGTCCTCAAGCACAGCCGCGCCCGCCGCTGCCGCCTCGCCGTCGAGACCGGGAACGGGGCGGTGCGCCTGACCGTCACCAACGACGGCGTCCCCCGCGCCGCCCCGCCGGCCGCCGCCGGCCTGGGCCTGCGCAGCCTGGCCGAGCGGGTCACGGCGGTGGGCGGCAGCCTGGGCCACGCCCGGATCCCGCCCGCCCACTACCTCCTCGAGGCCCGCTTCCCCCTGTCGTGACGCACCGGGACCCCCGGAGGACCCCCGGCGGTCAGGAGGTGGTGAACCTCAGTACGGCGTCGTCCTCGTCGTGCGCCACGACGGTCGCCGTCAGCCCGTCGCCGAACCTGGCCCGACCGCCCGCGCCGCCGCCCAGCTGCATCAGGGTGCCCGCCGTCCGGAAGGCGACGTAGTCGTCCCGCACGGTGACGTGCACGTCCATCCCGTTCGCCGTGATGTCCGCCGTGGAGGTCACCAGCACCTCGCACTCGCCGTCCGCGCAGGCGCCGGTGTCCCCGCCGTCCGCCGCCTCGGGCAGCGGGCCGGCGATGCCGGGTGCGGGGAAGGCCGCACCCTCGGCGGGCTCCCGGCCCGGGGCACGCCCGCCGCTCCCGCAGCCGCCGGCCGCCAGCGCCAGCACGACGGCCGCCACGACGCTCCCTCTCCTGAACATCCGCCTGCCTCTCCGCACGCACGGGCACCGCGTTCACGGTGCCCGCCTCCTTGAACAGCCGGTGTCCAGGAAAGTCACGCCGGATGGTCGGCCCGGGGGACGGCAATCGGGGCGAAACTGTCGTCCCCACGCCCTGAAGTGAGCCGATCGCCACCCGTGCCCCCGTCAACGCGGCTCCCGAGCCACCCGGTGAGAGATCAGGCCAGGTCGTGCCGGTTCCCCCCGCGGTCAGCCGCGCGACTGCTCGGTCAGGCCCAGCTGGCTCATGAGGGCCCCGGTGTCCAGATAGGCGCGGCCCTCATGGATCTTGCCGTCCTTGACCTCGTAGATGTCACATGCCTGCACCGTGACGTGACGCCCCGTGGCGGGCACGGTGCCCGCGTGCAGGACCAGGTCCCCGGTCTGGGTCCCGCTGCCCGTGTACTCGACGACCACCCTGTCCCCCTGTGACGTGAGGTGGTCGAGGGTGAATGTGCCGTCGGGCATCGCGTCGAACATGGCCTTGGCGAGCCGGGTGAAGCCCTCCGGCCCCTGCAGTGTCCTGCCGCTGCCTTCCTCGACGAGGGTGCAGTCCGGAGCGACGGACTCGGCGATGGAGTCGTAGTCCCGATCGTTCCAGGCCCGGAAGAGGTCACGGACGAAGGTTTCGTTGTCAGCCATGGGAACCTCCAACAAGGCACGTCCCTTTGTTCCCATGCTGACCCGCCCCGTCCGACGGCGCATCCCTGCGGGAAGCGACGGCGCTTGGGCGACGCAGAGTGGTCCGGGCCGCATCCTCGCGTTCCGGTCCGGGAACGGTCCTGCCTACCGGCTCACGGCGGAATTGTCTGATCGGCGCCCATCCTCGTGATCAACTCCGTTTGTTCCATTGACATTTCACTTGGCGGGCCTACCGTTGGGAGCGCTCCCATCACAGCTTGCGACTGGAAGGAGTTCCCCCCACATGCGCAAACAGATCTCGTTGACCGGGCGTTCGCGGTCGTCCCTCCGCCGGCCTCTCCAGGTGCTCGTCATGCTGTTCGCCGTAGTCGTCGGCGCACTGACCTGGTCGGCCCCCGCCCAGGCTCACGGCACCATCGTCGGCCCCGCCACCCGCGCGTACCAGTGCTGGAAGACGTGGGGCAGCAACCACACGAACCCGGCCATGCAGACCGAAGACCCCATGTGCTGGCAGGCCTTCCAGGCCAATCCCGACACCATGTGGAACTGGATGAGCGCGCTCCGCGACGGCCTCGGCGGCCAGTTCCAGGCACGGACCCCCGACGGGACGCTCTGCAGCAACAACCTCTCGAGGAACGCCAGCCTGAACACGCCCGGGCCGTGGAAGACCACCACCGTCGGCAACAACTTCTCGGTCCACCTGTACGACCAGGCGTCCCACGGTGCCGACTACTTCAAGGTCTACGTCAGCAAGCAGGGCTTCAACCCCAAGACCCAGACCCTGGGCTGGGGCAACCTCGACTTCATCACGCAGACCGGCCGGTTCGCCCCGGCGCAGGACATCACGTTCCCCGTCCAGACCTCCGGCTACAGCGGACACCACGTCCTGTTCGTGATCTGGCAGGCCTCGCACCTCGACCAGGCCTACATGTGGTGCAGCGACGTGAACTTCGGCTGAGCCGGAAAGCGCCGCACACGGTACCGGCCTCGGCCGGGCGCCGGTAACCCGCCGCCCGGCCGACCGAGCCCCGTCGGGACAGGGGGCCCATTCGGTCACCCCGCCCCGACGGGGCTTCCCGCGCTCCTTGCGCTGTGACCGGGAACCTCTGCCGGTCCTACGGGCGGATCAGCGCAGTCCGGCGAAGAGATCGTTCTCGGGCAGGGCCGCGCCGGTGGCGTCCTGGACACGTACGAAGGTCTCCATGCCCATCAACTCGCCGAACCTCTCCTTTCCCATCTTGAGGAAGAAGATGTTCTCGCCCTGACTGGCATGCGCGGCCAACGCGTCGAACTTCTGACCGCTGAACGCGGTGGTGTCCACCCACGTGGTGATCTCGTCGTCAGGCAGGCCGATCTCGGCCATCGCGGCGGCCTCGGCAGGGTCCGGTTCCGGCATGTCCGGATGGAACTCGCGCATGATCTCGCCGAACCGCTGCATCCCCGAGCGGGGCATCGTGGTCCAGTACACCTTCGGTGTCAGCGCGGTCATCTCCAGCGCCGCCATCGTGATGCGGTGGGCCTGGATGTGGTCGGGGTGACCGTAGAAGCCGTTCTCGTCATAGGTGACGACCACATCAGGTCGGTAGTGCCGCATGAGTTCCGCGAGTCGGACCGCGCTTTCCTCCACGGGGGTCTGCCAGAAGGATGCGGGGGCGTCGTTGCTCGGCCAGCCCACCATCCCGGAGTCGGCATAGTCCAGCATCTCCAGATCGCTGATCTTCAGGACGTCACAGCTCGCTTCGAGTTCTTGACGACGCATCAAGGCGACCGCCGCCGGGTCGTGCCCGGGCTCGCCCGGCTTGACACCCCCCGGCCCGTCACCGCAACCGCCGTCGGTACACGTCACGAGAACCGTGCGGATGCCTTCCGCCGCGTACCGCGCGAGGACACCTCCGGTTCCGGTGGCCTCGTCGTCGGGGTGGGCGTGTACCGCCATGAGCGTCAAGGGCCGGTCAGTCATGGAACAGTCCTCCTGCGGATATGAGTCCTGGCCCGAGTACGCGGCGGGCGTGCCGCGACCCTGGAGCCCGGATCCTGGTGGGGCGGACGGCCTTGCGGCCCCGGCGCTCCCGCCGTCCGGCGCCGGCCCCTCGGTCGGTGCAACCGCGCCGGACTCACCGGCTGTTCCCGGCGCGGCCACTCGGCCTTCGAGTGTCGGCGTTCCACGCGACCGGGGGACAGGTGCGACCTGCACGTCTCAGCAGCACGTCGGATTCGGCTTCCGTCCAGCACCGGCTGTGATGGCTGCCGGCCCTCGCCTCGGCTCGGGAGATCACAGCGTGCAGGATCACCCCTACGGACACCTGGGTGTGTCAATCTGGTACATGGACTATCCTTGGTACATGTCCATGAAGCGCACGAACGTCTACGCCGACCCCGAAGACCTGGCGATCATCAAGGAGGCCGCGAAGCGCCGGGGGATAAGTGAGGCCGAGATCATCCGCCAGGGCATCCACCTCGCGGCCATGGCGAACAGGGTCTGGGACGAGCCGCTGTTCTCGCGCACCTTCGAGGGGACGGGACGCACGCCCTCCAGACCGGAGGTCCGTGACGTGGTCGCCGACGCTGTCCGCCGTGAGACCGGCCCGGATTCCGGATCCGCCGCGTGATCATTGTCATTGCCGACACGTCCGGCCTCCTCGCGGCCCTGGACTCGGCCAACCCGGAACACCGGGCGGCGAATGAGGCGATCATGGCGGCCGGCCTCCTGGTGATGTCTCCGCTGCTGCTGGCCGAGCTGGATCACGTCGCCACGCGCGAGCTCGGCAGGGCGGCCGCCCTCGGCGCGGTCGACGACCTACGGCGCTGGATGGGCCGGGGACGTGTCGTCATGCCGGAGATCACGGAGGACCACCTGGGCGCCGCCCAGTCCGTCCGTGTCCGCTACCGTGCGCTGGACCTCGATCTCGCCGACGCGGTCAACGTGGCGCTCGCCGCCGACTACGACACGGACGCGATCCTCACCCTCGACCGACGTGACTTCCGGGCCGTACGCCCCTTGGGCCGTCACAAGGCGTTTCGGGTACTCCCCGACGATCTCCCGCTCTGATACGACGAGAGTTGAACTCGCGTTCTCAGCCCGGGAAGTGGCGGTGCTCGGGCAGCTCATGCGGCTCTGACGCGCACGGATGTCGTGCGGCGGGGTGGGGACGGTCGCTGAGAACACATGCCGTCGGTGTCTCCCGGACGGTTATGGCGGCGGACGACGTGGACCAGCGCCGTCTCCGAACAGAACCGCCGAACCTGTGGCAGGGCGCCGTCTTCCCCGGTCCGGTGCCGACCCACCCGCACGCTCGACGAGCCGATGGTGCGGCACCCGCCCACCGGTCCGGACAACGAACAACCCCTGGGTCGATGACCTGGGGGTCAGTGGTGGAGCGGGTGACGAGAATCGAACTCGTCTGTCCGGTGTGCGGGGTTCTTGTCCGCGCCGGATGAGCGCCTGGCCTGTGACGGCGGCGATGCATTCGAAGTCCCGGTCGCCGTGGAGGAGGGCCGGTCCCTGCGCCTCGGCTACGGGCGGCAGGGACCGCGGGGAGTCCGTCATGGTGCTCGCGTCGTGCTCTTCCGCCGGCGTACCCGGTCCGGGCCACCGTAAGCGGTCGCGCCGCGACGGGATGAGTGCTGCCATGGAACCAGCCGCAGGAGTGCATGCCGATGTGTCACAGCCGGATCTCCGCTCTCGCGTCCGCCCGGCCGCCCGCGCCGACCGGGGCGGGCGGAGGACTGCTGCCGGCCCGGGATCTCGCCGCCGCCTGGTTCCTGGTCGTCCTGGTCGCGGTACCCGCCTGGGTGCTGACGGCCGGGCAGGCCCGGGGCATGGGGGTGGGGCCCGGCACGATGGGGATGGCGTTGCCGCTGTTCCTGCTGCTGTGGGTGACGATGACGGCGGCCATGATGCTGCCGTCCATGGCGCCGGTGGCCATCACGTGGGTGCGTGGGATCGGCCGGCGGTCCTCCGGCTGGACGCGGACCGTGCGCACCGTCGAGTTTGTGGGCGGCTATCTGCTGGTGTGGACTGCCTTCGGCCTGCTCGCCTACGCGGCCCTGGCCCTCACCGGCGGCCTGGTGGACGACCGTCCGACAGCCGGACGCTGGATCGGCGCCGTGGCCTTCCTGCTCGCGGGCCTGTATCAGCTCGGCCCGCTCAAGAACGTCTGCCTGCGGCACTGCCGCGACCCCATGGGCCACCTGGTGCGCTACGCCGGGTTCCGGTCGCCGGCCCGCGACCTTCGGGTGGGCGTCCACCACGGCGCCTACTGCGTCGGCTGCTGCGCGGGACTGATGACCGTGCTGGTCCCGCTCGGGGGTGATGAACGTGGCGGCGATGGCCGGGCTGGCCGTGGTGGTCTTCGTGGAGAAGCTGTGGTCCCGTGGTCCGCTGCTCGCCCGGGGCGTTGGCATCGCGTTTCTCGTACTCGCCGTGCTCGCGCCGTTCCAGGACTGGCTGCTGCCCGGTCTGCGGGCGACGATGGACGGTATGTGACCGAAGAAGAAGTCCACGCCGTCAGGGGTCGCCTTGACGTTGGCCCAGGGGGCCTACGACCTTGCCCTGCGACAACGCGTCCTGTCTCAGTCGGGACCGCTCCAGTCGAACGGGAAGTGTTTGCTCGACTTCCCCGAGCGTTCCCAGGAGAAGCCGAACGCGTCGGCGCGGTCGGTGGTGGCCCGTCCCCAGGTGGCGACCTGGCCCGGTCCGACCTCGGCGCCCGGGGCGTTGTGGACCTGGACGCGCGCGCCGTCCGGCGTCGTCGGGCCGGTGAGTGCCTCGGCGGTGGCCGTGACCCGGCCGGGAACCTCGGCCCGCCAGGTGGCGAGGTCCTCGTCGATCTCGACGTGGACGGGGGCGAAGTCCATGCCGCGCATCTCGGGGTGGAACATCTCCCCGAACTGCGCGGGCCACCCGCCCGCCTCACCGCCGAAGATGGCCGCGAGCGCGGCGCGCTGCCGGTCGTCGGCCCGTTCGTCGAGGAAAATCGCCGCGTACGGGTCGGAGTGCGTGCCGGTCCAGGGGTTGCCGACGAAGGAGCCGAGCATCAGGACGTTGAGACCATCGAGCCGCACATCGCCGAAGCCGCCTTCCCGGATGTGCCAGACCAGCACACCCTCGCAGTCGCCGTAGGTCGGCGGCTGGGCGAATGTACAGGGGCACGGTATGGCGCACTTGCACACATCGAACCAATCACCGGCCAGACGCCAGCGTGTGCCGGTGGTGACGTGATCCGTCATCTCGCTTCCCTCCTGCCGAGCTCGAGGAGGAGCTCAATCGGAGTGGCGAGACCGCGTATGCCCCGAGCCCGCGCCCGGACGACGAGGCGGCCTCCCTTCCAGCTTGCACCCCACGGCCCGGTACGGGAACCAGGAACGCCCGACAAACTGGACCGATCCGAAGGATCGGACACCCGCCTCGGGACACTCGGCCACTGCGTACCGGCCGTTCCCGGCGACGGCCACGGTGATCCGGGACGGGGCCCGCGTCCCGCGGTGGATACCGGCCCACCGACGTGCCGGCGTCGTCGTCGAAGGCGGTGGCGGACAGGCGCGCGGCGGAGGTCGTGCGCAGCCGGGCGGCGGTGTCCTGGCAATGGGCCGTGCCGTTGTCCTCGCGGGTGACCGCGAGGCGGCAGTCCGGGCTCAGCCGCATGTGATTGCCGTGTCCGGCGCCGGTCGTGGTGGGACGGACCGCAGCGGGAGGTGTCCGCGCGCAAGTAATCCGGCGGGCTGCCCACCACGGCGGCGACGGTGACCACCGCGGTGGTCACGGCCGTACGCCGGGCAGTACTGCTGGTGGCCGGCGACAAGGCCGGAAACCGGCAGCGCTGGTACGACATCCTCAGCCCAAGTGGCCGCGTCTACGGGGGTCTCGGCACCTCGGGTCTCCGCCATCGAGGATGGTGAGCCGGATCGCGCCGAGGTCGCGACCCTCCGGGCCTGGATGGAGACACTCGGCGGTCGACTGCGCGTAGGCGCGGACTTCGGGGACGTGGAGTACACGGCCGCGTGAGACGCGCGCCAAAGCTCTCGTCAACCAGCAAGGCCCAGGTCTCCGGCCCGGGCCTTCTTGTGGAGCGGGTGACGAGAATCGAACTCGCGCTCTCAGCTTGGGAAGCGACGGCGCTTGCGTGGACGCGTAACTGTGGAGGGCCCGTCGCGACTGCGATACCAGGAGCCGACATGTGGACCAGTGAATGTTGGTGACGTATTCTTCTATGTACATTACCAACATTGCGCGGGAGGTGCGATATGTCCGTGACTCAGATTGACATCGACGACGACGCCCTGGAGCGAGCCATGGCTCTGGCCCACGTCCGGACCAAGAAGGAGGCGGTCAACCTCGCTCTGAATTTCTATGCCGAGCAGCAGGAGCGTGCGGCGCGCATCAGCCGTCACTTCGAGCGTGCCCGTGAGTGGGGTGCCGTTGAGGACGCCGAGCGTCTGCACAGGGCGGAGAAGCGCAACCGGTGATCTACCTGCTCGACACGTCCGGCCTGGTCCGGCTGCTCCGCGATCCGAAACTGCAATCGGCCTGGTACGACGCGATCGATGCCGGGGCCATCGCATCCTGCTACGTGCAACGCGCCGAGTTCCTCCACAGTGCCCGGAACGGGCGCGAGTACGACGAGATCACGGAAATGTTCACCGACCTCTACCCCGACGTGTCGGTACCGAAGAACGCGGGGCGCTGGATCGGCGCGGTGCAGCACCGCATGGCTCGGGCAGGGGAGCATCGCAGCGCCTCGGCGGTGGACCTCCTCATCGCCGCCACCGCGGCCCACCATGGCCTGGCTGTCCTCCACGATGATGCCGACTATCGGGCGATTGCCCGGCACGCATCCGACCTGACCGAGCACAACGTCCACGACATCGCTTGAGGCGCCTTGCCGCCCGACAGGTGCAGCGTGTGGCGGGCCCGTGAGGTCCCAGGTCTCCCGGACGGTTTCCGCTTCCACGACCTCCGCCACACCGGACACACCCCGTCCACCCGCTCCGGCGCCACCCTTCGGGACGCGATGGTGCGCCGCCGGCCAGTCCTCCGAGAAGGCGGCGCTGATCTACCAGCACTCCGACGAGGACCGGCAACGGGAGGCCGCCGCCGGACTGGACGACCTCGTACGCGCCGAGCGTGCGAAGCACCACACCGACGACCGCGCGCACCACAGGGAGGAGCCACCGGCGGGCTAATGGTGCGGTTGTGGTGCGGCACCCGCTCACCGGTCTGGACAACAAAGAACCCCCGGGTCACTGACCTGGGGGTTTCGCGTGGAGCGGGTGACGAGAATCGAACTCGCGCTCTCAGCTTGGGAAGCGAGGGCGCTTCACGGGTGAGACCACCTCTCACCTGCGGCTACGTATTCTGGAGCGCGCTTTCGGCTACCTGTTCCGCGCCGCTGTTTACCGTTGTTGTCCGGTCGTATGGGCACGCTGTGGGCACGAGGCTGGTCGGCGCTGCTTCGCGGAGGGCCGCTGGGCACTTGGCGATGAGGAATGCCTGGCGGGGGAGCACCGCTGCCACGGTGACTTGCGTGTGCACACTCCTAACCGAGGATGCCAAGATCACAAAAAGCGTCTCTTTGGGTACAGACTTCGATCTTCGCCGCAGGCAGCCTGGGGTTCTGGGCGAGGAGGCGGCCGATGTGGTGGATCGGGATGGGGCTCGGAAGCGTCGCGGGTGTTGTGGTCCTGCGCGTTCTGCTCCGGCAGGTCCGGGGGCTGTTGCTGGACATCGGTGACTTGGTGTGTGCGTGGACCGAGGTTTTTGTCGAGTATCGGCAGCAAGGCGGGCCGAGGGGGTGGATGCTGCGCTGCCCGCTATCGGTGTTCCGGCGTCGCAGAGGCTCCGAGGCGCTTGCGTAGGCTCAGGTAGACGATCAGCGTGATGCCATGGTCGGTCTGAGCGGCCCCGTCTTCGCGTGGTGGACGGTACCGGTGTGACGGTCGACGACGAAGATCGCGCTCCGACCTCGCCCACGACACCGAACTGACCTGGGTGACCCAGCGTCCGCCCCGGTACCTTGCCGACGACATCGACGGCCGCGCCCTGTTCGACGCGGCCACCGCCCGACGCCGTGCCCTCGGCGAGGGCCGCACCGACACGGGAGGCGTCGCCTCGCTGGGGGACATCGTCGCCGTACCGCCGGTGCGCGAGGCCCGGGAGGCCGGGCGGCTCAAAGCGTCGCCCATGTTCGCCCGCCTCGACCGTGACGGCGTCGCCTGGGCCGACGGGCACGCGCGCGCCCGCCGACGCCGTAATTTGGTGCACCGGTTACCGGCCTGCCCTCTCGCACTTGCCACCCCTGGGTCTGCGCGGCACGCGCGGTTGCCGCCTTCGGCGCGGGGCTGCGGTCCGCGGTTGGTCAGCGCGTTCCTTGCGGTGGGGGGAGTACGTCGTGGTGGCGGGCGTTGGTATTGCGCCGACGCAGGTAGCGGTGCAGTGCCTGGGTTTGTCGCGGGGCGGCTGCGGTGGTGGTGGGTGGGGGAGGAAGCACAGCTCGACCTTGTTCTTCTACGTGTATGCGGCGGTGACGGTGAGTAGCCCGGTGATCGTGGAATCCCGGCCGTCGTCGGCCGTGGAGTACCGTGAAACCAGGAGACTTTCGGTTTGCCGTCCCCGGTAGGCAGGCGAGTGCGATGTCCGACCCCGACCCCCCGCGGGTGACCAGGCTCCTGCCCGACGCTGTGCATCAGGCGGTTTCGCGACCTGGAACCGCGGTGGTGCGGCTTGAGACGACGCATGACCGGAAGGGTGCGCTCGACGGGGCGTGGTGGCCCCGCTCCCGCGACATCGCCGGTGAACTGCCCGGCCTCGTCTCCGCGCTGTCCGAGTACCTCGGGCCGATCACACGTGTCGGTCTGGACACCGACGCCTGGGACGAGCTGCCGACGCGGCTGACGATCGACGGTCGTGTCGTCCGCATCGACTCCTTCCCGGTCGGAGACGACACCGTTCTCATCACCCGGGGCAGCAATGATCTCTTTTCGCTGCTGGTGGTTCCGCCGCACACCGCGGCCGACGCGGCCCGCGCGGCCATGGCCGCGGCCGTGCGCGCCGGCAGTCAGACGTCGGCGGAACAGATCCTCATCGACACCGGCACGGAGCGTGTGGGTCCGGGGCATGCACGCGCCGCTGCGCTACGCCACGGCCGCCATGAGCCGGGCTGCTGACGACGCGCTCGTCGGGGGCGGCACCACGAGGAGATCCCAGCGGCCCGCGGTGTAGGACTGCAGCAGGATCCTGTGCGGGTTGAGCACCTCGGTGAATCGGTCGACCGCCACCTCGTAGCCGTTGACGACGACCAGGCCGTGCGGGAGAGGCTGCCAGTGGCGGGGATTGACGGCCACGTGGGTGAGCCGGCCCCACAGCGGATCGATCACGTCGGCCAGTTCGCCGAGTTCTCGTGCCAGGTCGCGGGTCCGTGGCCACCAAGCGCCGTCCGGACGGCCGAAACGGCTGGCGGATCCGAGGACGAGGCGCGCGGCACGTGAGCGGAACGGTGCCGCGTGCGGACGCAGCTGAGTGGAGTTCATGATCATGAGGAAGAAGCCTGACTGCGGGCCTGCGCTGGCTGACGGAGCGCCCGGTGGTTGGGTGACCGAGGACGGGACCGGCGGCGCCGGTGCACGAAAGCCCTCGAAGTCCTCAGGCTACTCCTCGACGAGCCCCGACGAGAGGCTTCGGCCTCATCGGGTGGGCTGCTCCCGGCGTACGGCCTGCTCGGGCGCCGCGAAGAGTAGGCTGGAGGTACCGGGAACACTCCGCGCACGGACATTTCGCGTCTGTGCCGTTTTCGGTGATCGAATACGCCGGGTCGGCTCAGGCCCGCCCGGGGCAGGGTTCGCGTC
This sequence comes from Streptomyces fungicidicus, assembly GCF_003665435.1. Lineage (NCBI taxonomy): Bacteria > Bacillati > Actinomycetota > Actinomycetes > Kitasatosporales > Streptomycetaceae > Streptomyces > Streptomyces fungicidicus. The sequence goes on from NZ_CP023407.1 coordinate 4,037,106, forward strand.
ATGACTGCGACCGTCTCCCCTCCGACGACGTCCGAAGACCGGCGTCCCATGTCCCCCGTACGCCTCTCGCTCGCTCCCGCCGGTTCGGCACCGCTTCTGCTGGACGGCGCCTGGTGGCCACGCTCGCGTGATCTCGCCGCCGAACTGCCTGCCCTGGCGTCCGTTCTCGATCCGCTGTGGGGGCGGGTCACCCGGGTCACGGTGAACCCCGCCCAGTGGCCGGTCGTCCCGCGCAAGGTGCCTGTCGCCGGGCACGTGGTGAAGGTGGGCTGGTTCCGCTTCGAGCAGGACGAGCACGAGTTGCTGCTGCTCTCCTACCACGTGGGCCGCTGGAACCTGCTGGTCGTTCCCCCGCAGACGCCTCCGGCCGCGGCCGCCTGGCTGATGGCCGCTGCGAGCGACCCGCGCCGGATAGCGACCGCGAGCAGCCTGCTGGCGGATGCCGCGCGTCTGACGGTGACCGCCGAGGCCGACCGCACCAGGGAAGCGGTGTGGGAGTCCGAAGGAGGACATGGAGCCGGTGCTTCCGTCACTTCTCCATGGCTTCGAGTCGCCGTCGCCACACCGGAGGACCGGCCGGAAAGGGTGTGAGGGCCATGGACATCCTGGTGACGGTGTTCGTGCTGCTGGCGGTGATCGCGGCAGGCGCGTTCCTCATCCACCGGCTGAACTCTCAGCACGGGGACAGAAGCGCCGCCTTCCACTACGGCCGCAGCGGTGTCGTCGCACCAGACCGGAAGACCGACGAAGGGCCGGCGGTACGCCGACGGTCCCCGGTTGCCAACGACGGCGGCGAGCGCCGGGGCTCCTGGTACGGCGGACGCGGACGGCTGCGTCCTGGACGCCGCCGTACCCACGGCGGCGTCTCGCCCCGCTAGGTGGGGACGCGGGTCCGTCGGAGCGGGGCGCCGGCGTCGTGGAGGCTGGTGAGTGCCAACCGGTAGGAGGCGACCAGGCCCGTTTCCGCGTAGTCGACGCCCACGTCCCGGCAGTACCGCCGGACGATGGCGCGGGCCTTGCGCAGGTTGGGGCTGGGCATGCTCGGGAACAGGTGGTGCTCGATCTGGTGGTTCAGGCCGCCGAGCGCCAGGTCGGTGAACCGGCCGCCGTTGACGTTGCGTGAGGTCAGCACCTGGCGGCGGAGGAAGTCGGGGCGGTCGTCGGCCGTCAGGATCGGCATCCCCTTGTGGTTGGGTGCGAAGGCCGAACCGAGGTAGACGCCGAACAGGCACTGGTGGACGGCGAGGAAGGCGATCGCCATCCCGGGCGGCAGGACCCAGAACAGGGCGGCCAGGTAGACGGCGCAGTGCCCCAGGAGCAGAGCGCCGTCGACCGCCCGGCGTTTGAGCCGGCGGTTGGCCATGGCCCTGCCGCTCGCCACGTGCAGGTTGAAGCCCTCCAGCGTGAGCAGGGGAAAGAAGAGGAACGCCTGCCAGCGGCCGAGCAGGCGGGGCAGTCCGGTGGCGGCGCGGGCCTGGTCCGGGGACCAGACGAGCAGGTCGGGTCCGATGTCGGGGTCGAGGTTCTCGGTGTTGGGGTTGGCGTGGTGACGGGTGTGCTTGTCCTGCCACCAGCCGTAGCTCATGCCGATCGACGCGCCGGCGATCCGTCCGGACAACTCGCTGGCCCGGCGGCGGCGGAACACCTGCCGGTGGGCCATGTCATGGGCGACCAGGGCGACTTGCCCGTACATCACGGCCAGGAACGCGGCGATCGCCAGTGTCCAGCAGGAGGCGCCGACGAGGACGAACGCGGCCCATCCGGCGGCGTAGAGCCCGGTCACGGCGGTGATGCGTAACGTGTAGTAGCCGGGGCGGCGCCCCAGCAGTCCGGCGTCCGCGATCTTCTTCGACAGCCGGGCGAAGTCGCTGCCGGGAGTGTCGGAGCGCGTGGCGGTGGTGGTGGCCATGGTCATGAGGACGTCTCTCTCAGAAGCGGGCGGATGACTCGGGGCGGCCCCAGGGCGAGTTGGGCGCGGGGAGCGGGTGCGTACATGGACGTGCCCGCGGCGGCTCCTACCACCGAGGGGCCCGGGTGCCCCGCCCGGTGGGCCCCACACGGCCGTGGGGACCTGCCGCCGCCGTCGGGGTCGGGGGCCGGGCTTCTCCGTCGGCGCCGGGCCGCCGGTCGTCCAGGGCGGCGGCCGTGAGGAGAGCGGCTGCTTCCTCCGTCGCGTCCGGCGGGATCACCTGCAGATCCCAACGGCCGAGCCCGGGGGAGAGCAGGACGACCCGGTCCGGAGCGTGCGGAGAGGCGGGGGCCTTGTGCAGGCGGACGACCTGGTTGGCGACGAACATGCGCCCCGGTGCCGCCGACCAGGCCGCGGCGTCCACGGTGACGCCGGTGATGTCGCCCCACGCTCTCGGCAGCGCGGCGAGCATCTTCGGGAGCTGTGTCAGAAGATCGCGGGAGTACGGCCACCACACCCCGTCGATCCGGCGCGGCAGCGCGCCGTGTGGCGCGAGACGCAGGCGGACGAGGGGCAGGGGCGGGGGCGGAGGCGGGGTGGACGGTGCGGTGGGGACTGTGGTGATCACGTGGGTTCTTTCTGACGAGGTGGGTGCCGGCCGGTTCGGCAGGGCACGGCGGCCGACGGTCCGCGGGCTGTCGGGCAGCGCCGGACGTGGCCGGTGGATCCGGGTGCTGGAGGTCGTGCCTGGCCGCTCTTGCCGGAGGAAAGCGCCGACGACCGCCGCGAGTTCGCGAGAAGGGAGTCGGCGGGCGTATGCGGGGTGAAGGGGGGAGACCCTTCCGCGTGACGAACGCCGGTGGATACCGGGGTGGAGCCGGTCCGCCACCGGCGTGCCTGATGCCCTCGGTCTCCTCAGACTACTCCTCGGCGAGTAAAGGCGGCGTGACAGCAGGTCATCAGTGGCGTGGGAGATGGTGGGCGCCTCCGCGGCACCGGCCCGGTCCGACGGCCACCACGCTCATGGCGGCGGTACGCGCAGGGCGAGCAGGGCCACGTCGTCGGTGCTGCCGGGCGGCAGGTGGGCGAGGACCTTTCCGCACAGCCTGTCCAGCGGTTCGTGGACGAGAGTGAGGGCGTGCCGGAGCAGCCGGTCCAGGCCCGTGTCGAGGTCGCTGCCCGGTGTCTCGACGAGCCCGTCCGTGTACAGCAGCAGGGTGGAGCCGGGCTTCAGGGGATGCGTGGCGTCCGGTCGGTCCGCGTCGCCGACGGATCCGGTGCCGAGGAGCAGCCCCTGGCCGGCTTCAAGAAAGCATGCGGTGCCGTCCGGGGAGAGGAGCAGCGGGGGCGGGTGCCCCGCGCTGGTCCAGCGGAGCGTCCACGGTCCCGTGTCCGGGTCGCCCTCGACGCGGGCGAGGATCAGGGTGGCCAGCGGGACGGTGGTGATGACCGGCATGGCGGCGTCGAGGCGGTCGACGACGGCGCCGGGCGGTCCCGTGTGGTCCCAGGCCAGCGAACGCAGAATGCCGTGCAGTTGGGCCATACCGGCCGCCGCGGTCAGGTCGTGGCCCACGACGTCACCGATGACCAGGGCGAGCGCGCCGTCCTTCAGGATGAAGGCGTCGTACCAGTCCCCACCGACCTGCGAGCCCGCAGGTGCGGGCTGGTAGCGGGCGGCCAGCCGGAGATGGCCGTGCTGCGGCAGCGGGGCGAGCAGGTTGCGCTGCATCGCCTCGGCGACGGCGCGCTGACGGCCGTAGCGGCGGGTGTTGTCGATGACCACGCCGACCCGGCGGCCGACGTCACTCACTGCCGCCAGGTCGTCCTCGTCGAAGGGATGCGCCGGGTCGGTGCGCACCACCGTCAGCGCCCCGGTGATCCGGTCCCGGGCGCCGAGCGGCACCGTGATGGCGGAGCGCGCACCCACCGCGGCCAGGAAGCCACTGTGGAGAGCCACCAGAGGCGGATGTGCGGCGGCCGGGGTGACGGCAGCCACCCGCTCCTGGAGCACGGATTCGCCCCCGGTCAGCGCATGGCCCAGCGGCGAGTCCTCCCCCTCACCGGCTCCCTCCGCGCCGAGTACGCTCCGGCCCTGGAATCCGGCGTCCCGTCCCTCCGGACCGGTCACCGTCACCCGGTGGACCTCGCCGGAACCGGTCCGCAGGTCCACCGCGGCCCAGTCGGCCAGACGGGGCACGAGCAGCCGCACCAGGCGGGCCAGCGCCTCGTCGGTCTCCAGAGTCTGCCCCAGGACGTCCGTGATCTCCGCGACCAGGGACAGCCGCTCGTTGAGGTCCTCCAAGGCGCGCGTGCGCGCCGTTCGCTCCCGATGGACGCGGCGGTCCCCCGTGGCGTCCGTGAACAGCAATGCCATGCCTTGCACGCAGCCGTCCTCCGTCAAGGGGGACACGGACCAGGAGACAGCCAGCAGACGACCGTCACCGCGCAGATACGTGCCGCCCTCCCCTCGCGCCCCCTGCCCCTCGGCCAGCGCGTGGAGCAGTGGGCACCGGTCTCGCGGCACCTTGTTGCCGTCCGCGTCCCGGTGCAGCAGATCGTGTGCGTCGGCGCCCCGCATCGCGGCGGCGGTGCGGCCCAGCAGCCGCTCGGCCGCCGGGTTCGCGGCGATCACCCGTCCGGCTGTGTCCAGCACCAGCACCGCCGTGCCCAGCCGCTCGACGACCTGCCGCCAGAAACCCGGTTCGTCCGCCGGCCACGGCCCCACGTCATCACCCACCGCATCGCGCACGGACCCTCCAGTGGCTGCCTTCCCGTCGATGGTGCTCCGACGCGGCCCTGCTCGCACGGCACCGGGGCAGTCGGCGCACACCGCGCGGGCACGGCCCACGGGCCAGCCAGGTATGTCCGGACCAGGGGCAGTCGTCATCCCGCTGTCTGTCCAGACGCAGTGTCTCCCGGGCGGTTGGTCGGCTCGTCTCCGGCGAGCCGTACTCAGCGCCGTCCTCGCCCCGGTCCGCGAGGAGCGCAGCTCCGCCCGGGCACGGGCGTCGGATGCTCAGGACCACGGACGCGGCCAGGACCGTGACGAGGACGGCGAGGCCAGCAGGTGGCGGGATCCCCGGGATGCTGCTCGATGAAGGCGTCGTCGCCGACCGTCAGGACGGCGAGCACACTGTTTACGGCTACGACGGTGTTGCAGCGGCTGACGGGCTGGCCACGATGGTGACAGTCAAAGCCTCGGCGGTCGTGGGGGAGGAAGCCCGTCCCGAGTCGGGACAAGAGGTTTGTCCCTTTTCGGGACATGACGCCCGTCCCGAAAAGGGACAACCAGAAACCCCGCAGAACAGTTCGGAGCCGCGCGCATGCTCAACAGGATCCGCCCGCTGTCCGGCCCCCTCGCCGCGCCGGTCCCACAGGAGCTGAACCGTGACGCGGCGGTCGGAAACGAGCCGCGAAGGGAGGGCCGATCGACGCCGTAGGAAGCCCGGCGATTGCGCAGGCCGATTTGAATGGCAGCCCCGTGCGACTACTTCAGAGCGTCCTCGATCGCCTCGAAGATGTCCGCGTCGGTCTCTTTCTGCCAGTCGGGCAGGGAAGCCCAGTCGGCGACATAGCCCGGCTTCGGGTTCTCGAAGTGCTTGTACATCTGCGCGGTCCAGCAGGTGGCGACAAAGCGGCTCTTCTGCTCGCGGGTGAGGCGGGAGGCGTGGCGGTCGCTGAGGTCGAGGAACTGGCGCACCTGGTCGTGGACGGCACCGGCGGCCTGGCGCTCCCACTCGGGGGTCTCTTCCCAGGGGGTGACGTAGCCGGGCTTCGGCTCGCCGGGGAAGTGCTTGCGCACTCCGGTGATCCAAGCCTCGCGGAACAGTCGGGCGCCCTCGGACTGCGACATGCCTTCCCCTCTCGTCACGTCGTGCACAGTGCGTCGATCTCGGCGCCCAGCTCCGCCACACGAGCGTCGCGGGAGAGCGGGCCGAGGTCGGTTCGTAGCCCCTGAAGTTTATGGGCGACGTAACCCGAGGAGGTCTTGTGGGCGAGTCGCAGGGCCTCCCCGCCGTAGGCGAGTACTTGGTCGGGGTCCTGGCGCCGGGCGCCGATGGCCGCGAGGTCGGTCAGTACCGCACCGCGTCGGCGGAAGGACTGGCCGGAAGCGAGGATGTCCTGGCTGAGCGCGCTGCTGAGTGCCATCTCAGCGAGGTCGAGGCGTCCAAGCTGGAGGTAGCGCGCGCCACGCTCTTCTGCGAGGCGGGAGCCGTCGAAACGCAGCCAGCCACCGTTGTGGGCCGCCCCGCTCAGGCCGGTCACCTTCTCCGCCTCGTCCAAGGCGCGTTCGCAGGCGGAGAGGTCGCCGAGGCCGGCGTACGCCTCGGCTTGGACGGCAGCGACCCAGTAGCGGGTGGACAGGGAACCGTCCCCGCGCCTTGCCACCTTCTCGGCGGCCGACAGCGTGCCGACCGCGTCGGCGTACCGGCGTTCGTGCAGATCGACGTAGGCGTGGCGGACGAGGGCACACGCCCACAGGTCGTAGGACTTCGCCTCCTGGCTGGCAGAGGCGGCGAGCGTGTAGGAGGCGGCGGCGTCGGTGTAGCGGTTGCCGTCGAAGGCCAGTTCTCCTGCGAGCTGGAAGAGGTCGCCGGCCGCGCCGCACAGGGCCTGTGCTTCGACCTCGGGCCGTCCGTCGAGGGTCTCGTTCAGGGCGGTGAGCTGGTCGCGGACGACCGGGTAGACGGAACGCTTGGCACGGGCGAGTTGGTAGACCTGCCACAGGTGTCCGTTCATGCGCAGGAAGTCGTCGGACATCCCGCGCAGCGCGCCCTCCGCGAGGGCTGCGCCCTCGTCGGGGGGGCAGGGCCACCAGGGCACTGGTGACGGTGATGGCGCGCAGGAACTGGCGTCGGATCATGTCGTCGAGGTCCCCTGAGCCGTGGTGGTCGCGAGGCGGCGGCCCTGCCGACTCCGGGTGGGCTGCTCGTGGCTGTCCCACCAAGGCGTCGAGTTCGTCAAGGTCGAGGTGGAGCAGCTCGGCCAGCCGTGGTCTCAGCGGCGGCTGCGGCGTGGTGGAGCGGCCTTCCCAGCGGCCGACGGTCCGTCGGTCCACGCCGAGGGCGTGCGCGAGCTCTTCCTGACTGTAGCCCAGCGCCCTGCGCCGCTCAGCAAGCCCCATGCCGCCCCCTTTCCACGCACCAACCCGCGTCTAACCCGACGGCACCGGGCTGTCCCAGAAGTGTCTCAGGACTGCCCCGCGGATGCCGTGGTCTGCGCCAACACGAGCCGCTTTTCTGGACGTTGTCAGGCACGACAACGGTGGCGACCGGAAGAGGGGTGCGGGCAATGGCAGCAGGAAGCGTCACGTCGTCCGAGGTGGCTGGAGTGTCGATCGTCCTGGAGGCGGTCGACGAGACCGTGGAAACCGCGCTGGCCATTCGCCTGATGATGCCCGAACGCCCGGTGATCGACGCCACGACCCGAGACCTGGTCAGCCACCTGAGAGTGCTGATGGCCGAGGAGCTCGGCTTCGACGAGGACCCGGCCGTCCAGGCGCTGTTCCGGGAGGGCTACCGGGTCCTCGACCTGACGCGTCGGCCGACGGAGCAGTCCCCTCACTTCCATGCCTACCAGTACATGCGGGATCTCGGCTCACTGACCAGACGCTTCGCCGACGTCTACCGCGCGACCCGGAGTAAGGACCAGAACGATGGCTGACCAAACCCCGGCCGAGCCGCCGGTGTGCCGGATCGGCGCCACCCTGCCCGACCAGGAACGAGCACGACGCGTCTTCGTCGGCCGACCTGGCCTCGCGCCGACCGTGGGGCAACAGCGTGGCAAGGACCAGGGCGCGCGGTGAAAGGCCAGGTCACGGCTCAGGTCATGTACATCGCGTGCGTCATGGTGCTCGGGGGATCGATCGTGGTGGCGGTGTCCCGGGGATGGTGAGCCGGCGGCGCAGCAGGCGAGGTCGCCCCTATGGCTGGCGGCAGTGGCTGCTGTCGGCCCTGATCATCGTCTCCACTACCCCGGTCGCCTGGGCTCTGTGGCACCTCGCCCCCGACTGAGAGAGACCACCGGTCCGCTCCGGACCTACCGACTCCCGCTCTGGCCGAGCGAGCCCTCGGGAAGACCCGGTCCCCACCGGGGAAGGGCTCAGCCGCTCTCTCCCCTCGGCCAGAGCGGGCCCCCACCCAACGAGCTCCCGTCCAGTTCGCCGTGAACGCCGGCGGCAGGGACGGGTCCGGGTTCCGCAGCTCGCGGTGCCCGTCCACCCACTCCGCAGGAGGAAGGAACAGTCATGATCATCGACGAACTCTTCACAGGAGACCTGGTCACCGGCGCCCCCAGCATGGACGCGGCGCTGCTCGACAAGATGCCCGGTGGTGGCGACAACAACGGCGACCACTGCAGCTGACCGGCCGGTGAACGCGGCGGAGCAGGGCCTCGCGTCCTGCTCCGCCGCTCCGTAGAGGAGGGGAGCGGAGTGCTCTCGTTTCGTGTGCGACTGGCAGATACCCGGGACGCCGGCTGGCGATGGGACACAGACCGCTGGGTCAAGGGGGAGAGCTGGATCCGGCCCGCTCACGCAACCGTCCTGGTCGCGGACCTCATACCGGGCGACGGATCGAGCGTCTGTGTGCTGGTGCGAGAAGACAGAGACGGTGAAGCCGACTACACGTCGCTGCTCGTCCGGCCCGACGAGATCCAGGTCTCGGCGGGAGTGCTGGGTACCGTCCCGCTGTACCTCATGGTTGTCGGCGACGAGGTCTTCGGGTCCTGGGACATCGTCGACCTCCGGCCGCACCTGCGACCTGACCGGCTCAATCCACGAGCGGTCGCCCGCACCCTGAGCCGCCAACACCGCTACAGCACCGACACCCTCTTCGACGGCGTGTACCGACTCACCGAACGCGCTACCGCGGTCTTCACGCCGGCAGGGCTCTCCATCCCCTACCCCGAGCCCGCCCAACACGTCCTGGAACCCCGCAGCCTCCGTAGCGGAGTGGACCCCGTGACCGTGTTCGACGCACTGCTCACCGAGGCCATGGCCGAGTGGCGATCGACGGCCGGCCGCGTCGGCGTCGAGGTGTCAGGCGGAGCGGACTCGGCCAACGTGGCACTGTCCGCCGTAGCGGCCGGATTCGGCTCCGTGCACACCATGGGGCTGCTCATGGGCGGCCGGATCGGCCAGCTCCAGCGAGACCGACGCCGCTCCCTGGTGGACCACCTGGGATTGCGCGACACCGCCGTGCCGGCGATGCAGCACCCGCCCTTCGTGCCTGGTGGCGTGAGGGAACGCAGACGGCCGCACGATCCGGCAGGCGCCTTCTACCAGGAAGCGTTCGACGTCGTGCGCGGGCACGTGGCCGCACACGGCTGCGAGCTGATCTTCACAGGTGGCGGCGGGGACGAGGTCAACGCCCACCACTCGCGTACGGAAGCCGGACTCCCGCCGATGGAGCCGGTGCCATGGCTCGGCGACAAGGCCACCGCGGCGCTGGCCCAGGTGAACGAGAACCTCGCTCCCATCCCGGTCCTGCCTGTGCCGACGCTCATGGCATTCGGCCTGCACAATCCGGCGTACGTGAGACTCGGTATCTGGCCGGTGGCCCCGCTCGTCCACCCCCGGATGATCCGCTTCATGGAACAGCTGCCGTACGAGTACAAACGCGACAAGAGGATGTTCCGCGACCGACTTCGGCGGACGGGTCTGCCCGAGTCCGTCGCGGCTCCGACCGAGCCGGAGAACTTCCTCGCGGTCATGGAGTCGGGACTGCGCACCTACGGGCTCCCTCTCCTGGACGAGATGCTGACCGATTCCCTGCTGATCGATCTCGGCTACGTTGATGCCGACGCCCTCAGCCGGGCCCGCGACCACGCCGAGCGGACTCCCGCGGTGCCCGACCTGCTGTGCGACACACTCGCCCTGGAAGTCGGACTGCGGAGCCTCGCATGAGCGGCCTGGACATCGCCGAATCCAGACACCTGGCAGCCTCCAACCTCTTCTACCGAGACCCCGCCCTGTACGACAGAGTGCAGTCTGACAGCACCAGCGCGAGCAGCTGTCGGGCGCTCGTCCATCGGCACCGCCCGGACGCCCGCACTCTGCTGGATCTGGGCTGCGGAACCGGGAGAGACCTGGAGCTGCTGGCCCGCCACTTCGACTGCATCGGTGTCGAGTTCCAGCCCGGCCTGGTCGACTACGCCCGCCGCACACGGCCCGGCCTCGACATCCGCCTCGGCGACATGCGCACCATCCGACTCGACCATACCGCTGACGTGCTGACCTGCCTGGGAAACTCCCTCTCCTACGTGCACGACAACCAGGACATCCAGGCGGTCTTCCGGACCTTCGCAGCGCACGCCCGTCCCGGGACGCTCCTTGTACTCTGCTGTTCCGTAGCGCCGATCGAGCGTGATGAGCCGCAGGAAGCAGAGGTCGAGACCGGATCGGGCACGGCCCACGTGACCATCAGCTATGAGTGGGACCTGCGGACCCAGATGAACACCATGCGTCGGCAGTGGGTGTTCAACTCTGGTGAAGAAACACGGGACGTGATCCGTCGGCGTGTTCTCGGGCCGCGTGAGCTGGAGCTGTACGCGACGCTCGCCGGCTTCGACGTCCTCCAGATCACCGACGGGATCGGAGCAGGCACCTTGCACGGGCCTACCGCGTACACCGTGGCCCGGTACAGGTGATCAGGACGCGGTCGTCAGCGCCCACGGCGGGGATCATTCCCTGTCGGGCCGGGCACCGACTGCGTGGTGGGCGCCGAGTGCGAGGTGTGCCGGTTGGCTCGGAGGGCCGTGGCGTTGCGGTCGTCGGGTAGTGCGGGCAGGTGAGCGCTGCGGCGCAGGCGCCAGACGAGGACGTCGCTCATGGATCCGGCGGAGCGTAGTTCGCGCCGTGCCGTGGCTTCGGTCAGCAGGGCGGCCGGGTCATGGCCGGCCCTCCGGGCGTCGTCCAGTGTGGCGGCCAAGGCGGGCCAACCGGACTCGGCTTGGATCTGGTCGGCCAGCTCCGGCAGCACTTGGTGGAGCAGGTTCGCCTGCTGTTGCCGAACACGTTGAGTCAGCCGCCGGCCTCGCTGGCTCAGTGCGGTCATGGGCTGGACTGAGGCGGCCTGGTAGGCGGCGCGGAGGTGCTCGGCGGTTTGCTGGGCTGCTGTGGCCTGCTGGGTGTGATGCTTCCTGGCGTGCCACTTTGCCGCGGCGGTCACGACGAAGACGGCCATGTCGATGAGCATGGCCGTGCAGGCGCCGTCTTCGCCCCGGCCCAGGACCGGCCCGCTGTGGACGAGATCACGGGCGGCTTGTCGCAGGCCCCGGTCGTGCCCGCGTACCGCCTTCACGTGGGAGCGGCTCGCGCGCTCGAACGCGGAGGCTGCCTCGCGCAGTTCGGCCCGGGTGTGGGCGGCGGAGGTCTTGGCCAGCGCGTCCAGGACCTCTCCGGTCGCGGCGATCTGGGCTGCTGCGGTGCCGTCGTCGCCGTGGTCGATCACCAGCAGGGCCTGCCACGTGGCAGCCGCGGCCCGCCGCCGCGCGAACGCGGGGCCTGTCACGGGCGGCAGTGCAGGTTGATCCGGCCATGAACCGTCGATGGCGGTGGGCGTCTCCGAGGGCCGGCTCCAGCGTTCGCGGACACGGGGCAGGGACAGGTCGGGCGCCAGCTTGGAGCCTGAGTAGAAGACCGGCTCGCCGTCCTTGTTCCGGTCATCAGGGAGGGCGACCTTGTACCCGAGGAGATCGCCGGAGGGCGCGAGACGCTTGCGGATCAGCAGACCGGCGGCGGCCAGGCGGTCGAAAAACTCGTCCGTCGAGGCAGCACCGGCCACTGCCCGGCGCACGGACTCACGAAGTTCCTCCCGCGCTGTGCGCTCCCGGCCTTCCCGCTGGGCCTTGTGCCGTTCGGCGCTGGTCGGACGACGGGCTGCGGTGCCATCGCCGGTGGCGAGGCGGCGCAACCCGTAGTCGATCTCGATCACGCGGGCTTCCGCTTGGGAACGCTTACCGTCCTGGCGGATACGGGCTTGGCGGCCGTCCTCTCGTACGACGGTGGCGATGATGTGAATGTGGTCGTCGGCGTGCCGAATCGCTGCCCAGCGGCAGGCGGCGTCGTCACCGTCGGGAGCGATGCCGGTGGCGGCGACCATTCGGCGCGCAATCTCGCCCCACTGCTCGTCCGACAGGACCGGGTCCTCAGGAGCAGCGCGTACCGACAGATGCCATACGTGCTCGGCGGGCCGGCGGTTCTTCGGCAGGGCGTTGACCGGCTGGTCGAGCAGCCGCTGGAGATCGCCGTACGTGGCATCGGAGTCGCGCCCGGGATCAGGGGCGAGGCTGTCCCAGGCGGCCACCAGGTGCGAGTCTGTGTGCTCTTCGTGCGTGCCGGGCCCGTACAAGTAGTGGAGCAGGCCGATGGTGCGCGTGCCTCTTGCGTGGACGCGGGGGATCACCCGGCTGTCCTGTTGTCCAAGTGGTGCTGGGTGAAGGCGTCGACGCGCTTGGCGGCGCGCTGGACGGTGGCGAGGACCGCCTCTGCCTGCGATGCGTCGGCGCCGGAGTTCAGCGCCTTGGCGACCTGGTTGAGGTTGTTGCCGAGTTGCCCGAGGTGGCGCCGCAGCGCGAACAGCTCGTGCAGCATCTCTCGCTCGCCTGCGATGTCCGCGGCGGTACGGCCGAGGTCGTGGGCGGCGTCGAGAGCGGAGCGGGCGAGGAAGCCGGCGATGCTCATGTGGCACGTGGCGGCTGCTCGGGCGAGCAGTTGGTACTCGGCGTCGTTCATGCGGCAGCTGGGCTGGTGCAGGCGCTTGTTCTCGTCGCGCAGGCGTTCGCGCTGCTGTATGCGGGGCTGCGACGGAGAGGTGCGCGCGCAGTCGATGCTGTGGTTCGCGTGTAGCTCTTCCCCGCCGGTTTGCGATCCGTCCTCGGTCGCTTCCGGGCCCGCCGCTCTCGGGGCGGGAGACGCAAGAGCATTGCTCCCGTCGGGAGCAATGCTCTTGCACCAACTTGCTCCGTCGGAGGCTGAGATGGTGGCCCCCTGACGCACGTCGTCAGGAGTGTGCTGATGTGGTTGGTGCATGGGTCGCTTTTCTGGGTGGGTGTTCCACGGTGAGAACCCGTAGCGGCGGCCGTGCGCGGCTGGTACCGGGCGGGCTCGTTACGGGACCGTGTGGGGTGGGCTCCAGGTTGGAGCGGTCCGCGGGGACCGGTCCTCTCTTCCTCTGCGCATCACGCTTGGGGACCGCGGGCCGCGTTGTGCGGGTCTTCGGTCCTCGGCAGGACCGGGACCTGGCAGGGCTCGGTCCTCCCTCACGATTGACTGTCATTCGCGGTGCAGGACCGTTGTTTCCGCCCACCTGGGGGCTGTGACCTGCTGCTTTGCCAGGAGACCGTTTTCGTGTCCGACGGGACCGTCGGGGACCGGTCCCCGAGACGTACGGGACCGGTCCCCGATGTCTGGTGAGGACCGGTCCCCACCTCGGGCGGCCACGGTCCCGGGACCGGGATGCTCGGTCCTCGCATGTGCCATCCGGTCCCCGGCCATTGAGGACTGGTCCCCGACACCCTCGCTCGGTCCTCGACGCGGCACGCGGCCGGTCCTCCTGGTGAAAGGACGCGCGCTCGCAGACTGCCCTTCCGTCGTCCGGTCTTCTTCCTCCATCGTCAGGGGGAGCGGTGACGTCGTCTGTCAGGGCCCTTGAGGATGACGCGGTCGGTCATCTCCGCGAGGCGGGAAGCGACGCGGTCACCGAGGGTGGTGCGCAGCTCGGCGGTGGGGAGGTTGGTCGTGATGAGGGTGGGGAGCATGTGCTCGTACCGGTGGTTGATGAGCCGGTAGGTCAGCTCCTCGGTCCACTCGCTGGTCTTGGCCGCACCGAGGTCGTCCAGGAGCAGCAGTGGGCTGCGGGCCAGGGTCTGCAGGTCGCGTTCGGCGTCGTGGTCGGCACGGGGACGCAGGCGGGCGTACAGGTCGGCGGTGGTGACGGCTTCCCAGCGCAGGCGGACCCCGCGGGTGAGGAGTGCCCGGACGGCGCCGTACGCCTGATGCGTCTTGCCCGTGCCGGTGGGGCCGGCGATCAGCAGGGAGGGACCCTCGGCGATGCCGGGCCCACTGGGGCCGGGGCGTCCGGCATGGGCGATGTGGTCGGCCCAGGTGATGATCTGAGGGTGGTCGGCGAGGGCGCGGCGGTAGCGGGCCGGGATGCGGGCGTCGGCCAGCTCCAAGGCGGTGACGGGTTCGGCGGGCGGCTCCGTGGCTACGGCGCCGGGGTCGATGCCGCGGCCCGCCAGTATGCCGTTCAGACGGTCGGCGAGCAGGCCGACGGGCTGGGGTTCGCGGGTGAGGGTGGAGGTCAGAGCTGTTCTCCGTAGGCGGCTTCGGCGTCGGCGGGGTTTGTCCACGGCCTGTGGATGACGGGCTGGGCGAGGGCGGCGTTCATGGCCTCGTGCACCAGGCTCGGCAGGATGCTGGGGTGCTTGCCCTTGGTCCTGTGGAGGACGAGCCCTGCCCTGATGTGGTCGGGAGCGATGCCTTCGGCGAGCAGCTTGCGCACCTCTCGGCCGAGATGGCCCAGGACGTCCTGGGGCGGGCGGTGGGCGCATGCCGCGCTGTATTCGGCGATGAGCTGCTTGGCCGAGACGGTGCTGGCCGCGGGGGCGCTTGCGCCCCCCGAAGGGGTAGATCCTAGATCCATGATCCTAGGTCCTAGATCCGGACCGTGAGGTGTCACCGCGGCCTCAAGCACGAGTCCATGAGGTTCAGGTGAGGGCTCACTGACTGCCTCCTGACCTGCGGTTTTGTTGGTGGTTTCCGTTTGGTTCGAGGGATCGTGTGGGTTCCGTGCCCCTTCACTGTCACCTCCGTGAGGGTTCGGCGCATGGTCCGCGACGGCTCCGTGCGTTACGGACGGCGCGGGTGCCACGGCCTCGACAGTCTTGGTGCCGCCCGGGGCACCGTTCGGATCGTTGTGGCGAGGGCAGGCCGGGATGCGGCTCTTGCTGGCCCGGTTGATCTTCTGGTGCTTGTGCCACGTGACGATGTGCAGGTAGCGCTTGTCGTCCGGGCCCTTGTACCGGCAGACCAGGCCGGCGTCGGCCAGCTGGGCGAGATCCTTCTCGACCTCGGCGGGAGTGTGCTCCGGACGCAGAACCCACAGCTGACCGGCGATGATCGCCGCGTGGTCGCGATAGCGGCCTTGGTCGTCGGCCTGAGTGAGCAGGCCGAAGAAGGTGCGCTCGGCGGTCAGGGTGACGACGGCGAGGGATTCGGAGACGAAGGCTTCGGGCTTGATGGTGCGGATCCGTGCCAAGAGCGGAGTGTTCCTCACTCGGTGGCCGATGGGCGGGCACCCATGGCTCACCGTCGGTCGTGACGGCAAAGGCGGGGGAGTTGGCCGGCCGTGGACGCGAGGCTGGCTGAGAGCCGGTCGCGCTTTCCGGGGGTGTCGTCAACATAGCCACACCCGAGCGGCACAAGTCCAGCCCTGACCTGTCGAATCTCTGTCGGCAGAAAGGCCGTCGGGAATCGGGGCGGCGAGGGCGGCGTGAAAACGGTAGGTCACGATCGGCGGTTGACCAAATAGTTGTTCTGGGCGTCAAGCCAGAAGGATCACACCGGCAAGGCGTTGACGTCCGGTGAGTGGCGAAGCTACAACACAACACCCCACGTCAGAGACGCTGTCGAGCACTGCTCGGGCCGCCGTCACAGGGAACCCATCGACGAAATGGCCACCCGCCTGCCAAACGCACGGCGGCGCAACATAGCCGACGATCGCCGGTTAACCAAACCGGCGAACACAGCCGAGAATTGGAGTCATGGCAGCACGTTCACTGGAAATCGGCGCAGCCGGGATAAGGGCCGCCCGCACGATCGAAATTCTCCGCACCGAGCGCGGCCTCTCCCAGCGAGAGCTGGCCGCTCGCGTCACCGCCCTTGGCCGGCCAATGTCCAACACGATGCTGTCCCGCATCGAACGCGCTCAGCGCCGCTGCGACGTCGACGACCTGCTCACCCTCGCGCAGGCACTTCGCGTCCCGGCCCGCGCCCTGCTCCAGGACTCCGCGACCTGTTGAAGCCACCACCGGTCCGCCGTGCCCGCTCCAGTTTCGACCTCGGTAAGGAAGTCTCACCGTTGCACCGACTCGCAATAGCCCCGGCCCGTTGCACTCAGCAGCACAGCCGAAAGGGGGCGGTCGCCCATGACTGACCGCCTCCTGACGGTGGCCGAAGCCGCCGAACAGCTCGGTACCGGCGAACGCTTCGTTCGCCGTCTGATCGCCGAGCGCCGCATTCGCTACGTCAAGCTCGGACGTCCCGTGCGCGTCCCCGAGAGTGCCGTCACCGAGTACATCGAGGCGCGCACGGTCGAGCCGACCCGGCGCACCCGCACTCGGTACGGGCGGGCCGCCTGATGCCGACACGCAAGCTCCAGCGTCGTCGGGAGTTCGGTACCGTACGCAAGCTCCCGTCCGGTCGATGGCAGGCCCGCTACCTGGGCCCGGACGGGCAGCGCCACAAGGCCCCCGAGACCTTCGACACGAAGACCGACGCGCAGGACTGGCTGAACCTGGTCCGCGCCGACATCGAGCGTGACCACTGGCGTGACCCGGACGCCGGCGCGATCAACTTCGAGAAGTACGCCCTCCGCTGGATGGAGGAGCGCGGTCTGGCCCCGACCACGGTCGACCGCTACGACGGCCTGCTACGCCTGCACCTCCTGCCGGTCTTCGGCAGCAAGGACCTGGACGAGATCACACCGCCTTCCGTCCGCACCTGGCGAGCCGAGCGGCTCAAGGCAACGGGTGCCACGACGGTCGCCAAGTCGTACCGGCTGCTGAAGGCCATCCTGCAGACCGCGGTCGATGACGACCTCCTGCGGACCAACCCGTGCCGGATCAAGGGCGCCGGTCGGGAGGAAGCCGACGAGCGGCCGACCGCCACCGTGGAGCAGGTCTTCGACCTCGCCGACGCCATGGGTCCGCGCTGGCGCCTGATGGTCCTGCTCGGTGCCTTCGCCTCGCTTCGCCCCGAGGAGCTGGCTGAACTGCGCCGCCGCAGTGTCGATCTCGACGAATGCTCCCTGCGGATCACGCATGCGTCACCGGAGCTGACCAACGGCAGGAGGGTCACCGGCGATCCCAAGTCCCGAGCGGGCAAGCGCACCGTTTACTTGCCCGACTTCCTCCTGCCCGAGCTGCGACGCCACGTGCAGTGGTTCGCCGAGAAGGAGCCGGATGGTCTCCTCTTCGTCGGGGAGAAGGGCGCTCCATTCCGCCGCTCGACGTTCGGACGGAAGTGGCGCAAGGCCAGGACGAAGGTGGGGCTGCCCGACAACTTCCGCTTCTACGACCTCCGGCACACCGGTAACACCCTCGCCGCCGACACCGGCGCCAAGCTGAAGGACCTCATGGTGCGCGCCGGCCAGTCCTCGGAGCGCGCCCAGCTCATCTACCAGCACTCGACGGTCAAGCATCAGCGGAGGCTGGCCCAGGGGATCGACACTGAAGTGCGCGAGCGCTTGCGTGAGGCGGGTGCCGATCGGTCGGAAGCCAATTAGGCGGACCGGTATCGGGGCTACGAGTCCGGCGGGACGGTTCCATCGGCCGGACTCTGGAGGCAGGCGACGGTCTCCGCAGCACCGTGCGCCCCTCGTGCCCCCTTGAGGGATGGCAGCAACTGAGATCAGCTTCTCCCTGTATGCAGTGACAGGGGAGTTGTGGCCGGTCGCGATCAGCCACAGCTGGAGGGGGTAGTAATGGCGATCAAGCTGGTGTCCGTTTCGCCCGCGCAAGAAGAGTTGATCGTTAAGGCCATAGCCCTGGGGGACCGGTACACGAAGACGCTGGGGCTTCTGACGCCTCCTGCCTATGAGAAGGCAGCTGAGGACGGTGGCCTTCTGGTCGCGGTCGAGGCCGGCGAAGTGATCGGCTACGCGCTGTTCGGGCTGCCGAAGAGGAGCGCGCGTATCCGACTCGCGCACCTGTGTGTGGCTGAGGAGGAACGGGGGCGGGGGATTGCGGGCCGTCTGGTGGAGGGCATCAAGGAGCGGTATCCACAACGCCTTGGGATCAAGGCCAAGTGCCGTCGGGACTATGACCTGAGCGGGATGTGGAGGAGTCTGGGCTTCGTTCCGGACGGTGAGGTCCGTGGGCGTGGTCGTGACGGGGAGATCTTGGACGGCTGGTGGCTGGACCTCGGCCATCCGGACCTGTTCACGGAGATGGAGAGCGACGCGCTCCTCGTGGTGACGGTCGACCATGGTGTGTTCGCCGATCTGCGCGGCCTCACGGACACCACCGGTGCCGAGGAGTCCCGTGCGCTCGAAGCCGGATGGATGGCGGATCTCGTTGAGTTTGCCTACACCCCGCAGTTGGTCCATCAGATCCGGGACCTCACGGACACGGCAGAGCGTCAGCACCAGCAGGCGGCGCTGACCGGGCTCCACAAGCTCTCTACCGGCTCCGCGGCCGTGGAGGAGCGAACCCGCGAACTGGTGCAAGCCGCTACGCAGGCGGTTCCCGGCCTGGCTGCCGACCCAGCACTTCTGCGAGGCATGCGGTATGTGGCCGAGACCTCGTGTGCTGGTCTACAAGTCCTGGCGACGCGTGATCCGCTGCTGTCTCGCCTGACAGATGTGGCCTGGGAGGTGGCTCGCGTCCGGGTCGTCTCACCGTCGACCGTGACGCTTCACGTCGATGAGCTGCGGCAGGCCCAGGTGTATCGCCCGGCTGACCTGATGGGGACGGAGTTCCGGTCCGCGGAGGTGGCGCCGGGCGCGGAGGATGAACTGGTCGCCTTCTTCGAGCAGTCGGGCGCTGACGACGGCTCAGCCTTTTCTGAGCGGCTGCGGTCGCTGAACGAGGGCGGGATCGCATGGCGTCGTGAGCTTCTCCGGGACGGCCAGGGCCGACCGGTCGCCCTCTACGCGTGGTCGCTGGACGGCCGAACCCTGGTTGTACCCGTCCTTCGCACAGCTGGCCACCCCCTGGAAGAGACCCTGGCCCGGCAGCTCCTCTTCCTGCTTAAGCGGCTCGGGAGGGATTGCGGGGCCGAGATCGTCCGCATCAGTGATCCGCACCCCTCCGAGGCGGCGCGGGCCGCGGCCGGTGACGACGGCTTCTTCGAGCACAACGGCGAGCTCGTCGCGCTCCTGGTGAACGTGTGCGGGACCGCCGCCGAGGTGGAGGTGGTGGCCGGCGGGTTGGCCCGAGAGCTTGCTGTCGATGCGACCGTGCTCGACGTCGGCATGCCGGCGGAGGTGACCGCCGTGCTGGAGCGTGCGTGGTGGCCGGCCAAGGTCATCGACTCCGAGCTGCCGTCCTTCATGGTGCCCATCAAGCCGCGCTGGTCGACTGAGCTGTTCAACGTCCCGGCCATGCTCATCGCGCGGAGCGACGCCCTGGGCATCAGCAGGGAACACGTCTACTACCGATCTTCGCAGCGTCGAGGAGAGAGCGTCCCGGCTCGACTGCTCTGGTACGTCAGCGACGGCAACTCCACGGGAGAGGGTCAGAGGGTGGTGGGCAGCTCGCGGCTCGACGAGGTGCTCATCGACACTCCGGATGTTCTGTTCTCGAAATTCGAACACCTGGGCGTATATGGTCGGGCTGAGGTCGAGAGGGCTGCAGACGCGTCCGGTCACGCCATGGCGCTGAGGTTCTCGGACACTGAGATCTTCCCGAAGCCGGTGACGCTGCGCCGATTGACCTCGCTGGCCAGGGGCCGGGGGCTAACGTGGTCGCCTGGCTCGCTGATCTCGCTGTCCAAGATCAGCAGTGAGCTGTTCCAGGCGGTTTACCAAGAGGGGCACCGAACGACGTGAGCGATCCGGAACGCGCGATGCTGCTGTCCGTCCACCCGCGCTTCGCCAACGCGATCCTGGCCGGCAGCAAGACGGTGGAGGTTCGCCGCCAGCGCGTCGCCGCGCCTCCGGGAACGCCCGTCCTCTTGTACGCGACCGCGCCCACCATGGCGGTGGTGGGCATGGCGCGCATTGCCGCCATCTACGTCGCCACGCCCAGCGAGGTCTGGTCGGCTCATCGGGGACAGACCGGGATCACCCGGCGGGAGTACGACGCCTACATGAGCGGCGCGAGGCAGGCGAGCGGTCTCACGATGGAGAATCCTGTCTCCTTCGATGAGCCGGTATCGCTCAATGCGCTGCGCTCCGCCGGGTCCTTCCACCCTCCGCAGAGCTACCGCTACATGAAGGGCGACGAGCTTCGACAGGTGGCCGTGGCGGGACCTGTCGTGGGCACGGCGCTTCGCGAGGCGCTGGGAGACCTGGTACCCGCCTAGTGCTGCACTCGCCGCCGGCGGGGCCGAAGCACCGGACGGGGCTTCAACGCAGGGCGTGGCGAATCTTCAAGCGTCCGTATCCCATGACCCCGGAGATTCGAATCGTCGGCCCGCCGGGCCGGGGCTGTCGCGGGATCTTGTAGCGCAGGTCCTTCCATCCCGTGCTCAGTCCTTCGACGTCGACCACCGCGTCCCGGGGCACCGTGATCCGGGCCCCGCCGGTTCCCAGTTGCAGCTCGATGTCGACGATCGGGTGCTCGATGACCGCCCGGGACAGGTCCAGGCGCACCCTTCCATATGCTGACTCGACCTTGAGGACCCGAGGCACCCGCCACGCGCCACGCCGCTTGATCCGCCCACCGGCGGCGGCGATCGTGGCAGTGCTTCCCGGTTGCTCCTCCGGGAGCGCGACCAGAGCGGACGCGAGTTCGCTCCGCGTCTTGGCGCTGAGCACCTGGTGGAGGTGCTCGTCCAACACCTCGTGTGGGATGAGCCCTTCCGCGTACGCCTCCTGCAGACGTCGCACGGCTGCCTCGCGGTCGCCTTCACGGATCAGTGAGGGCGATTCTTCCGGTAAGGAGGTCACGGGTTCACCGTACTGCCGAGTCGGCGAGGTAAACCCGTCAAGGCAGGCCCGGAGACCGGGGCGCCACCCGTCCCGCAAACCACCCTTTGCGTATGCGTCTTGGTGACCCTTTGCGCCCTGTGTGGCGCAGGTCACACGAATTGCGTCTCGCGATATGGGACGCCGGGGCAGGTTGATGCCTGCTGGGCACCCGAATGGCGCTGGTGTGGCGGCCTGGACTCGACTTAGGGCACGCCGAGGGCACGCCGCCCCCTGATTGGACTAGACAACAAGTAAGGCCCAGATCGGTGATCTGGGCCTTCTTCGTGGAGCGGGTGACGAGAATCGAACTCGCGCTCTCAGCTTGGGAAGCTGATGTTCTACCATTAAACTACACCCGCGCAATCCAGGGCCCCCAGCTCAGTGGGGTCCGGACGCTCGCTCACTCTACCCCATGGCAGGCCCCCGGTGTTCGAGCCCGGGAGTCTGACGGGGATTCAGGGGTGGATGCGGCTGCGCGGGGCAGAAGTTGAGGCGTACGGTGAGGGTGCGGGGTGCCGCCTGGAGGGTCCTTCCTTTGATCCCGTAATGTGGCTTTTGTCGTCAGGGCAGTTAGTCCGACGCGGCTCTTGGGGAAGGACTCTTGGACTTGATGGAGCGCACCGTCGTCCGCTGTGCCGATGGGCACGTGTTCACCGCCACCTCGTTCCCGATGCAGCAGGCCGAGCGACTCGGCCCCGGTCGGCTCTTGCGGTGCCCGCGCTGTGCGCGGCTCCGCAGTGTCGTACCGGTCACGCTGCTGAAGCGGTAGCGCGGGAGAAACGGGCAGAAGGCGTGGGCGCGCGGGGCGGCCGGTTGTGGGCGTTCCGCGCGCCTTGCGTATTCTCGGGGCGTGCTTCTCTCAGACAAGGACATCCGGGCCGAGATCGACGCCGGACGGGTGCGCATCGATCCCTTCGACGACGCCATGGTGCAGCCGTCCAGTATCGACGTGCGCCTCGACCGCTACTTCCGGGTGTTCGAGAATCACCGGTACCCCCACATCGACCCCTCCGTCGAGCAGGTGGACCTGACCCGGCTGGTGGAGCCGGAGGGGGACGAACCGTTCATCCTGCATCCGGGTGAGTTCGTGCTGGCCAGCACGTACGAGGTCATCACCCTGCCGGACGATCTCGCCTCCCGGCTCGAGGGCAAGAGCTCGCTCGGGCGGCTCGGGCTGGTCACCCACTCCACCGCCGGGTTCATCGACCCCGGGTTCTCCGGGCACGTGACCCTGGAGCTCAGCAACCTCGCGACGCTCCCCATCAAGCTGTGGCCCGGTATGAAGATCGGGCAGCTGTGCATGTTCCGGCTCAGCTCGCCGGCCGAGCACCCCTACGGCAGTGAGCGGTACGGGTCCCGGTACCAGGGGCAGCGGGGGCCGACGGCCTCCCGGTCCTACCTCAACTTCCACCGGACGCAGGTGTGAGCGGCGTGCGCGAGAACCTCAGCTACGAGCAGTTCGGCGTCGCCGTCCGCGAGCTCGCCCAGAGCATCGCGGACGACGGCTACCAGCCGGACGTGGTGCTGAGCATCGCGCGCGGCGGTGTCTTCGTCGCCGGCGGGCTCGCCTACGCGCTGGACTGCAAGAACATCCACCTCGTGAACGTCGAGTTCTACACCGGGGTCGGGACGACGCTCGAGATGCCGGTCATGCTCGCGCCCGTGCCCAACGCCATCGACTTCACCGACAAGAAGGTGCTGATCGCCGACGACGTCGCCGACACCGGCAAGACGCTCAAGCTCGTCCGCGACTTCTGCCTCGACGCCGTCGCGGAGGTGCGCAGCGCGGTCGTCTACGAGAAGTCGCAGTCGCTGGTGAAGTGCGAGTACGTCTGGAAGCGGACCGACGAGTGGATCAACTTCCCGTGGTCCGTCCAGCCTCCGGTGGTGAGGCGGGACGGGCAGGTGCTCGACGCCTGACGGTGACGTGAAGAGGGGGCTCCCGATCCGGGAGCCCCCTCTTCACGTTCGGTGGCCTGGCGTCAGAACGTGCCGAGCTTCACGATCGACAGCAGGGCGATCAGCTGGATCGACGACGCGCCCAGGGCCTTCGGCCAGGGCAGGTCGTGGGAGCGGGAGACCATGATCGTGAGGAGGGCGCCGGCCGCGACCCAGGTGGCCCAGCCGAGGAGCTGGACGAAGGTGGCGTCGCCGCCCGCGAACATGGCGAAGACCAGGCGGGGCGCGTCCGTGATGGACGTGATCAGCATGGAGAGGCCGACCGTGGGCTGCCAGGCGCCGTCGCCGCCGAGCTGGCGGGCCAGGGTGTGGGTGACCACGCCGAGGACGAGGAAGCTCAGCACCATCGCGACGGCCGTCGTCAGGACGATCGGGACCGCGTTCGACAGGGTCGCGTTGATCGCGTCCTCGCGGGCCGTGTCGAAGCCGAAGACGGCGAGCAGGCCGTAGAGGAAGGTGACGACGAGGGCGGGGCCCCACATCGCGTAGTCGCGCATCCGCAGGAAGGTCTGCGCGGGGGACAGGACGATGCCCTTGAGCAGGTCCTTCCAGCGCAGCCGGGGGCCGATCGGGCCGGGCGGCGGAGCCGCGGCGGCGCCGTAGGTGTCGCCCTGCTGGTAGGGGTCCTCGTTGATCGAGAAGGCCTGGGTGTGGCCCGGGTTGTTGGCCGCGTACGGGTCGTGCGGGCCGCCCTGGGCGCCGTGCGGGTACCCGCCGTCGCCGAAGTACTCGGGCTCGCCGTGACCACCGGGGCCGCCGTGCCCGCCGCCATGTCCCCCGTGACCGCCGTAGCCACCGGGGCCGCCCGGGCCGCGGTGCGCCTGCGGCCAGCCGCCACCGCCACCGCCGTTGCCGTACGACGGCTGCTGCGGGTACGGCTGCGGCGCCTGCGGGGAGCCGTACGACGGTCCCTGCGGCGTCTGCTGCCCGTACGGAGGGTGTTGCGGTCGCGCGTGAGGAGCGCCGTTGTTGTTCCGCCCGCGTCCGATCCTGAATCCAGCCACGTCCTCGAACGTACCTGGTCCCGGACGTTCGCGTGCCGGACCCCGGGTTCCGGGCCGCCCTTTGCGGCCGAGCTGTGACATCCCCTAAGGGGTCGTCAGCCCGCTCGTCCGTCCTCCGTAGGGCGGCGCGGTGGCCGGGTCCTACGGAGGACGGACACGGCGTCAGTCGAGGAAGCCGCCGCCGAAGGCGGGGAGGGTGATCGCGGCACTGGTCGTCGGCACGGTGCCGGTGCCGCGCAGCAGGAGCCCGTTCTCGAACCCGCCGCCCACGCCCAGGTCGGCCCGTCCGTCGGCGGTGAGGTCGCGCAGGCGCAGGGAGCCGCCGAAGGAGACGTAGTCGTCGGCGGGGCCGAGCACCGTCTGGGCGATCCAGGAGGAGCGGGCGCCGCTGAGGCCGCCCGGGCCGCCGCGGAAGAAGTGGACGCCGCCCTGGTCGGTCCTGCCGTCGACGTCCTCCTGCGGCACGCCCACCGCGAGGTCGGCGTAGCCGTCGCCGTTCGCGTCGGCGGCGGAGACGGAGTAGCCGAAGTTGTCCTCCGCCTCGGGGGTTCCGGAGACGCCGGAGGTGGCCTGGGTGAAGGTGCTGGAGCCGCTCGGGCCGGTGGAGGTGCCGCGCCACACGGTCACGGCGCCCTTGCCGTCGCTCTGGTCGGGGAGGCCGACGGCGATGTCGCCGTAGCCGTTCTTGTCGAAGTCGCCGATGGTGGCGGACCAGGGTGCGCTGGCGAAGGTCTTGTAGGGGCCGGAGGTCAGGCCGGAGGCGGACCCCTTGAGGAACCAGATGCGGTGGCGCGGTACGTCTCCGGTTTCGTACTGGGTGCCGAGCACCACCAGGTCGGTCCGCCCGTCGCCGTTGACCTTGCCGGCGGCGAGGCCGTGGGAGTACCAGCCGCCGCCCGACTTGTCGATCTTGCTCACGCTGCCGGTGCCGCCGGCCTTGGTGAACGGCCCCCGGTAGAGCCAGGCCTCCTCGCCGCCGATCACGGCGAGGTCGGGCGATCCGTCCCCGGTGAAGTCGCCGGTGGCGACGTCGCGGCCGAAGTTGCCTTCGGCGCCGGACCGGGGGCTGAGGTTGGTGCCGCCGGACAGGCCGGACCCGGAGCCCCAGACGACGGTGACGGTGCCGCGGTACCGGGCGGTGCCGACGTGCTCGCTGGGGTTGCCGACGACGAGGTCCGCGTAGCCGTCCTTGTTGAGGTCGGCGCTCGCCAGCGTCTCGCCGAACATGTCGTCTTCCTCGCCGGTCCCCGGTATGCCGGGGCTGTCCTGGTGGATCAGCTGGGTGCGGGTGGTGTCGAGGCCGGCCGCGGTGCCGTACACGACGGTGACGGTGCCGCCCGTGCGGTCGGTGTCGTTGTAGCCGCGGTAGGCGAGGTCGCGGTGGCCGTCGCCGTTGAAGTCGTCGTAGTGCTTGGCGACGGCGGCGGATGCGGGCGCGGCGAGGAGGACGGGGGTCAGTCCCGTCGCCAGGAGGGTGGCGGCGAGGGCGGTGGCGGTCTGTCTGCGCATGCGGTCTCCGTGTGGTTCGGCCGGGGGTGCTCCAGTGGGCCGGAGGGTTCAGCCGTTGATGTGGAAGCCGAACATCGGGTTGCCCGCCGAGGAGAGGCCGGCCTGGGTGAGGCCGATGCCGCGGCCGGTGGTGTCGATCTTCGAGCCGTCGGAGTTGAAGGCGACGGCGTAGCCGTTGGCCTCGTTCTCCCACGGCAGGCCGACGGTCAGGTCGGCCTTTCCGTCGCCGGTGACGTCGGAGAGCAGGACCTCGCCGCCGAAGCCGTCGCCCGTCTCGTTGCCGCCGGGGACGCCCGGGATGTCCTGGTGCAGGGACTGGGTGCCGGTCTCGGAGAGGCCGCCGTTCCAGCCGTAGATCACGGAGACCATGCCGGCGTCCTTGAACTCGCCCAGGTCCTCGCCCGGCGCGCCGATGACGAGGTCGTCGTGGCCGTCGCCGTTGATGTCGCCGAGGGAGACCTCGTAGCCGAAGTTGTCGCCGGTCTCGTTGCTGCCGGGCACGCCGGCGGTGTTCTGGCTGACCGTTTCGGCGGCTCCCTCGGGGCCGTACGACGTGCCGTAGATGATCTCCACGGACCCGCCCTTGGCGGTGCCCGGGGTGTCCGTGCCCGGGTCCCACGAGTTGCCGATGACGATGTCGCCGTAGCCGTCGCCGTCCACGTCACCGATGTCGGAGATGACGCCGGCGGGGAGCTTCTGGGCGCCCGAGGTGGTGGCTCCGGAGGAGGATCCGGGCAGCCAGTAGTTGGCGTTGTACGAGTAGTCGCCGTCGCTGTCGCCCTCGTAGCCGTCGACCACCAGGTCGGTGCGGCCGTCGGCGTCGATGTCGCCGGGGGTGAGGTTGAAGATGTCGGTGCCCTTGACCTTCAGGATGGGCGCGGTGACGGTGTAGCGGCCGCCGGTGGAGCCGGACTTGGTGAATCCGCCGCGGTAGATGTCGACCTTGTTGATGTCGGAGGCGATCGCGAGGTCGGCGCGGCCGTCGCCGTCGTAGTCGCCGGCGGCGACCACCTGGCCGAACCAGTCGTGGACGGAGCGGGTGGGGTCGGGCACGGTGGTGCCGCCGGACAGGCCGCCGGAGCCGCCCCACAGGATGACGACGGTGCCGCCGTTGGTGTCCGTGCCGGCGTCCTCGCCGGGGGCGCCCACGGCCAGGTCGGCGTAGCCGTCGCCGTTGAAGTCGCCGGGCGCGGTGTGGGCGCCGAACTGGTCGTCCTTCTCGGCGGTGCCCGGGACGCCCGCGCTGTTCTGGCTCAGCGTCTGGATCTTGGCGGCGCCGGCGCCCTTGGGGGAGCCGTAGAGGATCGTCACGGCGCCGGCGTTGGCCTTGCCGCTCACGTTCGCGAGGGGCGCGGTGACGGCGACGTCCCGGTAGCCGTCGCCGTTGAAGTCGCCGTCGAGGCCCGGGGCGGCGGCCGCGGGACCGGCCATGGCGACCAGCAGGCCGCCGGTGAGCGCGGCCGCGGTGGCGGTCGCGAGGGCGGTGCGGAGGTTCTTGTGCAAGGGGGTCTCCTGCCGTGTGCGGGAGGGCCGCCGGATACGGCCGTCCACGGGTGCCGGTGCGGCTGTTCACCCGTGTTCGCCCCGGGTTGTCCTGTGGTTCACGGGTGATCGCCGATCAAGAGACTTCCGGAAGGGCCGGAGGGTTGTACGTGAACATGGCGAAGGGGCCGTCCGGTGCGGACGGCCCCTTCGGGGTGGTGCGGGGTTACTTCACCGGCTCCGGTTCCGGGGCGCTCTCGCTCTCCTCGTCGCCCGCCGGGTCGGCCGGGGTCTTGACGGACTCCAGCAGCAGCTGGGCGACGTCGACGACCTGGATGGACTCCTTGGCCTTGCCGTCGTTCTTCTTGCCGTTGACCGAGTCGGTCAGCATGACGAGGCAGAACGGGCAGGCCGTGGAGACGATGTCCGGGTTCAGGGCGAGGGCCTCGTCGACGCGCTCGTTGTTGATGCGCTTGCCGATCCGCTCCTCCATCCACATCCGGGCGCCGCCGGCGCCGCAGCAGAAGCCGCGCTCCTTGTGGCGGTGCATCTCCTCGTTGCGCAGGCCCGGGACCTTGCCGATGATCTCGCGCGGGGGCGTGTAGATCTTGTTGTGGCGGCCCAGGTAGCACGGGTCGTGGTAGGTGATGATGCCCTCGACCGGGGTGACCGGGATCAGCTTGCCCTCGTCCACCAGGTGCTGGAGCAGCTGGGTGTGGTGGATGACCTCGTAGTCGCCGCCGAGCTGCGGGTACTCGTTGCCGAGCGTGTTGAGGCAGTGCGGGCAGGTGGCGACGATCTTCTTGGCGGACTTGGGCTTCTTCGACTCCTCGGTGAAGTTGCCCTCGTCGTCCATCTCCTCGCCGAACGCCATGTTCAGCGCGGAGACGTTCTCCATGCCGAGCTCCTGGAACAGCGGCTCGTTGCCGAGGCGCCGCGCCGAGTCACCCGTGCACTTCTCGTCGCCGCCCATGATCGCGAACTTGACACCCGCGATGTGGAGCAGCTCCGCGAAGGCCTTGGTGGTCTTCTTGGCGCGGTCCTCCAGGGCGCCGGCGCAGCCGACCCAGTACAGGTACTCGACCTCGGAGAGGTCCTCGATGTCCTTGCCGACGACCGGGACCTCGAAGTCGACCTCCTTGGTCCACTCCAGGCGCTGCTTCTTCGCCAGGCCCCAGGGGTTGCCCTTCTTCTCCAGGTTCTTGAGCATCGTGCCCGCCTCGGACGGGAACGCGGACTCGATCATCACCTGGTAGCGGCGCATGTCGACGATGTGGTCGACGTGCTCGATGTCCACCGGGCACTGCTCGACGCAGGCGCCGCAGGTGGTGCAGGACCACAGGACGTCCGGGTCGATGACGCCGTTCTCCTCGGCGGTGCCGATCAGCGGGCGCTCGGCCTCGGCGAGGGCCGCGGCCGGCACCCCGGCGAGCTGCTCCTCGGACGCCTTCTCCTCGCCCTCCATGGTCTTGCCGCCGCCGGCCAGCAGGTAGGGGGCCTTGGCGTGCGCGTGGTCGCGCAGGGACATGATCAGGAGCTTGGGGGAGAGCGGCTTGCCGGTGTTCCAGGCGGGGCACTGCGACTGGCAGCGGCCGCACTCGGTGCAGGTGGAGAAGTCCAGCAGGCCCTTCCAGGAGAACTGCTCGACCTGGGAGACGCCGAAGACGTCGTCGTCACCGGGGTCGGTGAAGTCGATCTGCTTGCCGCCGGACGTCATCGGCAGCAGGGCGCCCAGCGCGGTCCCGCCGGTGGCCTCGCGCTTGAACCAGATGTTCGGGAAGGCGAGGAAGCGGTGCCAGGCGACACCCATGTTGGTGTTGAGCGAGACCACGATCATCCAGATGAACGAGGTCCCGATCTTGATCGTGGCGACCAGGTAGACCAGGTTCTGCAGCGTGGCGACCGACAGGCCCTTGAAGGCGAGGACCAGCGGGTACGAGGCGAAGTACGCCGCCTCGTACTGGTCCACGTGGTGCAGTGCGCCCTCCAGGCCGCGCAGCACGTAGATGGCGAGGCCGATGGTGAGGATGACGTACTCGACGAAGTACGCCTGGCCCGCCTTGGAGCCGGCGAAGCGGGACTTGCGGCCGGGGCGCGACGGCAGGCTCAGCAGCCGGATGACGATGAGCACGGCGATGCCGAGCACGGTCATCACGCCGATGAACTCGATGTACAGCTCGAACGGCAGGAAGCCGCCGATGACCGGCAGCACCCAGTCGGCCTGGAAGAGCTGGCCGAACGCCTGGGCGAGGGTCGGCGGGAGCGTCAGGAAGCCGACGGCGACGAACCAGTGGGCGATGCCGACGACACCCCACCGGTTCATGCGGGTGTGGCCGAGGAACTCCCGCACCAGGGTCACACTGCGCTGGTAGGGATTGTCGGACCGGGCACCTGCCGGGACCGGCTGGCCCAGCTTGAAGTACCGGACGAACTGGCCGATCGCGCGTGCGAGCAGCGCAACGCCGACCACGGTCAGGACCAGCGACACGATGATCGCGGCGAGTTGCATGGGGGCTCCTCGGGCCTGCGAGGGGTTCTGAGGGATGTCCTCGGGGGCTCCGCTACGGCTTCCCCGAAATTACTAAGCGGTAACTTATGCAGTCCGTTCGAGACTACCCCCATCCCCGGCCGCACTGTAGCCGGGCACGGGGTGATCTGGATCGCTGAGGGTTGCCTATTGCGGCAGCCCAGGAGCCTCCCCCGGGGGCGTCCCGCACGGCGTCCGGGTGCGTCCTCCCGAATGGCGTCCGGGATCCGATCGTGTTATTCACGCCAAATCGGTCCATACGCCCCTAACTTATATCCGTGCTCTACGGGATCGCCGCCGCCGCCACCGCCCTGCTGCTCTCCGCCCTCCTCGCGGAGCTGCTGCGGGTCCCCGCCCTGCGTCTGGGAATCCTGGACCGAAGACGCCGCTGGGCGCTGCCGCTGTCCGGGGGAACGGCCGTCGTGCTCGCCACCGGACTGGTGGCGGGCCTCGGCGACCGGGCCGGACTCGCCCCGCTCGGCACCGGGGTCGGACGGCTGCTGGCCGCCGGCGCCTGGGTCGGCGTGCTCGGGCTGGCCGCCGACGTGTGGCGGCTGCGCTGGTGGATCCCGCTCGCCGGTACGGCGGTGGCGGCGGCGCTCGTGGTGCCGTACGCGGAGACCGGGGTGCCGGCCGGGGTGCTCGCCGTGGCGTGGGTGGTCGCCGTCGCCGCGGCCCTCCGGGGGCTGGACCACGCCGACGGGCTGGCCGGCACCGTGGCGGCGCTCGCCGCGTTCGGGGTGGCGGCCTGCGCGGCGGCGGAGCCGATGGAGGGGATCGCGGTGCTCATGGCCGTGCTGGCCGCCGCGCTCGCCGGGTTCCTGCTGCACAACTGGCATCCCGCCCGGGTCGGCCTCGGCGCGGGCGGCTCCCTGTTCACGGGGTTCGTGCTGGCCTCGTCGGCGGTGTTCGTGCGGGCCGGGCAGGGAATCGGCGCCGGAGCCGGGGTGTTGTTCGCCGTGACGGCCGTGGCGTGTGCCGACGTGGTGCTGGTGGTGCTCGGCCGGCGGCTGTCCCGGTGGCCCGTGACGCGCGGCCGGCCGGACCATCTGGGGCACCGGCTGCGGCGGCTCGGACTCGCGCCCCGCGCCGTGACCGTACTGCTGGCCGCCGCCGCGCTGGGCGGGGTGCTGGCCGGGGTGGGCGTGCACACCGGACGGGTGTCCGGGGGTGCGGCGCTGTGGGTGGCGGCGGTCGCCGCGGTGGTCGTCCTCGCGCTTCTGCGCCTTCCCGTCACCCCCGTTTTCCGACCGCGTCAGCGATCCTCGGAAGCATCCGTGCAGGTCAGCGAGCGGTTGCGTGTAAGGAGCGGATAAGAGTTGAGTCCGCTCGACTCAGCTCTGTTGACCCTGCGCCGGGTGTCATGCATGCTTGAGTCCGTTGCACTCAAGTCAGCTGGAGGAATCGAAATGGCACGTGCGGTCGGCATCGACCTGGGCACGACTAACTCCGTCGTCAGCGTTCTGGAGGGCGGCGAGCCCACCGTCATCACCAACGCCGAGGGCGCCAGGACCACGCCGTCCGTCGTCGCCTTCGCCAAGAACGGTGAGGTGCTGGTCGGCGAGGTGGCCAAGCGTCAGGCGGTCACGAACGTCGACAGGACCATCCGGTCGGTCAAGCGCCACATGGGCACCGACTGGAAGATCGAGCTCGACGGGAAGCCCTTCAACCCGCAGCAGATCAGCGCCTTCGTGCTGCAGAAGCTGAAGCGCGACGCCGAGTCGTACCTGGGCGAGAAGGTGACGGACGCCGTCATCACCGTTCCGGCGTACTTCAACGACGCCGAGCGCCAGGCCACCAAGGAGGCCGGCGAGATCGCCGGTCTGAACGTGCTGCGCATCGTCAACGAGCCCACGGCCGCCGCCCTGGCGTACGGCCTGGACAAGGACGAGCAGGTCATCCTGGTCTTCGACCTCGGTGGCGGTACGTTCGACGTCTCGCTGCTGGAGATCGGCGACGGCGTCGTCGAGGTGAAGGCCACCAACGGTGACAACAACCTCGGCGGTGACGACTGGGACCAGCGCGTTGTCGACTACCTGGTCAAGCAGTTCCAGTCCGGGCACGGCGTGGACCTGGCCAAGGACAAGATGGCGCTGCAGCGTCTGCGTGAGGCCGCCGAGAAGGCGAAGATCGAGCTCTCCTCGTCCACCGAGACCACGATCAACCTCCCCTACATCACCGCCTCCGCCGAGGGCCCCCTGCACCTCGACGAGAAGCTCACCCGCGCCCAGTTCCAGCAGCTGACCGCGGACCTGCTCGAGCGCTGCAAGACGCCGTTCCACAACGTCGTCAAGGACGCCGGCATCCAGCTCAGCGAGATCGACCACGTCGTCCTCGTCGGCGGTTCCACCCGCATGCCCGCCGTCGCCGAGCTCGTCAAGGAGCTGACCGGCGGCAAGGAGGCCAACAAGGGCGTGAACCCGGACGAGGTCGTCTCGATCGGCGCCGCGCTCCAGGCCGGTGTGCTCAAGGGCGAGGTCAAGGACGTCCTGCTGCTCGACGTCACCCCGCTGTCCCTCGGCATCGAGACCAAGGGCGGCATCATGACCAAGCTGATCGAGCGCAACACCACGATCCCGACGAAGCGCTCCGAGATCTTCACCACGGCCGAGGACAACCAGCCGTCCGTGCAGATCCAGGTCTACCAGGGCGAGCGCGAGATCGCCGCGTACAACAAGAAGCTCGGCATGTTCGAGCTGACCGGTCTGCCCCCGGCGCCGCGCGGCGTCCCGCAGATCGAGGTCTCCTTCGACATCGACGCCAACGGCATCATGCACGTCACGGCGAAGGACCTCGGCACCGGCAAGGAGCAGAAGATGACCGTCACCGGCGGCTCCTCGCTGCCGAAGGACGAGGTCGACCGGATGCGCCAGGAGGCCGAGAAGTACGCGGAGGAGGACCACGCCCGCCGCGAGGCCGCCGAGTCCCGCAACCAGGGCGAGCAGCTCGTCTACCAGACCGAGAAGTTCCTCAGCGACAACGCGGACAAGGTCCCCGGTGACGTCAAGACCGAGGTCGAGACGGCCGTCGCCGAGCTGAAGGAGAAGCTCAAGGGCGACGACTCCGCCGAGATCCGCACCGCCACCGAGAAGGTCGCGGCCGTCTCCCAGAAGCTGGGCCAGGCCATGTACGCGGACGCCCAGGCCGCGCAGGCAGCCGGCGGCGCGTCCGCCGGCGCCGGTGAGGCCAAGGCCGACGACGACGTCGTCGACGCCGAGATCGTCGACGAGGACCGCAAGGACGGTGCGGCGTGACCGAGGAGACCCCGGGCTTCGACGAGCAGTCGCAGCAGCCCGACGTCCCCTCCGACGAATCCGAGCCGAAGGCCGCCGCCACTCCCTCCGCGGAGGAGGGGGCGGCCCCGGCCGGGGACACGGGCCAGGACGCGGCACTGGTGGCCCAGCTGGACCAGGCCCGCACCGCGCTCGGTGAGCGCACCGCGGACCTCCAGCGCCTCCAGGCCGAGTTCCAGAACTACCGCCGCAGGGTCGAGCGGGACCGGGTCGCCGTCAAGGAGGTCGCCGTGGCGAACCTCCTGAGCGAACTGCTCCCGGTGCTCGACGACGTCGGCCGCGCACGGGAACACGGTGAGCTGGTCGGCGGCTTCAAGTCCGTCGCGGAGTCGCTGGAGACGATCATCGCCAAGATGGGTCTCCAGCAGTTCGGCAAGGAGGGCGAGCCCTTCGACCCGACGATCCACGAGGCCCTGATGCACAGTTACGCGCCGGACGTCACCGAGACGACGTGCGTGGCGATTCTCCAGCCGGGGTATCGCATCGGCGAGCGCACCATCCGCCCCGCGCGGGTGGCCGTCGCCGAGCCGCAGCCCGGCGCGCAGACGGCTCTGCCGGCCGAGGAGAGCACCGAGACGCAGGACGACTCGGAGAACAAGGAGAGCGGTGGCCCGGACGAGGGCTGACGCGACAGCTGACGCACGGAAGGAGGGACGTCGGGGATGAGCACCAAGGACTTCATCGAGAAGGACTTCTACAAGGTCCTCGGCGTCCCCAAGGACGCCACCGAGGCCGAGATCAAGAAGGCGTACCGGAAGCTCGCCCGCGAGTTCCACCCGGACGCCAACAAGGGCAACGCCAGGGCGGAGGAGCGGTTCAAGGAGATCTCCGAGGCGAACGACGTCCTCGGGGACCCCAAGAAGCGCAAGGAGTACGACGAGGCGCGCGCCCTCTTCGGCAACGGCGGATTCCGTCCGGGGCCGGGCGCGGGCGGCGGCGGCTCGTTCAACTTCGACCTGGGCGACCTCTTCGGGGGTCAGGCCGGCGGCCAGCAGCAGGGCGGCTTCGGCGGCGGCCTCGGTGACGTCTTCGGGGGCCTGTTCAACCGGGGCGGCGCGGGTACCACCCGTACCCAGCCGCGCCGCGGTCAGGACATCGAGTCCGAGGTGACGCTCAGCTTCACCGAGGCGATCGAGGGCGCGACGGTCCCGCTGCGGATGTCGTCGCAGGCGCCCTGCAAGGCCTGTTCGGGCACCGGCGACAAGAACGGCACACCGCGGGTGTGCCCGACCTGCGTCGGCACCGGCCAGGTGGCGCGGGGCTCCGGCGGCGGGTTCTCGCTCACGGATCCCTGCCCCGACTGCAAGGGCCGCGGCCTGATCGCGGAGGAGGCCTGCGAGATCTGCAAGGGCAGCGGCCGGGCCAAGTCCTCCCGGACGATGCAGGTGCGCATCCCCGCGGGCGTCAGCGACAACCAGCGGATCCGGCTGCGCGGCAAGGGCGCGCCGGGCGAGCGCGGCGGCCCCGCCGGTGACCTGTACGTGGTCGTGCACGTCGGCGACCACCCGGTGTTCGGCCGCAAGGACGACAACCTGACCGTCACGGTCCCGGTGACGTTCGCCGAGGCCGCCCTCGGCGGCGAGGTCCGGGTGCCGACGCTCGGCGGTCCGCCGGTCACGCTGAAGCTGCCGCCGGGCACGCCCAACGGGCGCACCATGCGGGCCCGGGGCAAGGGCGCGGTCCGCAAGGACGGCACGCGCGGTGATCTCCTGGTCACCGTGGAGGTGAGTGTTCCCAAGGATCTGTCGGGGAAGGCTCGTGACGCGCTGGAGGCGTATCGCGAGGCGACCGCGGAGGAGGATCCGCGGGCGGAGCTGTTCCAGGCCGCGAAGGGAGCTTGATCTGCATGGACGGCCGACGACGCAATCCGTACGAACTGACCCAGGACACCCCGGTCTACGTCATCTCGGTGGCGGCCCAGCTCTCCGGCCTGCACCCGCAGACGCTGCGCCAGTACGACCGCCTGGGACTCGTGTCGCCGGACCGCACGGCAGGCCGGGGCCGCCGCTACTCGGCCCGTGACATCGAACTGCTCCGTCAGGTGCAGCAGTTGTCGCAGAGCGAGGGCATCAATCTGGCCGGTATCAAGCGCATCATCGAGCTGGAGAACCAGGTCGCCGCCCTCCAGGCCCGGGTGGCCGAACTGGAGGACGCCCTCGACGGGGCGGCCGCGGCGATGCGTCAGCGCGAGGCCGCGGTGCACGCCTCGTACCGTCGTGACCTGGTGCCCTACCAGGAGGTCCAGCAGACCAGCGCGTTGGTGGTGTGGCGGCCCAAGCGGCAGCAGCACGACTGACCGCGGGACGTGAAGTGCCGCGGGAGGCCCGTGGGTTCGACGAACCCACGGGCCTCCCGTCTTATCCGCGGCCACTTCTGTGACTATGGTATGTCTGCGCGTCCAGATGATCCCCGCGGAGCTTTCGCAGGTCCCTCACGAGTTCAGCGCGCCGTGCTGTGTCCATCTCGTTAAGTGGCCGCCCTTGACGCGGGAGGTGGCTGAAGCGTTGGCTTTTCAGTCACATGGGCCGCAAAGCTGTGCCCACGTCCAAAACGCACCTGAAGTGAGCCCTCGCATGCGTCGTCGTATCGCCATATCCGTGGCCGCCACCTCCATGTCCGTCATGCTCGCCGGCTGCGGCATGCTCAACGCGGCCGAGAGCAGCGACGACGCGAGCCCGGCCAAGGGCGACGACATCACCGTCGGGCTGCTGCTCCCGGAGAAGGCCAACACGCGGTACGAGCAGTTCGACTACCCCATCTTCAAGACGAAGGTGGAGTCGCTCACCGACAAGAAGGGCAAGGTCGAGTACGCCAACGCCGAGGCGGACGCCGGCAAGCAGGCCAGCCAGATGCAGCAGATGATCGACGACAAGGTCGACGTCATCGTGCTGGACGCGGTCGACGCCAAGGCCATCGCGGACGGCGTGCAGAAGGCCAAGGACGCGGGCATCCCCGTCATCGCCTACGACCGGCTCGCCGAGGGGCCGATCGACGCGTACATCTCCTTCGACAACGCGCTCGTCGGCGAGGTGCAGGGCCGTTCCCTGCTGGCCTCCCTCGGGGACGACCTCAGCATCACCGACAAGATCGTGATGATGAACGGCTCGTCGACCGACCCGAACGCCAAGCAGTTCAAGGCCGGCGCGCTCTCCGAGCTCAAGGGCAAGGTGACGATCGCCAAGTCCTACGACACCAAGGACTGGAAGCCGGAGAACGCCCAGGCCAACATGACCGAGGCGATCAACGCGATCGGCGCGGACAACATCGCCGCGGTCTACTCCGCCAACGACGGCATGGCGGGCGGCATCGTCAAGGCGCTGCGCGCCGCCGGCGTGACCGACCTTCCGGCCATCACCGGCCAGGACGCCGAACTCGCCGCGGTGCAGCGCATCATCAGCGGCGAGCAGTACATGAGCGTGTACAAGTCCTACCCGGACGAGGCCGAGAGCGCCGCCGAGATGGCCGTGGCGAAGGTCCAGGGCCGCGACATCCAGTTCGACGCACTGACCCGCGACCGGGTGGACAGCCCCACCACCAAGGACATTCCCGCGCAGCTGGTGCCCGTGGTCGAGCTGACCAAGGACAACGTCCAGGACACCGTGATCGCCGACGAGATCTACGAGGTGGCGGACATCTGCACCGCGGAGTACAAGGCGGCCTGCGCGGCCATCAAGCTGAAGTAACCGCCCCGGCTGTATTCGGCCACCCCGCCGGCCACTCCGGCCGGCGCGGGACCGAGTCGTGTTGCACAGCCGGTTCCGGCCGCGCATAGTTGCGCTGCGGAAAGAGGCTGACGGCTGACCGGGTGAACCGGGGGTGGGACGGGCGATGGCCGGGCACGGGACGGACGGGCATCCACACGGTGCTGACCGACTGTGCGACGCCGGGGATCGCGTGTATTCCCGGGCCGTACGGCGCGGACGGCTGCCGCGCCGGGACGCGGAACGGGTGCCCTGCCTGCTGGAGCTGGCCCTGCTGCACCCGGACCCCGACGACATGGACTGGCTGGTGCCGACCGCCCCGCAGGAGGTCATGACCCGGCTGCTGCGCGGGATGTACGACGAGGTCAGCGCCAGCCAGCGCCGGGTCGGCTCGGCCGTCACCGCCTTCGAGTGGTACGCCGGTCTCGGCCGCCAGGTGCACGCCCCGCCGGTGGCGTCGGAGGGTCCGGCGATCCGGGTGCTGGACGGACTGGCCCGTATCCAGGCCGCGATGGACGAGGCGACGCAGGCCTGCACCACCGAGGTGCTCACCGTCCAGCCGGGCGGCATCCGGCGCGAGGCGGAGCTGTCGGAGGGCCTGCACCGGGCGACGGCGCTGCGCGGCCGCGGGGTGCGGATGCGGGACCTGTACACGCACGTGGCCCGGCACGGGCACGGGCTGCTCAGCTATCTGGAGCTGATGGGCGACGCCGTGGAGGCGCGCACCCTGGACGAGGTGATCGAGCGGCTGATCCTGTTCGACCGCACGGTCGCCTTCATCCCCGCCAACGCCGAGCGGACCATGGCCCTGGAGCTGCGGCACCCCGGACTGGTCGAGTACCTGGGCACGGTGTTCGAGCGCCTGTGGCGGCTGGCCCTCCCGCTCACCGCACCGCTGCCCGACACCGGCATCGAGGGCATCTCGCACCGTGAGCAGTCCATCGCGGCGCTGCTGGCGGAGGGCCACCAGGACGCGGTGATCGCCGAACGCCTCGGGATCAGCGTGCGCACCTGCCGGGCCCACATCGCCCGGCTGTCGGAGACGCTGGGCGCGGCGAGCCGCACCCAGCTGGGCGTCCGCATCGCCCAGACCGGTCTTGACGGGCCGCGCGGCCCGGCCGTCACTCTTCCCGGTCGAGGATCCCCGAACGGGCGATGAGATACCCGAGCTGGGCCCTGCTGCCGCTGCCCAGCGTCGCCGCGAGCTTGGCGATGTGCTCGCGGGCGGTGCGGACGTTCAGCCCCAGCCGGTCGGCGACGACGGCGTCGGTGTGCCCCTCGATGAGCAGCGCGGCGATGGCCCGCTGGCGGGGGGTGACGCCGTTGACGGAGGGCTGCGGGGCGGCCACCGGGTACATGGGTGTGGCCAGGCGCCAGAACCGGTCGAAGGCGGTGGCGAGGAAGCCGACGACGGTCGGCTCGCGGATCTCCAGCGCGCGGGTGGCGTCCTTGTCCACCGGGATGAAGGCGACGGCGCGGTCGAGCACGATGAGCCGGTCGGTGGTCTCGTCCAGGCTGCGTGCCTCCACGTCGCCGCTGAGCCGCTCGTAGCGGGAGTGCACCAGCGGCAGATGGCGCTGGGTGTGCTGGTACAGGGTGCGGATGCGGCCGCCGCGGTCGAGCAGCGCCTGGTCGCGCGACATGGCCTGCGGCTGGGCGCGCCGGCCGCGGGCGTCGGAGTAGTGCACGTTGGGCTGGACGCAGAGCAGTTCGCGTCCGGTGCCGGCCATCGCCTCGGTGAGGGCCCGGTTGATGCGGTCCACCCCGTCCAGCACCGTGATCGCGGGCGGGCCCGCCGGGGCGCTCTGGCCGCCGGCCGTCCGGGCCAGCGAGGCGAACGCCTCCAGCAGCCGTTCCTCCCGCCGCCGCTCCCCGGCGATCCGGTCCGCGGAGGCCCGCAGCAGCCGGTGCAGGGCGATGTCCGGCGCGACGGGCTCCAGCCGGTCCCCGCCGTCGGCGGCGGGGCGCAGGAGCCCCAGGGCGGCGGCGCAGGGCGCCTGCGCGGCCTCCCGGGCGGTCAGGTGGCCCCGGCGCAGGGCGAGGGCGTAGCGGTCCCAGCCCTCCTGGCACAGCTCGTCCACGTCGTGGTCGTGCGCCTGTGCGGTCACGCGGCTCGCTCCCCGGTCACTGGTCCTGGTTGAGAATCCCCGACTGCGCGATGAGGAAGCCGAGTTGCGCGCGGCTGCCGCTGCCCAGCACGGACGCCAGCTTGGCTATGTGGGCCCGGCACGTCCGCACGTTCATGCCGAGGCGGCGGGCGATGGCCTCGTCCACATGGCCCTCCACGAGCAGTTTCGCGATCGAGTGCTGGATCTCGGTGATGCCGTCCGGCGCGGTCTCGTACGGGGCGCCGGCGCTCAGCGGGACGGCGCGGTTCCACATGAACTCGAAGACCTTGACCAGATAGCGCACGAGGCCGGGGTGGCGGAGTTCGAGGGCGACCTGCCGGTCCTCCCGGATGGGGATGAAGGCGACCGACTCGTCGCAGATGATGAGCCGCTCGACCAGCTCGTCGATGGTGCGGTACTCCACCTTGCCGTCGGTGAAGTGGTCGACGTAGGCGAGCCGGTCGGGGCTGAAGCGCGCGGTGTGCTGGTAGAGGGTGCGGATCCGGACCCCGCGTTCGATCAGCGGCCGGTCCCGTTCCAGCGCCTCCAGGAGCCGGTTCTCGGGGCGGCGGTGGGCGCTCGGCTGCACCGTGAGCATCTCGGAGTGGCACTGGGCGGTCGCCAGGTCGAGTGCGCCTTTGATGCGGTCGAGGCCCTCCAGCACCATGATGGAGTGCGTCGACCCCGTCACCTGGGTGCTGATGTCCATGAACGGCTCGAAGGCCTCGGCGAGGGTGATGGACAGCCGCCGCTGCTCGGTGATCTCGCGCTCTATGGGGTTCAGCCGCTGTGCCAGGGCGACCGACGGCGGCACCGGCCGCAGCCAGCTGGCGTCGTCGGGATCGGGGTGGAGGAGGGCCAGTTCCATCAGGCAGGGAGCGCTCTCGGCGTCCGTGCGGGTGATGCGTCCGGTGCGCAGGGCGTCCGCGTAGAGGCGGCTTCCCTCCCGGCACAGCTCGGTCACCGCATGGGGATGTCCCGCCTTAGTCCCATTTGTTGCCAAATCTCCACCCCCCAGGGTCCTGAACGTGCAGGAACATGATGCACCGATTGTGTGGCCATGACGTGCCCGAATGAGCCATCGTCTTATCCGACGGGGGATAAAGGGGACCTTCAAGTGAGGACGAAGCCGACTATGCGTAAGAGAATGCTTCGCTCGGTGCTTGTCGCCGCCTTTTCCGCCGTTGTGGCCTTCGGCACCCTGGCCGGCCTCTCCGGCGCGGAGAGCGACGCGCACCACGTGGGCAGCGCCCAGTCTCCTGTGGTCGTCAGCGACGAGCCACAGGCCTTCCCGGACGACAGCACCTGGGACTGATGGCGATGACCACACCACCCGACGACCGCTCCTTCCGCAGGGAGATGGCGACCGCCTACCGATCCGGATGGCACTTCATCGACCTGGTCACCGCGATCCCCCACACCGGTGACTCGTTGATGGTGACCGTCTTCGGCGAGCCGGTCGTCGTCACCCGCGAGGAGGACGAGGACGTACGGGCCTACCGGTGCCTGCGGCGGCCCCGCGGGGCTCCGCAGCCCGTGCGGTGTGCCGTCCGGTACGGAATGATCTTTGTGAACCTGGACCAGCGGGACCACCGCCAGGTGGAGTCCGACTCCCCCACGCCCAGGACCATCTC
Organism: Streptomyces fungicidicus; assembly: GCF_003665435.1. Lineage (NCBI taxonomy): Bacteria > Bacillati > Actinomycetota > Actinomycetes > Kitasatosporales > Streptomycetaceae > Streptomyces > Streptomyces fungicidicus. Next base: position 4,077,089 of record NZ_CP023407.1, read on the forward strand.
GGCCACCCCCCGCAGTGCCTGACGCGATTCCCCCGTCGTAAAAGATCGCGCAGGTGCTTCCCCCCGCAGCGGCGTCACCGTGACCTGAACACGGTGACGCCGCTGCAGTTTTCCGGGACATTTCCGGGTATCGACCGATCGTGTGATGGCCGGAAACCGCCGCTCGGCGGAATATGCCGGACGGCCGGTCTCAGCCCCGTCCCAGCGCGCGGGTGAGCGCGATCTCGATGACCACCCGCGCCGGATTCGGCCGCGGGGTCCGGCCGTAGCGCTCGGCGTACCGCCGCTCCGCCTCCGCCACCCGCTCCCGCTCGGCGCTGACCACCGCCCGCCCCTCCAGCGTCGCCCACCGCCGGCCGTCCACCTGGCAGACCGCGACGGCCGCGCCCTCCGCCCCCGCCGCCCGCACATGCCGGACCTTGGTGCTCGAGCCGTTCGCGACCACCCGGGCGAGCCGCGCCCCGGGGTCGTACGTCACCGCGACGGGCACGACGTGCGGCGTGCCGTCCGGACGGAGGGTGGTCAGCGTGCACAGGTGCTTCTCACGCCAGAAGCTGAGGTACGAGGCGTCCGGATCACCCGGGTCCACCGAATATGAGGCCATGACTCCGGAACTTAGCCCCCGACGCACTCCCGCGCGCCACCTTGAGTGGAATAGACTCAAGTTTGTGTACGTTGACCGAGTCAGCCACGAAGGCAGCTGAAGGGTCACCGCAAGGAGGAGAACGGATACGTGGACGCCGAGCTGACCAACCGGAGCCGGGAAGCGATCCAGGCCGCCGGCAACCGGGCCGTGACCGAAGGAAACCCCGACCTCACCCCCGCACACCTGCTGCTCTCCCTGCTCGCCGGGCAGGAGAACGAGAACATCACGGACCTGCTCGCCGCGGTCGACGCCGACCAGGCCGCCGTGCGCTCCGGGGCCGAGCGCGTCCTCGCCGGCCTGCCGAGCGTCACGGGATCCACCGTCGCACCGCCCCAGCCCAACCGTGAGCTGCTCGCCGTGATCGCGGACGCCCAGAACCGCGCCCGCGACCTCGGCGACGAGTACCTGTCCACCGAACACCTCCTCATCGGCATCGCCGCCAAGGGCGGAGCCGCCGGCGAGGTGCTCGAGAAGCAGGGCGCCACCGCGCGGAAGCTGCAGGACGCCTTCCAGAAGGCCCGCGGGGCCCGCCGGGTGACCACCGCCGACCCCGAGGGCCAGTACAAGGCACTGGAGAAGTTCGGCACCGACCTCACCGCCGCCGCACGCGAGGGCAGGCTCGACCCCGTCATCGGACGCGACCAGGAGATCCGGCGCGTCGTCCAGGTGCTCTCCCGCCGCACCAAGAACAACCCCGTCCTCATCGGCGAGCCGGGCGTCGGCAAGACCGCCGTCGTCGAGGGGCTCGCCCAGCGCATCGTCAAGGGCGACGTCCCCGAGTCGCTCAAGAACAAGCGGCTCGTCGCCCTCGACCTCGGCGCCATGGTCGCCGGCGCCAAGTACCGCGGCGAGTTCGAGGAACGCCTGAAGACCGTCCTCGCCGAGATCAAGGAGTCCGACGGGCAGGTCGTCACCTTCATCGACGAGCTGCACACCGTCGTCGGCGCGGGCGCCGGCGGCGACTCGGCCATGGACGCGGGCAACATGCTCAAGCCCATGCTCGCCCGCGGCGAACTCCGCATGGTCGGCGCCACCACCCTCGACGAATACCGCGAGCGGATCGAGAAGGACCCCGCCCTGGAGCGCCGCTTCCAGCAGGTCCTCGTCGCCGAGCCGACCGTCGAGGACTCCATCGCCATCCTGCGCGGACTCAAGGGCCGCTACGAGGCCCACCACAAGGTCCAGATCGCCGACAGCGCCCTGGTGGCCGCCGCCACCCTCTCCGACCGCTACATCACCTCCCGCTTCCTCCCCGACAAGGCCATCGACCTCGTCGACGAGGCAGCCTCCCGGCTCCGCATGGAGATCGACTCCTCACCCGTCGAGATCGACGAACTCCAGCGCGCCGTCGACCGCCTGCGGATGGAGGAACTCGCCATCGGCAAGGAGACCGACGCCGCCTCCCGCGAACGCCTCGACAAGCTCCGCCGGGACCTCGCCGACAAGGAGGAGGAACTGCGCGGCCTCAACGCCCGCTGGGACAAGGAGAAGCAGTCCCTCAACCGGGTCGGCGAGCTCAAGGAGAAGCTCGACGAACTGCGCGGCCAGGCCGAACGCGCCCAGCGCGACGGCGACTTCGACACCGCCTCCAAGCTGCTCTACGGCGAGATCCCCACCCTGGAACGCGACCTCGAGGCCGCCTCCGAGGCCGAGGAGGAGGTCGCCAGGGACACCATGGTCAAGGAGGAGGTCGGCGCCGACGACATCGCCGACGTCGTCGCCTCCTGGACCGGCATCCCCGCCGGCCGCCTGATGGAGGGCGAGACCCAGAAGCTGCTCCGCATGGAGGACGAGATCGGCAAGCGCCTCATCGGCCAGACCGAGGCCGTGCGCGCCGTCTCCGACGCCGTGCGCCGCTCGCGCGCCGGGATCGCCGACCCCGACCGACCCACCGGCTCCTTCCTCTTCCTCGGCCCCACCGGCGTCGGCAAGACCGAACTCGCCAAAGCCCTCGCCGACTTCCTCTTCGACGACGAACGCGCCATGGTCCGCATCGACATGTCGGAGTACGGCGAGAAGCACTCCGTCGCCCGCCTGGTCGGCGCGCCCCCCGGCTACGTCGGCTACGAGGAGGGCGGCCAGCTCACCGAGGCGGTCCGCCGCCGCCCGTACAGCGTCGTCCTGCTCGACGAGGTGGAGAAGGCCCACCCCGAGGTCTTCGACATCCTGCTCCAGGTCCTCGACGACGGCCGCCTCACCGACGGCCAGGGCCGCACGGTCGACTTCCGCAACACCATCCTGGTGCTGACGTCCAACCTGGGCAGCCAGTACCTGGTCGACCCGTTGACCACCGAGACGGAGAAGAAGGAACAGGTCCTGGAGGTGGTCCGGACCTCCTTCAAGCCCGAGTTCCTCAACCGCCTCGACGACCTGGTCGTCTTCTCGGCGCTCACCGGGCCCGAACTGGAACGCATCGCGCGGCTCCAGCTCGACGGCCTGGCCCGCCGCCTCGCCGAACGCCGCCTCACCCTGGACATCACCCCCGAGGCGCTGGCCTGGCTCGCCGCGGAGGGCATGGACCCCGCCTACGGCGCCCGCCCGCTGCGCCGCCTCGTCCAGACCGCGATCGGCGACCGCCTCGCCAAGGAGATCCTCTCCGGCGAGATCAAGGACGGCGACACGGTCCGCGTGGCCCGCTCCGAGGACGGCCTGCAGGTGGGCCCGGCGACCGGGAAGACCCTCTGAGTGGCGCTCCGCTTCCGGGCCCGGCCTCCCTCGCGGACGTTGGGCCCGGCCCCCGCCGGGTACTCCGTAAGTGACCGGATCGAGTCAGCCAGGGGCTGACAGGCCCCGTCGGGGCTTGCCACCCCCCTCCCCGCATGGGGGAGGATGGCGGAATCCGTACGAAGGGAAATTCACGGTGACCATCGACCCGTCCTCGATTCCGAATTTCGGGGGCCAGCCCGAGCCGCAGCCGCAAGGACCGGCGGGCCCCGTCGTCCCGGATCAGGACCTGGTGAAGCAGCTCCTCGACCAGATGGAGCTCAAGTACGTCGTCGACGACGAGGGTGACCTCGCGGCGCCGTGGGAGCAGTTCCGCACCTACTTCATGTTCCGCGGAGAGGACGACCAGCAGATCTTCTCCGTGCGGACGTTCTACGACCGGCCGCACCAGATCGACGAGAAGCCGCAGCTGCTCGAGTCCATCGACGACTGGAACCGGCGCACCCTGTGGCCCAAGGTCTACACGCACACCCATGACGACGGCACGGTCCGTCTCATCGGTGAGGCCCAGATGCTGATCGGCATGGGCGTCAGCCTGGAGCACTTCGTCTCGTCGACGGTCAGCTGGGTGCGGGCCGCCATCGAGTTCGACAAGTGGCTCGTCGAGCAGCTCGGCCTGGAGCAGGAGATCAACGAGGCGGAGAAGCCCGAGGACGACGAGTAGACCGCCCCCGAGCACAGCGTTCCGGCGCATACGGCGACGTACGCGCGGTACGCGGGAAGAGCCCGGCCCCGAGCCGTCCGGCACCACGCCGGCCGCCGGGGGCCGGGCTCTTCCGTTCAGCGGGTCCCGGCGGATGTGGGCCGGCCGGGCACCGGCTGCCGGCCGTCCTCCTGACCCGCCGGGTCCTCGCCCGCGAGGGACCGGTGGGCCACTGACCTCCCCGAAGAACCGGGAGAAAGAACCACCCGCCCACCCACCCTCCCCGCCGGAAGGCCCGCGTCACCCGTGCGAGTGACCGGCTTGCAGGCGCGGGACGCGGGCGGCTACGTTCGCCGCGACAACCGCAAACAGAGACGGCCCCCGGCCGGGACTGGCATCCCGAACGAGGGCCTCACCGATCAGGAAGCAGAACCTTCCCGATGGCTGACCCGCAGTCTAACGCGCGCCCGCGCGCCGCCGCCGGAGCTCCGACTTCCGGCGTGATCCATGTCCGCACCCGGCTCACCGCCGACTTCACAGTGGTCTCCAACGCCCTCGCCCAGCGGCGCGGCAGCGCGGTCACCATCGGCGTCGCGGTGTACATCCAGTCCCTGCCCAGCGGCACACCCGTGTCCATCGCCGCCCTGTGCGCGCACTTCACCGAGGGCGAGATCCTGATCTCCCGGGCGCTGCGGGAGCTGGAGGCGGCGGGCTACCTGGAACGCCGCCGCGAACGCCTGCCGTCAGGGCAGATCCGGACCCGCACGTACTTCTACGACGTCCCGTGCGGCGACAGGCCGCGCCCGGCCCGACGGCCCTCTCGGGACCAGCCGGTCGCCCCGGCGGTCCCGGAGGCGGCCGAGGAACCACAGCCGTCGCTCTCCCACACCGACGACGACACCCACACCGACGCCGATTCCGACCCGCGGGCTCTCGCGGTCCTCGCCGCACTGCAGCGGGTCGATCCGCGCCTGCTCCTCACCGTGCGGGAGGCCGCACGGCTGGCACCGGCCGTCTCCCGGTGGCTCGCGGCGGGCCTGCACACGGTGCAGATCGTGAAGCTGCTGACCGAGGGCCTCCCCGATCACTTCCTGACCCGCCCAGCCGGCCTCCTCGCCTACCGCCTGCGCGAGGCACCCCTTCCCGCCCCGCCCTCCGCCCCTGCCTCCCGAGGCGAGACCCCCACCGTCCACCCGTTCCAGACCTGCGACAGCTGCGACCGAGCCTTCCGCGCCCCGGCACCGGGCCGGTGCCGAGGCTGCCGCTCGGGAAGCCGTCTTCATGCCGCCTGAGCCGACGGGTGGCTGCGCCGTCGACGCTCGGACGGGAGACTGGATGTGCGACGATGCGGGATCCCGCAGCGGACTTGAGATGCGTAGGAGGTGGGGCATGGCCGACCGATTCGCAGATGGGCTTCTGACCCCCGCGGAGACAGCCGCGCACCTGCAGATTCCGCAGTCGACGCTCATCTCGTGGCTGAAAAGCCAAGCCGCCGGGGCACCGCTGGTCCACCAGGTGGAACCACTACGCAAGGGACAACCCTCGGTGCCGTTCATCGCGGTGGCCGAAGCGCACGTGCTCCGTTCCCTCCGCACCCTCGGACTGCGGATGAGTGAGATCAGGGAGGCAGCCGCCGCCGTCCGGGACGCTTTCGACACCCCCTACGGCCTGGTCTCGAAGCGGATCGCGACGGACGGTGTCGACATCTTCGTCGAGCACGGGCTGGGCGACCTTCGCCGGGCCCGAGACGGTCAGGCTCCCATCCACGAGGTCGTCTCCGACTACCTGCGGTACCTGAACTGGGAGTCCGACGACGACTTCCCCACAAGCCTGCGGCTGCGGCAGTATCCGCCGTCCGTCCCCGTCGTGATCGACCCGCGGTTCGGCCACGGAAGGCCCGTCGTGGCCGCCAACCGTGTCGCGGTCAAGGCCATCACCGACCTCTGGGAGGCAGGGGAGAGCGTCGAGGACATCGCGTACGACTTCGACATGACCCCCGAGCAGGTCGACGCGTTGTGCCGGGCAGTGGTGCGCCTTGCCGCCTGAGTTCTTCCTCGACCGCAATCTCGGACGTCGCGTCGCGGAAGGGCTGAGGGAATGCGGCTGGATCATTCACCGCATCGGGGACGTCTTCCCCGACGACGCGCAGGACATCGCTGACGAAGACTGGATCGCTCACGGTCTCGACCAGTCATGGGTACCGATCTCGAAGGACGGCCGGATCAAGAGCAGGGACCTGGAGATCCAACCGGTGCTGGAGCGAGGAGCGGTGCTCTTCTACCTCGACAACCAGCAACTCCCCAGCGTGGAGATGGTCGAGCGGTTCGAGACACATCGCGGGGCCATCCACCGGGCCGTGGCCAGGGGTGGCCCCGCGGCCTACGCGGTGCGACGCGACAGCATCGAGCGCACCTGGCCGTGACGTGCGGGACGGAACGGATGTTGTCCATCCGGCCGATCCCCGCGTCCGTGTACAGGCCGCTGATCTCGTCGGCGTCGACGAGGAGGTTCAGCGGGTTCCGGCGGCCTTGAGGCGGCGGGCTGCCTCCTCCAGTACGGGCTTCTTCTTGCAGAAGGCGAAGCGGACGAACGGGGCGCCCAGCTCGCGGTGGTCGTAGAAGACGGCCGTGGGGACGGCGACCACGCCGGTGCGTTCCGGCAGGGCGCGGCAGAAGGCGATGCCGTCGGTCTCGCCCAGGGGGCGGATGTCGGCGGTGATGAAGTAGGTGCCGGACGGGCGGTGGACCGTGAGGCCGGCATCCTCCAGGCCGGCCGCCAGGACGTCGCGCTTGGTGAGCATGTCCGCGCGGAGGTCCTCGAAGTAGGACTCGGGCAGGGCGAGGGCCTCGGCGATCGCGTACTGGAAGGGGCCGGCGGAGACGTAGGTCAGGAACTGCTTGGCCGAGCGGACCGCCGTGATCAGCGCCGGGGACGCCGTGATCCAGCCGACCTTCCAGCCGGTGAAGGAGAAGGTCTTGCCGGCGCTGGAGATGGTGACCGTGCGGTCGCGCATGCCGGGGAAGGTCGCCAGGGGGATGTGCTCGGCGTCGTCGAAGACCAGGTGCTCGTAGACCTCGTCGGTCACGACGAGCAGGTCGCGTTCCACGGCCAGCTCGGCGATCGCCGCCAGCTCCTCGCGGGTGAGGACCGTGCCGGTGGGGTTGTGCGGGGTGTTGATCAGGAGCAGGCGGGTGCGGTCGGTGACGGCGTCGCGCAGCTCGTCGAGGTCGAGGCGGAAGCGGCCCTCGTGCGGGCGGAGCGTGACGGGGACGCGGGTGCCGCCTGCCATGGCGACGCAGGCGGCGTAGGAGTCGTAGTACGGCTCCAGGGCGATCACCTCGTCGCCGGGCTCGACCAGGGCGAGCATCGCGGCCGCGATCGCCTCGGTGGCGCCGGCGGTGACCAGGACCTCGGTGTCGGGGTCGACGGACAGGCCGTAGCGGCGCTGCTGGTGGGCGGCGACCGCGGTGCGCAGTTCGGGGATGCCGGGGCCCGGCGGGTACTGGTTGCCGCGGCCGTCCCGCAGGGCCCGCACGGCGGCCTCCCTGACCTCTTCGGGGCCGTCGGTGTCGGGGAAGCCCTGGCCGAGGTTGATGGCGCCGGTCCGCACGGCCAGTGCGGACATCTCGGCGAAGATCGTCGTCCCGAACTCTGCGAGCCGGCGGTTGAGGAGGGGGCGCGCGCTGGAGGTCATGGCGGTCATCCTGCGCCGAAGCTCTGGAGTTCCTCAACTCTGCTTTGGGCCGGGCGGCCGGAGGGCATCTCCCGTTCACGCACGTGAGCGAGGCGCCCACGGGGGGCCGCTTCGGGGGATCACGGGGGATTCGGAAGGAGGGGTGGCGTCATGACCTTCGGCATCATCCTGTTCGTACTCTTCGCACTGTTCGTCCTGGCCGCGGTCCGCGGCGGCACGCGACGGACGGGCGCGGGCCGTCCGGGCCGTCGCGGCGGCAGGAGCCGTGACAGCTGGTGGGCGGGTGGCGGCGGAGGCCACGGGGGTTCCTGTGGCTCGTCGGGTTCCGGCGGAGGATCGTCCTGCGGAGGTGGCTCGTCCTGCGGAGGCGGGTCGTCCTGCGGGGGCGGCGGCGGATGCGGTGGGGGAGGCAGCTGACACGGGGCAGCCTGCCTCCACTTCGGGGGACTGTGCATCCGCGACAGCGGGGTCCGCACCTGGGCGGACCCCGCTGCGTCGTTGAGCGGCGGAAAGGGGTCCGGTTCCGGTTGGGCACGGGAGGGGGGCGTACGCCGTCACTCGGGGGCGCACGGCGGGTTTGAACAGTTGAGCTGGGGAGCCCCCGAGGGGATGGAAAGCCCACGAAGTTGGGTAAAAACGCTGTGGTGGCGCCACAGTTCATGATTGCCTATAAATCACCGATGCGGCCCCCGGACCCCCCACGGACCTTTCTTCCGGCCGGGTGACCGGGCTGACGTGCCGAGTTCCCCGGTGCGACCGGGGCGCGCGGGCCCCTATCTCCCTCTCCATGTGTGCTTGCGGAGCCGATCCATGCTCACGACCCTGAACACCTCCTATTCCGACACCCGTGCGGCCGACCTCGCCTGGGCCCTGGGGCGCGAGCCGCTTCCCGCGCTGGCCACGCTCGACCTCGAACTGGACGGGGCCAGACTTCAGTTGCGACTGCTCGGCGCGTCCCACCAGGTGCTGCTGGAGGAGGAGCGCGGGCTCTGCTCGGAGACGGTGGCGTGTATTCCGGGCAGCAGCACGCCGCTTCCGCTGGGCGTGGCCAAGCGGGTGGACGACTGGGAGTACCAGTTCGCGGCCCGCGTCGAGGCGCTCTCGCCGGGCTCCTTCGCGGGCCGGGCCCAGGAGTTGCTCGCCCTGGTCTCCGACCATCCGCAGGGCCTCGCCGGTGTCTTCCCCGGCAGTCCGTACGCCTTCACCGCCCTGCTCGCCCAGCGGCACGACGGCCAGGTCCACTGGCGGACCTGGCACGCCTACCCGCAGGAGGGGCAGCTGGTGGCGACACGGACGAGGGTGGGGATGCGGGTGAGGTCGGCGGTGTGACGCAAGGGATGGGACGGGGGATGAGCCCGGGGATAAACAAAGACCACACGTGTGGGTGACCTTGTGTGGTGCAGGCGTAACGTAACGTCGCTGGAATGATCGAACCGCAGGCCCCCGCCCCGCCCGGCTCCACGCAGTCCCGGGAGGACGCGTACGGCCCCGGTGGCGACCACGGGAGCCCGCTCTGCCTGCCGGTGCGGCAGGGCACCGGGCGGTTCCTGGTCCTCGCGGGCGTGTTCGTCTGCGCCGCCTGCGGACTGGTGTACGAGCTGGAACTGGTCGCGCTCGCCGCGTACTTGATGGGCGACTCGGTCGCCCAGACGTCCGTCGTGCTGTCCGTGATGGTCTTCGCGATGGGTATCGGCTCCCTCGCCGCGAAAGGGCTGCGGCGGCACGCGGCGGCCGGTTTCGGCGCCGTCGAGGCGGCCCTCGCCCTCGTCGGCGGATGCAGTGCGATGGCGCTGTACGCCGTGTTCGCCTGGACGGGCGACTGGGGCGGTGCCTGGGCGAACGGCCCGCGGGCGCTGCTGGTCGCCTTCTCCCTCACCACCGGACTGCTCATCGGCGCCGAGGTGCCGCTGTTGATGGAGCTGATCCAGCGGATCCGCCGGCAGGACGCGGGTGGCGCGGTCGCCGACCTGTCCGCCGCGGACTACGTGGGCGCGCTCGTCGGCGGGCTCGCCTTCCCCTTCCTGCTGCTGCCGCTCCTCGGACAGCTCACCGGCGCGCTGATCACCGGTGCCGTCAACGCGGTCGTCGGCGGCGCGCTGGTGCTCGGGCTGTTCCGGCGGGACCTCACGGTCCGCGCCCGGCGGCTGCTGGTGGGGGCCAACGTCTGTGTGCTGGTGGTCCTCGCCTCGGCCGCCGTCCTCGTCGACGACTTCGAGCGGGCCGCCCGGCACGCGATGTACGGCTCGGACGTACGGGTGGCGCTGCGGACCGACGTCCAGGAGGTGCTGCTCACCGGCGGGCGGAACGGACGGCCGCTCAACCTGTTCCTCGACGGGCGGCTGCGGGTCGCCGGCCGGGACGAACTCCGTTACCACGAGGCGCTGGTGCACCCCGCGATGCACGGCCCGCACGGGCGGGTGCTCGTCCTCGGCGGCGGGGACGGGCTGGCCGTCCGCGAGGTGCTGCGCCACCCCGGCGTGCGCCGGGTCGACGTCGTCGAGATCGACGCGGGCGTGGTGCGGCTGGCCCGCCGGGACCCCGCGCTCTCCGCGCTGAACGCGCACGCCCTCGACGACCCGCGCGTGCGCGTGGCCACCGCGGACGCCTTCGACTGGCTGCGCGGGGCGCCCCCGGCGGCGTACGACGTGGTCGTCTCCGATCTGCCGCATCCGGGGATCACTGCGAGCACCAAGCTGTACTCGCAGGAGTTCTACGGACTGACCCGGCGGGTGCTCGCGCCCGCCGGGCGGCTGGTGGTGCACGGGGGAGCGGTGGAGTCCCGGCCCCGCGACTTCTGGACGGTGGACGCCACGCTCCGCGCGGCGGGCTTGCGCACCGCGGCGTACCGCGCGAGCGGCCGGCGGGACGGTTTCGCCGCCGGACCCGACCGGGGCGCCGTGGCCACCGCCCACGCCCACCGCGACTGGGGTTTCGTGCTGGCCGCCCGCAACGCGCCCGTGCCGCGGCTGGACCCGTCCGGGCCGCGTCCGCGCACCCTCACCGACTCCTCCCTCGTGGCGGACGTCCGGGCGGCGGAGCGCACCCGGGTGACCGGTCTGCCGCCGTCCACGCTGGTGCACCCCCGGTACGGCGGCTGAGGCCCCTTACCGTGTTCCGCGCCGACGCGCCGTGACTTCCCGCCGACGGGGGTGCAGCCCGGCGTCGCGTGGGTAGGCTCCGCACTCATGGAGCACGAGGTGTTCGTTCCGGTCGAGGCGCAGCGGCTCAGGGAGGTGCTGGACGACCCCGCGCGGGTCGCCCGGGCGGTGCCCGGGCTCCAGCACGACGCCGGCGCGGATCCCGTCGCCGGCCGCCTGAAGGTCCGTGTCGGCAGCCACTCCGTCACCTACCGGGGATCCGTACGGGTGTCCGCGCGGGACGACGGTTCCTACGCCGTCGAGGGCGACGCGGCGGAGACCCGCGGCAGCGGCGCGGTGACACTGGTGCTCGGCCTGCGCCTGCGGGACGCCGAGGGCGGCACGGCCCTCACGATCACCGGTACGGCGACGGCGGACGGCCGGGTCACGGAGTTCCCGCCGGACGCGGTGGCCTCGGCGGTGTCCCGGCTGCTGAACCGCTTCGCGGAGAACCTGGGCACCGTCGCGGCGGAGACCTCCGGACCGGCATCCGGCCCGGAGTCGCCCGAGCTGCTCTCGACGGGGGACTTCGAGCCCCGGGCCACCACCGACTTCGAGACCACCCCGGACGCGGAGGACACCCCGCCGCCGGCCCCCGGTCCGGACGCCGCGTCGCCGGACGACGAGGAGAACCCGTCCGTCTTCGACGCGGAGGTCCCGCCGTCCTCCCTCGAGGAGGACGACGACTCCATGGCCGAGGCGGCGCACGCCCGGCGGACGATGATCGGGCGCAGCGCCGAGGAGGTGGACCACGCGCCGCCGCGCGGCCGGTACGCGCCCGTCCCGGCCCCGCAGACCGTCGTGTCCGCCACCCCGCTGCGCTGGGCCGCCCCCGCGGCGGCCCTGGCGGTCGCCTCGGCGGTCGTCGCGATCCGAGCCCTCCGCAAACGCCACTGAGCCCTCGCCGCCCCGGCCCACCGAAGACACCCTCCGGCCTCCGCGCCCTTCGTCGCCCCCTGCCGCTTGGGAGGCTTTCCACGGTTCCCGTGGGGGCTGGGGTGCGCTGCGCGGGCCGTGGGTCTCCGCCCGCCGGACGGCGTGGGGCCGTCCTCTCAGACCCGGACGAGTGCACCCGCCCCGCCTGGGGCGCCTTCCGGCTTCCGCGCCGCCCGGCGACCGTCCCTTCGACGCCCCGCTCGGGGGGGGGCTTTTCACGGTCCGGGGTCGGGACTGGGGTCCCTGAGGGGCGTGGGCGCCCGCGTGGCGTGTGCTGCCGGGGGCAGGCCTGCGGCTGAGTGGGGCGGGGAGCGTGGTCGTCCGCGCGCCGGGTGGTGCCGGGCGGTCCTTCGGGCCTGGGTGGGTGCACCCGACCCGCCCGGCCGAAGGTGCCCTCCGCCCACGGGGGCCGCCCGGATCCGCGTGCCGTGCGGGAGGCGGCGCGCGGCCCCCGTGGGTGTCCGCGTGCTGTCGGGGCGGGTGTGCTTCGCAGGGTTGCCGGGGACGGGAACGGGTGGGGCGGTGGAGGGGGTTGGGGGGACAGTAGGGTCGGCGTGTGCGTAACGAAGACATCACGCTGACCGCGGGTGACGCGGAGGTGGACGTGCTGCCGGGGAACGGCGGCCGGGTCGGGGGGCTGCGGGTCGGCGGCGTCGAGCTGCTGCGGCAGGGGGAGCGGTTCGGGTGTTTCCCGATGGTGCCCTGGTGCGGGAGGATCCGTGAGGGCCGGTTCCGGGACGGCGCCACCGTGCGGCAGATGCCGCTCAACGCCCCGCCGCACGCCATGCACGGCACCGCCCGCGACGCCGCCTGGCGCGTCGCGCGCACCGGCGCCGACGAGGCCGTGCTCACGTACGACCTGGCCGAGCCGTGGCCGTACCCGGGACGCGTGACCCAGCAGTTCGCGCTCACCGCGGACTCCCTGACGCTGACGATGAGCGTGGAGACGTACGAGTCGTCGTTCCCCGCGCAGATCGGCTGGCACCCGTGGTTCAACCGCAGCCTGGGTGGCGAGGACGTGGCGATCGGGTTCGCGCCCGCCTGGCAGGAGGAGCGGGGGGAGGACCATCTGCCGACCGGTCACCGCGTCGACCCGGAGCCGGGCCCCTGGGACGACTGCTTCGGGATGCCCGGCGGCGTCGACGTCACCCTCACCTGGCCGGGGCAGCTGGAGCTGCGGGTGACCAGCCGCGAGGAGTGGGTCGTGGTCTACGACGAACAGCGCGAGGCCGTCTGCGTGGAGCCGCAGACCGGGCCGCCCGACGGGCTGAACACCCACCCCCGTCTGGTCACCCCGCTGGAGCCGCTCGAGGCCTCGACGACCTGGGCCTGGACCCGGCTCTAAGCTGGCTGTCATGAGTGACGTACGTGGCGCGCTGCTGCAGCAGATCAAGGACAAGGCCGTGGTGCACGGCAAGGTGACCCTCTCCTCCGGTCTGGAGGCCGACTACTACGTCGACCTGCGCCGCGTCACCCTCGACGGCGAGGCCGCCCCGCTGGTCGGGCAGGTGCTGCTGGACCTGACCGCGGAGCTGGACTTCGACGCGGTGGGCGGCCTGACCATGGGCGCCGACCCGGTGGCCGCCGCCATGCTGCACGCCGCCGCCGCACGCGGCCGGAGGGTGGACGCCTTCGTCGTGCGCAAGGCCGCCAAGGCGCACGGGATGCAGCGGCGCGTCGAGGGCCCGGACATCAGGGGCCGCCGCGTCCTCGTCGTCGAGGACACGTCCACCACCGGCGGTTCCCCGCTGACCGCCGTGGAGGCCGTGCGCGAGGCCGGCGCGGAGGTCGTTGCCGTCGTGACGATCGTCGACCGGGCGACCGGCGCGGCCGAGAAGATCCAGGAGGGCGCCGGGGTGCCGTACCTGTTCGCCTTCTCCAAGGACGAGCTCGGCCTCGACTGAGGCCACGGGCGGGACATCACCGCGCATAACGACTTGACCTGCGCCGTCGACCAGCCGGACAAGTCTGGGAGGATGGGCCCGACAATGACGTCGCTTCCAAGGTTCCAGGTCAGGGCCGACAGTACGCAGTACGCCAAACCGCACGCATAAGGAGCGGACAGATGCCCATCGCAACTCCCGAGGTCTACAACGAGATGCTCGACCGGGCGAAGGCGGAGAAGTTCGCCTACCCGGCCATCAACGTCACCTCGTCCCAGACCCTGCACGCGGCACTGCGCGGCTTCGCCGAGGCGGAGAGCGACGGCATCGTCCAGATCTCCACGGGCGGCGCCGAGTTCCTGGGCGGCCAGCACAAGAAGGAGATGGTGACCGGCGCGGTCGCGCTCGCCGAGTTCGCGCACATCGTCGCCGAGAAGTACGACGTCAACATCGCCCTGCACACCGACCACTGCCCGAAGGACAAGCTCGACGGTTACGTCCGCCCGCTGCTCGCGGTGTCCGAGGAGCGCGTCAAGGCCGGCCGCGCCCCGCTGTTCCAGTCCCACATGTGGGACGGCTCCGCGGAGACCCTCGCCGACAACCTCTCCATCGCCCAGGAACTCCTCGAGCGCGCCCGCGCCGCGAAGATCATCCTCGAGGTCGAGATCACCCCGACCGGCGGTGAGGAGGACGGCGTCACGCACGAGATCAACGACTCCCTCTACACCACGGTCGACGACGCGATCCGCACCGCGGAGGCCCTCGGCCTCGGCGACAAGGGCCGCTACCTGCTCGCCGCGTCCTTCGGCAACGTGCACGGCGTGTACAAGCCGGGCAACGTCGTTCTCCGCCCCGAGCTGCTGAAGGAACTCAACGAGGGCGTCGCCGCCAAGTACGGCAAGCCGGCCGGCTCCCAGCCGTTCGACTTCGTCTTCCACGGCGGCTCCGGCTCCACCCCGGAGGAGATCCTCACCGCGCTGGAGAACGGCGTCGTGAAGATGAACATCGACACCGACACCCAGTACGCGTTCACGCGTCCGGTCGCCGACCACATGCTCAAGAACTACGACGGCGTCCTGAAGGTCGACGGCGAGGTCGGCAACAAGAAGACCTACGACCCGCGCACCTGGGGCAAGCTGGCCGAGGCGTCCATGTCGGCCCGCGTGCTGCAGGCCTGCGAGAACCTGCGCTCGACGGGCACCCGCATCAAGTAGGGCGGGAACGCTCCCGGAGCATCCGGACGAGCCCGGCACCGTACGCGGTGCCGGGCTCTTCCGTATGCTCGCCCCATGCCCGATGTCCGGCTGTCCTCCCCGCAGGGCAAGTGGATCCTGGTCACCACGGTCCTCGGCTCCAGCATGGCCCTGCTCGACTCGACCGTGGTCAACGTGGCCCTCCCCCGCATCGGCCAGGACCTCGGCGCCGACCTCGGCGCGCTGCAGTGGACCGTCAACGCCTACATGGTCACGCTGGCCGGGCTGATCCTGCTCGGCGGGGCGCTGGGCGACCGGTTCGGGCGGCGGAAGGTGTTCGTCGTCGGGGTGCTGTGGTTCGCCGCGGCCTCCCTGCTGTGCGGCATCGCCCCCGACGCCGGCGTCCTGATCGCCGCCCGTGCCCTCCAGGGCGTCGGCGGCGCCCTGCTCACCCCCGGTTCGCTCGCCCTCATCCAGGCATCCATCCACCCCGACGACCGGGGCCGCGCGGTCGGCCTGTGGTCCGGCTTCGGCGGCATCGGCGCGGCGGTCGGCCCGTTCCTCGGCGGCTGGCTGGTGGACGGCCCCGGCTGGCGCTGGGTCTTCCTGCTCAACGTGCCGCTCGCGCTGCTCTGCGCCCCCATCGCGCTGCGCCATGTGCCGGAGTCGTCGGGCGTGAAGGCGGAGGGCCGGTTCGACGTCCTCGGCGCCGCGCTCGGCGCGATCGCGCTGGGCCTGGTGACGTACGCGCTGATCGAGGCCGAGGGGGACCCCGTGCCGGCCGTGGCCTCCGCCGTCGCCGGTCTGGCCGCCGCGGTCGCCTTCGTGCTGGTGGAGAAGCGCCGCCCGGCGCCGATGATGCCGCCGGCCATCTTCGCGTCCCGGCAGTTCTCCGCGGTCAACGGGGTCACGCTGTGCGTGTACGCGGCGTTCGGCGGGTTCTTCTTCCTCGCCGCGCTCCAGCTGCAGGTGGTCGTCGGCTGGTCGGCGCTGGCCGCCGGCACGGCCCTGCTGCCCACCACCGCCCTGATGCTGCTGCTCTCCGCCCGCTCGGGCGAACTCGGCGACCGGATCGGCCCGCGCATCCCGCTCACCGTGGGACCGCTGCTGTGCGCGGCGGGGATGCTGCTGATGACGCGGGTCGGGCCGGACGCCTCGTACGCCACCGAGGTGCTGCCGGCGCTGCTGGTGCTGGGCCTCGGCATGGTCACCCTGGTGGCGCCGCTGACCGCGACCGTCCTCGCCTCCGTGGACACCGCGCGGGCGGGCCTGGCCAGCGGCATCAACAACGCCGCCGCCCGCGCGGCCGGCCTGGTCGCGGTGGCGGCGCTGCCGCTGCTCGCCGGGATGGGCCCGGAGGCGTACCGGATGCCGGACGTGTTCGACGCCGCGTTCCGGCGGGCGATGGTGCTGTGCGCGGGCGTCCTGGTGGTGGGGTCGGTCCTCGCCTTCACGACCGTACGCCGTCCCGCGCCGGACTGCCGGCACCCCGAATGCCGCACCCACGGCAGCGTGGCGGTGCCCCCGCTGGAGCCGGAGACGGCACCTGGCGGGGAGCGCGGCGGCTAGCCGTGCCGATGTACGAGACTGGACCCATGTCCATTCACGAGAACCTCCTCGGGGGCCCGCCCCCGACCCACCTGCCCGACGACCCCGGCCCGCGCGAGCTGCTCGCCTCGGGCAGCACGCCCGCCGACGTCGCCGGCAAGTACCCCACCTCCTCGCTGGCCTGGGCGCGGCTCGCCGACGAGGCCTACGAGCGGGGCAGCGTCGTGGAGTCCTACGCGTACGCCCGTACGGGCTATCACCGCGGACTGGACGCGCTGCGCCGCAGCGGCTGGAAGGGCCACGGGCCCGTGCCGTGGGAGCACGAGCCCAACCGCGGCTTCCTGCGCGCCCTGCACGCCCTTGCCCGCGCCGCGCGGGCGATCGGCGAGCAGGAGGAGTACGAGCGCTGCAGCCAGTTCCTGAAGGACTCCTCGCCGACGGCGGCCCAGGTCCTCGGCTGACCCGGCCCGTGACGTTCCCGGGGCCCGCCTGCTCGCTCCTGAGCAGGCGGGCCTTGCGGTGGTGGGGGACGATTGCGCAGGATGCACCGTGGGGACCGGGGCCCCCGTGCCGGTAACGGCAGGGGCGGACCGCTACCCGGAGTACATGTACAGGAGACAGCGATGTCCCACGAGGCTCACGAGCCTGAGACCCCGCATCTCGCCCCAAAAATTGACTGGAGCCAGGGAACGACTCCCTACGAGGACTACGTCAAGGCCGATGTCCTCACCCACCTCCAGCACACCCTCTCCGACGATCCCGGAGAGATGGTCTTCCTGGTCACCACCCAGGTGATGGAGCTGTGGTTCACCGTGATCGTCCACGAGTGGGAGACCGCGGCGAAGGCGCTGCGGCAGGACGACGTACCGGTCGCGGTCGACGCGCTGAAACGTTCCGTGCGCGAGCTGGAGGCGCTGAACGCCTCCTGGAAGCCGCTGAGCGGGCTCACCCCGGCGCAGTTCAACTCCTACCGCGCCGCCCTCGGGGAGGGCTCCGGGTTCCAGTCGGCGATGTACCGGCGGCTGGAGTTCCTGCTCGGCGACAAGTCGGCGTCCATGCTGGTCCCGCACCGGGGCGCGCCGCGCGTCCACGCCGAGCTGGAGAAGGCGCTGCACGAGCCGAGCCTGTACGACGAGGTGCTGCGGTTCCTCGCCCGCCGGGGGCACGCGGTCCCGGAGGACGTGCTGCGGCGCGACGTGTCGCTGCGGTACGAGCCGTCGGCGGAGGTGGAGGCGGTCTGGACGGCCGTCTACTCGGGTGACGGACGCGGCGAGGTGGCCCGCCTCGGCGAGGCGCTGACCGATGTCGCCGAGCTGGTGTGGCGCTGGCGCAACGACCATCTGGTCGCCACCCGCCGCGCGATGGGCGCGAAGGCCGGCACCGGGGGCTCCGCCGGAGTGGCCTGGCTGGAGAAGCGGGCGCGCAAGAGCGTGTTCCCCGAGCTGTGGACGGCGAGGTCCTATGTCTGAGCTTGCGGCGCGGGCGGAGAAGCTCGACGGCCTGGACGAACTGGCCCTCAAGCGGGACGAGTTCGTGCTCGACGACGTGGTCTACCTGGACGGCAACTCGCTGGGGGCGCTGCCGGCGGCCGTCCCCGGCCGGGTGGCGGACGTGGTGCGCCGGCAGTGGGGCGAGCTGCGCATCCGGTCCTGGACGGAGGGCGGCTGGTGGACGGCGCCGGAGCGGATCGGCGACCGGATCGCGCCGCTGGTGGGCGCGGCGGCCGGGCAGGTCGTGGTCGGCGACTCGACGAGCGTCAACGTGTTCAAGGCGGTGGTCGGCGCGGTGCGGCTGGCGCGGCTCGCCGACCCTGCGCGGGACGAGATCGTGGTCGACGCGACCACGTTCCCCACGGATGGCTACATCGCGGAGTCGGCCGCCCGGATGACCGGCTGCACGCTGCGACCGGTGACCCCGTCCGAGGTCCCGGGCGCGCTCGGCGACCGTACGGCCGCGGTGCTGCTCAACCACGTCGACTACCGCACCGGCCGGCTGCACGACCTGCCGTCGCTGACCGCCGCGGTGCACGCAGCGGGGGCGTACGTCGTCTGGGACCTGTGCCACAGCGCGGGCGCGCTGCCGGTCGGTCTGGACCGGCACGGCGTGGACCTGGCGGTCGGCTGCACCTACAAGTACCTGAACGGCGGCCCCGGTTCACCCGCGTTCCTGTATGTGCGCGCCGATCTCCAGGACCGTTTCGACTCCCCGCTGCCCGGCTGGAACTCCCACGCGGAGCCCTTCGGGATGCGCCCCGGGTACGAGCCCGCGGCCGGCGCGGTGCGCGGACGGGTCGGCACCCCGGACATCCTCTCCATGCTCGCCCTGGAGGCGGCGCTGGAGGTCTGGGACGGGGTGGCGGTCGACGCGGTGCGGGCCAAGTCCCTAGCGCTGACGGACTTCTTCCTGGAGTGCGTCGAGGAGTACGTGCCCGAGGGCCGGGTCGCGTGTGTGACACCGCGGGCGCACGCGGAGCGGGGCAGCCAGATCGCCCTGCGCTGCCCGGACGCCGGGGCCGTGATGGAGCGGCTGATCGAGCGGGGCGTGGTCGGCGACTTCCGTCACCCGGACGTGCTCCGGTTCGGCTTCACCCCGCTGTACGTCGGTTTCGCGGACGTGGAGCGGGCGGCGCGGGTGCTGGCGGAGGTACTGGTGTAGGCGGGCCCGGGGGCGGTGCCGCACGGTGCCGCCCCCGGTCGCGCTGACCCAGCGTGACATCCGCATGTCGGGGCACGTGGAGCGCCTGATACCGTCCCGGCCAAACGGCCGCGGTTCCGCCCGGTCCGTCGAACCACGTTGTATCGCTGAGAGGTTGAGCATGACGGACGACGTCGCAGCCGCCCGGGCCGCAGCCGAGGAGGAGTCCGCCTTCTCCCATCCGCCCGTGGACCCCGACGCCACGGCGGCCTACGGCGACGCACCGGACCAGCTGGTCGACTTCTACGCGCCCCGGGTGCAGGGCGGGCCCGGGCCCGCGCCCGTGGTGGTCGTCCTGCACGGCGGTGCCTGGCGGGCGCCGTACGGCCGGCGGCACATCAGCCCGTTCGCCGCGTTCCTGGCCGGCCGGGGCTTCGCCGTGGCCAATGTGGAGTACCGGCACGGTGCCGAGGGCGGCGGGGACGCGGTGGCCGGGCGGTGGCCCGACACGTTCGACGACGTCGCCGCCGCGATGGACGCGCTGCCCGCGCTGATACCGGAGCACCTGCCGGGGGCCGACCCGCGGCGGGTCGTGCTCACCGGCCACTCGGCGGGCGGGCATCTGGCGCTGTGGGCCGCCGCGCGGCACGTGCTGCCGGCCGGCTCCCCCTGGCGCACGGACCGTCCCGCGCCGCTGCGCGGTGTCGTCGCCCTGGCCCCGATCGCGGACCTCGAGGTCGCCGACAAGCTGGACGTGTGCGGGGGCGCCGCGCGGCAACTCCTCGGCGGGGACGACGGTTTCGCCGAGCGCCGGCCGCACGCCGACCCCGCGCTGCTGCTGCCCACCGGGATCGCCACCACCCTGGTGCAGGGGCGCACCGACGTCGACGTCCCGCAGGCGGTCGCCGAGTCGTACGCGGAGGCGGCGGCGAAGGCCGGGGAGGTGGTGGGGATGACCCTGCTGGAGGACGTCGGACACTTCCCGCTGATCGACCCGGCGGCGGACGCCTGCGCGGTGGTGGCGGAGGAGATAGCCCAACTCGCCTGGTGAACGCCCCCCTGCGTCATACCCGTAGTACTTGAGAGCCACCCCGCGACTGAGTCCCCCGGCGGGACGCGAACTACCCACGCTCCTCCGTAACTTCCCTTCCCGAGAAGCCCGACGACCGGGCGAACGGGAGGGGTGAAGAAGATGGTGCGGCAGCCATCGTCTCGCGGGCAGTCGTGCCGCTGGGGCGGCACGGGTGGGCGCGACGGCACCCCGACAGCGCCGGGCAGCGCGACCCACCCCCGCCCCACACCGGCACCGGGCAGCCGCACAAGCGCCCGAGCGCCATGGTGGCGAGGCGTCCTCGCCCTCCTCGTCGCGGCCGCCGTGGCCGTCCCCCTCGCGGGCGCGGCCCGCCCACAGCCCCCCGCGCCACCCCCCGCCCACCTCGCCCCACCCACCCCCGCGACCCTCGCCACGACCTACGCCGCCCACCGAGCCAACGCCCGGGAGGCGTCCCGGATGGCCGCCGAGCACGGCGACCACCACCGCGCGGACGTCGAACGCACCCTCGCCACAAGCCAGTTGCTCGACTTCGACGGACGGGGCCCCGGACTGGCCACGGAGGTCCTGGGCGACCTCGCGCACGCCGACCGCGTCGCCGTCCTGGTCCCCGGCTCCGACACCGGCCTCGACACCTACGGCCGGTTCCGCGCCACCGCCCTCGCCCTGCACGGACGGCTCACCCGCGAGGCCCCGGCCGGCACCCGCACGGCGGTGGTGGCTGGCTCGGCTACGAGACCCCCGGCACCGTCAGCACCGCCGTCGCCACCACCGGCCGGGCGGAGGAGGCCGCACCCCGACTGCGCGACCTCGTCCGCGACGTGCGCGCCGTCGCCGGACGGCACGTGCGCCTCTCCCTGCTCTGCCACTCCTACGGCTCCGTCGTCTGCGCCCGGGCCGCCGGCCACCTCGCCGCCGACGACATCGCCCTGCTCGGCAGCCCCGGCACCGGCGCCGACACCGCCGCCGGCCTGCGCACCGGGGCGCGGATCTGGGCCGCCCGCGGCGCCGGCGACTGGGTGGGCGACGTGCCGCACCTCAGCGCGGACCTCCTCGGCACCACCGTCGGCTTCGGCGCCGACCCGGTCTCCCCGGAGTTCGGCGCCCGGGTCTTCGCGGCCGGCGACGGCGGCCACAGCGACTACTTCGCCCCCGGCTCCGCCTCCCTTGCCAACCTCACCCGGATCGTCCTCGGCGAGACCCGGGCGGTGACCTCATGAGCGGCCGGCTCGGCACCGCGGCACGTGACGCCGCCCGGCGCGTCGACGCCGCCACCCCGGACCACCGCGACCGTGCCGTGGACGCCCTGCGCGCCCTCGCCGTGCTCGGTGTGGTCCTCGGCCACTGGCTGGTCACCGCCGTCGTCGCGGACGGCAGCACCCTGCGCACCGCCAGCCCGCTCCAGCACCTGCCGTGGCTCGCGCCCTTGTCCTGGGCGTTCCAGACCCTCGCCGTGTTCTTCCTGGTCGGAGGGCATGTGGGGACCCGCGGATACGCCTCGGCGCGCGCCCGCGGCATCCCGTACCACCGCTGGCTGCGCGGCCGTACGGCCCGGCTGTTCAAACCGGTCGTCGCCGTCCTCGTCCTGTGGACGGTCGTCGCGGCCGCCCTGCTGCTCTCCGGCGCCGAGTACGCCACCGTCCGCACGCTGGTGAAGCTCGCCCTGTCGCCGCTGTGGTTCCTGCTGGTCTTCGCCGCCCTCACCGCCGCGACCCCGCTGCTCGCTCGGCTCCACCCGCTGTGGCCGCTCGCCGTCGTCCTCCACGTCGACCTGCTCCGCTTCGGCTTCGGCGCCCCGGACGGGATCGCGTGGCTGAACCTGGTGGCCGGCTGGCTGGTGCCGTACACCCTGGGCGCGGCCTGGACGCGCGGCGAGCTGGAACGCCGCAGGACCGGCTGGACCCTCCTCCTCTCCGGCACGGCCGCCACGGCCGGCCTCGTCGCCTGGGCCGGCTACCCGGCGTCGATGGTCGGCGTCCCCGGCGCCGGGGTGTCCAACCTCAACCCGCCGACGCTCGCCGCCGTCACCTTCGGCCTCGCCCAGTGCGGGCTCACCCTGCTGCTGCGGGACCGGCTGCGCACGGCGATGCGCCGGCCGGTCGCATGGGCGGCGGTGGCGCTGGTCAACCTCTCCGCGATGACCGTCTTCCTCTGGCACCAGACCGCCCTGATGGCGACCACCGCCACCGCTCTCCCCGCCGGCCGCCTCCCCGGCCTGCACACCGTCCCCGACGGCCTCGGCTGGGTCGCAGCCCGGCTTCTCTGGCTGCCGGTGTTCGCCCTCGCCCTCACCGTGTGCGGGGTCGCGTTCCGCTCCTGGGAGCGGGGCGGGGGCGACCGGCGGCGCGGGCCGTCCCGCGTGGTCCGCGCCCACCGGCCCGCCACGGAGGACGTACGGCATGTCTAGGCTGAACCGCGTGGCGAACAAGGGGGCACAACTCGTCCGGCGGTGGCTCGGCGTGCTGCGGGACGACCTGTGGACCTGGCGGGCGGACCCGCTGCCCCCTTCGGTGTGGCTGCGCTGGGCGCCGCACGGATTCCTCTGCCTGATCGCGGTCGCCGTGGTCCTCGGCGGCCTGGCCCAGCTCACGGAGGACGGCAGGCTCGGCGACGGCCACTCCCTGCTGGTCGCGCTCGGGCAGGGCGGCGCGGTCGTCCTCGCGCTGCGGCGCCCGGTTCCGGCGCTCTGGGTGTCGGTCACCGCCACGCTGGTGTGCGCCGTTCTGCTGCGCCGCATGCTGATGGCCGGCCAGATCGACGGTTTCCCGTGGCCCTGGACGCCGTGGGGGATCGTCGCCCATCTGTGCGTGCTGCTGCTGCTCGCGCTGCGCGCGCCCACCCGGGTCTCCTTCGAGGCGCTGGCCGTGACAGGGCTGCTCACCTACGTCCTCCAGGGCCTCTGGGGTGCGTGGAACCACTCGTCCACCGGACAGCTCGCCGTCACCCTGTTCGCCGTCGTCGTGGTCCTCGGCGCCGCCCTGCGCGGCCGTCGCGAGGCCCGCGCCGAACTGGGCCGGCAGACCACGCTCACCGCCGAGGAACGCGCCCGGCGCACCCTCCTGGAGGAGCGCAGCCGGATCGCCCGCGAGCTGCACGACGTGGTGGCCCACCACATGTCGGTGATCTCCATCCAGGCGCAGGTCGCCCCGCACCTGACCCGGGACCCCTCCGACGAGCTGAGGGAGAACCTCGCCGGCATCCGGCAGAACGCCGTCGAGGCGCTGACCGAGCTGCGCCGCGTGCTGGACGTGCTGCGTTCCGAACACCCCGGCCCCGGCGAGGCCTCGGACGCCCCGCAGCCCACCCTGGACCGGCTGGAGGCGCTGGTGGAGAACACCCGCGCCGCCGGACTGACCGTGACCACCGAGATCACCGGCGGCCGGCGCCGGCTGCCGTCCGGCGTGGAGCTGTCGGCGTACCGGATCGTGCAGGAGGCGCTGAGCAACGTGCTGCGGCACGCGCCCGGCGCCACCGCCCGCGTCACCCTGGCCTACGATCCGCGGGGGCTGCGGGTGGAGGTTGTCAACACCCGTCCTGCCCGGGAGGCGCCGCCGTCCTCCGGCGCCGGGCACGGGCTGCTCGGCATGCGGGAGCGGGCCGTCATGCTGGGCGGCAGGCTGACCGCCGGCCCCTGGACCGGCAGGGGCTACCGGGTCGACGCCTACCTCCCGGCCCCCGCCCCGACCGCCACCGACCCCCTTCCCCAGGACGGCACCGCATGATCCGCGTACTCGTCGCCGACGACCAGCAGATGGTCCGGCAGGGCTTCACCGTGCTGCTCAACACGCAGCCCGACATCGAGGTCGTGGGACAGGCGGTGAACGGGGTGGAGGCGGTCGCGCAGGTCGCCGGACTCGCCCCGGACGTCGTGCTGATGGACATCCGCATGCCCGAGCTCGGCGGCATCGAGGCCACCGCCCTCATCACCTCCGCCACCCCGCAGGTCAAGGTGCTGGTGCTGACCACCTTCGACCTCGACGAGTACGTGTACGAGGCGCTGCGCGCCGGGGCGTCCGGGTTCCTGCTGAAGGACGCCTCCGCCGACCAGCTCGCCGAGGCGGTACGGGTGGTGGCGGCCGGGGACGCCCTGCTTGCGCCCGGCATCACCCGCAGGCTGATCGCCGAGTTCTCCCGGCTGGACGCCCGTCCCCGCACCCCGCTCAGACAGCGCGTCGGCGAGCTGACCGAACGCGAGACGGAGGTGCTGGCGCTGATCGCGCAGGGCCTGTCCAACGCGGAGATAGCGGTACGGCTGGTGGTGGCCGAGCAGACCGTGAAGACCCACGTCGGCCGCATCCTGGTGAAGCTGGGACTGCGGGACCGCACCCAGGCCGCCGTGTTCGCGTACGAGTCGGGGCTGGTCCGGCCCTCGGGGTACTGAAGGGCTCGACGGCGTACCGCGCGGCACGCCGTCGTGGCCCGCGTAGTACCTGAGAGGGACGCCCGGAAACCCGTCTCGGCGGGGACGACCGCCGTCACCCGGTCGGCCTACCGTGTGAGCGTGACCGAGACGACTCACCAGCAGCACGGGAACGGGACCCGCAGCCCGGAGTACCGGCTGGCCCGGAACTCCCTGCGGGGACTGCGCCAGGACCTCTTCCACGACCCCTTCGCCTACCGCCCGCTGCCGCCCCGGCGCACGGACGGCCCGTTCGTCCGCCGGCTGCCCGCCCGGGCGAGGGCGGCCGCGCAGCACCTGCCGCACGCCGTGGTGGGAGGGCTCGCGCTGCTCGCCCTGGCGGCCGGCGCGCTGTCGAGCGGTCTGCCCGGCGGGGACGTGGCCGCCCTGCTGATCGGCGTGCTGTGCGCGCTCCCGGTGCTCGCCACCCTGGTCCGGCCGGCCGGAGCGTTCTGGCTGTCCCTCGCGGTGACCCCGGTGGTCGCGCTGGTCAAGAACGGCTCGGGCGACTGGCCGTGGATGCCCGGCGCGTTCATCTGCCACCTGTCCGTACTGGTCGTGGTGGCCCTGCGCACCCGGCCGCGCACCGCCGCCTGGATGTGGGGGCTGACCGTCGCGTACGCCTTCCTTTCCGACGTCTTCTTCGGCGGGTCGTACTACTACACCAACAGCGGGCCCATGCTGGTGACGTCCGCCTTCGCCCTGCTCGTGGTCTCCGTCTGGCACATCCGCCGCACCGCGGAGCAGGAGGTGACCGCCCAGCAGACGGTCACCGCGCACGAGCGGTCCCGGCGCACGGCGCTGGAGGAGCGCACCACCATCGCCCGCGAGCTGCACGATGTGGTGGCCCACCACATGTCGGTGGTCGCCATCCAGGCCGAGGCCGCGCCCTACCGGGTGGAGAACCCGCCGCCGGAGCTGGAGCGCGCCTTCGTCACCATCAGGGAGAACGCGGTCGCCGCCCTCACCGAACTGCGCCGCATCCTCGGTGTGGTCCGCGCCGAGGACTACGAGGCCCCGGACGCCCCCCAGCCCACCCTCGCCGACCTGGACGCCCTGCTCGTCAACGTGCGCGACGCCGGTCTGCCGGTGGAGAAGGTGGTGACCGGTGCGGTGCGGGAGCTGCCGCAGGGGGTGGAGCTGTCGGCGTACCGGATCGTGCAGGAGGCGCTCAGCAACAGCCTGCGGCACGCGCCCGGCGCGAGCGCCCGCGTCGAGATCGGGTACGTCCTCGGCGGGCTCGGGGTGCGCGTGGTCAACGGTCCCGCACCGGAGCCGAGCCTGGTGAAGCCCTCGCCCGGCGCCGGTCACGGCATCACCGGCATGCGGGAGCGGGTCACCATGCTGAACGGCGAGATGACGGCGGGCCCGGCGGACGACGGGGGCTACGAGGTCGCCGTGTTCCTGCCGGTCGCCACGGTGAACGAGGGTGACGCATGACCATCCGCGTCCTGATCGCGGACGACCAGATGATGGTCCGCGAGGGCTTCTCCGTCCTGCTCAACGCGATGCCGGACATCGAGGTCGTCGGAGAGGCGGTCAACGGCCGGGAGGCGGTCGAACGGGTCCGTGAACTCGCCCCCGACATCGTCCTGATGGACATCCGCATGCCCGAGCTGAACGGCATCGAGGCGACGCGGGAGATCGTCGCCGCTGACGGCGCGGCGAAGGTGCTCGTGCTGACCACCTTCGACCTCGACGAGTACGTCTACCAGGCGCTGCGCGCGGGCGCCTCCGGCTTCCTCCTCAAGGACGCCTCGGCCCGCCAGCTCGCCGAGGGGGTGCGGGTGGTCGCGTCCGGGGAGGCGCTGCTCGCCCCCACGGTGACCCGACGGCTGATCACCGAGTTCTCCAAGCTGTCCGAGGCCCCGCGGCTGATGCCGGCCGCGCACGCGGCGTACGGCGATCTGACCGAGCGGGAGACGGAGGTGCTGGTGCTGATCGCGCAGGGCCTGTCGAACGCGGAGATCGCCGGGCGGCTGGTGGTCGCCGAGTCGACGATCAAGACGCACGTCAGCCGCATCCTGGTGAAACTGGGCCTGCGCGACCGCACCCAGGCGGCGGTGTTCGCCTACGAGGCACGGCTGGTCACACCGGGCTGACCCCCCTGGTCAGAGGCGGTTTTCCGGGCTACCGTCCGTCCATGGCAGCCCTTTCCGACCTCGCGTTCGACCCGTGGGACCCGGCGTTCGTCGCCGACCCGTACCCCGCCTACGCCGAGCTGCGGGAACAGGGCCGGGTGCGGTACTTCGAGCCGACGAACCAGTGGCTGGTCGCGCACCACGCGGACGTCTCGGCCCTGCTGCGCGACCGGCGCCTGGGACGGACGTACCAGCACCGCTTCACCCACGAGGAGTTCGGCCGCACCGCCCCGCCGCCGGAGCACGAGCCGTTCCACACCCTCAACGACCACGGGATGCTCGACCTCGAACCGCCGGACCACACCCGGATCCGCCGCCTGGTGTCGAAGGCGTTCACCCCGCGCACCGTGGAGCGCCTGAAGCCGTACGTCGAGGGGCTGGCGGGGGACCTGGTGACCGCGCTGGCCGACGCGGGCGGCGGCGACCTGCTCAAGGACGTCGCCGAGCCGCTGCCGGTCGCGGTGATCGCCGAGATGCTGGGCATCCCGGAGGCCGACCGGGCCCCCTTGCGTCCCTGGTCGGCGGACATCTGCGGGATGTACGAACTGAACCCGTCCGGGGACGCGGCGGCGAAGGCGGTGCGGGCCTCGGCCGAGTTCTCGGAGTACCTCCGCGAGCTGATCGCCGTGCGCCGCCGCAACCCCGGCGACGACCTGATCTCGGGCCTGATCGCCGCCCACGACGAGGACGACGACCGGCTCACCGAGCAGGAGATGATCTCCACCTGCGTGCTGCTGCTGAACGCCGGCCACGAGGCCACCGTGAACTCCACGGTCAACGGCTGGTGGGCGCTGTTCCGCAACCCGGACCAGCTCGCCGCCCTGCGCGCGGACCACTCCCTGGTCCCCTCGGCCGTCGAGGAGCTGATGCGCTACGACACCCCGCTCCAGCTCTTCGAGCGCTGGGTGCTGGACGAGATCGAGATCGACGGCCAGGTGATCCCGAGGGGCGCGGAGATCGCGATGCTCTTCGGCGCCGCCAACCACGACCCGGCGGTCTTCGCCGACCCGTCCCGCCTCGACCTGACCCGCGTCGACAACCCCCACATCTCGTTCAGCGCCGGCATCCACTACTGCATCGGCGCCCCGCTGGCCCGCATCGAACTGGCGGCCTCCATGACGGCCCTGCTGGAGAAGGCCCCGACCCTGCGCCTCGCGGCGGAGCCGGCGAGGAAGCCGAACTTCGTGATCAGGGGGCTGGAGGGGCTGGCGGTCGAGGTCTGAGCCGGTGGCCGGGGAGCCCGTGCGGGGGCCGCCCCGGCGCGGTCACTTCATGTCCAGGTCACGCCGGCGGAAGCCCGCCAGACCCAGCCACACCAGGCCGGCGGCGACGAGCGTCAGCAGGAGCAGCGGGGTCCAGTCCAGGTCCGCGGCGGGAAGCCGGGGGATGTGGCCGAACGGGGAGAGGTTGTTCATCCAGCCGGGGAACTGGAGGATCTGGCCGAGGTAGCCGACCACGAAGGCGTACACCGGCACGATCCAGGCCGCCTGGCCCGCCCGTGGGAACCAGCCGAAGAGCACCACGGCCACACCGGCCGTGACCCACAGCGCGGGCGCGTACGCGAGGGCCGCGCCCACCAGGTCCGGCAACAGCCCGGCGTCACCGGTCGAGGCCGCCCCGGCGACGCCGAAGCCGAGCCCGGCCAGCAGCAGCACGACCGTGCCGCCGCCCATCGCCACGGCCAGGTGGCCGCCCACCCAGCGGGAGCGCGAGAGGCCGGTGGCGAGGAGCGGCTCGGCGCGGCCCGCCGTCTCCTCGGCGCGGGGCCGCAGGGCCGCCATGACGACGTACACCGCCGCCACGACCGTCAGGACGACCATGACCATCGAGGCGAAGGACTCGACGACGGAGGCCCCGCCGAGGCGCGCCAGGGCCTCCTCGATCTCGTCGATGCCCTGCAGCATGTCCTCCGCTTCCCCGAGGACCGACCCGTACATCGCGCCCATCAGGAACAGGCCGGCGCCGAAGCCGGTCAGCATGCCGCGGTGCAGGCGCAGGGCGAAGCCGACCGGTGT
This sequence comes from Streptomyces fungicidicus, assembly GCF_003665435.1. Lineage (NCBI taxonomy): Bacteria > Bacillati > Actinomycetota > Actinomycetes > Kitasatosporales > Streptomycetaceae > Streptomyces > Streptomyces fungicidicus. Next base: position 4,105,733 of record NZ_CP023407.1, read on the forward strand.
GGCGAGCGCGGCGGAGGCGGTGGGGCTGCCCAGCTTCTCCGGACGCAGGCCCGCGCCCACGTCCCGCCGGGTGGACAGCACGAACCCGGCCGCCGCGCACGCCACCGCGCACACCAGGCACAGCAGCAGCGGCCACCAGCGGTTGTCGACGTACGGGTAGCTGCGCTGCACCCAGCCGATCGGGGACAGCCAGGACAGGGCGCCGTCGCCGCCGCTGTCACCCGCGGCGCGCAGCGCGTAGGCGACGCCGATGACGGCCAGTGCCGCGCCGGACGCCCCGCGCGTGTGCGCGGTGAACTGGGCGGTGACCGCGGCCACGGCGGCGAAGACCAGGCCGGCGGCCGCGTGGGCGAAGCCGTAGACCAGCGAGCCGGCCGCGTCGACGCCCTCCAGGCCCAGGCCGGTCAGGCCGAGGGCCAGCAGCAGGGCGAGGACGAGATTGGCCAGGACGGCGACGGAGAGGGCGGCGGCGAGGTGCGCGTGGCGCCCGACGACGGTCGAGCGCACCAGCTCGGCGCGGCCCGTCTCCTCCTCCGCGCGGGTGTGCCGGGTGACGACCAGCACGCTCATGAGACCGACGAGGACGGCCGTGAAGCCGATCATCTGGTGGCTCAGGATGGAGCCGAAGCCGTCGTCGGTGAGGTAGTGGCGGGGGCCGGACAGGGCCAGGTTGGCCGGGCTGTCCGCGCCCGCGACGGCGTTCGCCCGGTCCTGCGGGTCGCTGTAGAGCGTCCGGAAGCTGTTCGCCGTGGTGAGCGTGCCCAGGAGCAGGGCCCCGATCCACACCGGGAGCCGGACCCGGTCGCGGCGCAGGGCGAAGCGGATCAGCGTCCGGGTTCCGGCCAGCGCGTTGCCGCCCGCGACGGGTGCGGCGGAAGCCCGGGTGCCGGGGGCGGTGGTCGCGGAGGTCATCGCGGCTCTCCGTCCGTGTCCCGTGCGGCGCCGTGCCCGTTGGCGGCGAGCTCGTCGCCGTAGTGGCGCAGCATCAGTTCCTCCAGCGTGGGCGGGTGGCTGATCAGGCTGCGGATGCCGAACTCGGTGAGCTTGCGGACCGCGCCGTCGACCAGTCCGCCGTCGACGGCGAAGCGGATCCGGCCGGTGGCGTCGTCGACGGTCCGCAGGCCGTGGACACCGGGCAGGGAGTCCAGGCCGGTCACGGGCCGCTCGGTCTCCGCCTCGATGGTGGTGCGGGTCAGGTGGCGCAGCTCGCCGAGGCTGCCGGACTGGACGGTGCGGCCCAGCCGGATGATGCTCACCCGGTCGGCGAGCTTCTCCACCTGGGCCAGGATGTGACTGGAGAGCAGCACGGTCCTGCCCGCCGCCTTGGCTTCGCCGATGACGTCCTGGAAGACGACCTCCATGAGCGGGTCCAGTCCCGCGGTCGGCTCGTCGAGGACCAGCAGCTCGGCGTCGGAGGCGAGGGCGGCGACGATGGCGACCTTCTGCCGGTTGCCCTTGGAGTAGGCGCGGCCCTTCTTGGTCGGATCGAGGTCGAAGCGCTCGACGAGCTCGGCGCGCCGCCTCCTGTCCAGGCCGCCGCGCAGCCGCGCCAGCAGATCGATGGCCTCGCCGCCGGTCAGGCCGGGCCACAGCTCGACGTCGCCGGGGACGTAGGCGAGGCGGCGGTGCAGCTCCACGGCGTCCGCCCAGGGATCGCGGCCGAGCACCTGGGCGGCGCCCGAGTCGGCGCGCAGCAGGCCGAGCAGGACGCGGATGGTGGTGGACTTGCCGGCGCCGTTAGGGCCCAGGAAGCCGTGGACCTCGCCCGGTTCGACCTCCAGGTCGAGACCGTCGAGTGCGCGCGTGCGGCCGAACGACTTGTGCAGCCCGGACACGGTGATGGCCTTCGTCATGTTTCGGAACGTACGCTTCATTCAGAAATTTGTGAAGTTAAGGAACCGTATAAACGCGGGGCTAGACTGATCGGCGGCGGCTGAGCAGGGGAGATGATCGGGTCATGGCGGAACCGGGCGGGACGGACCGGGACCCGGAGGCGGTCTCGCGGTTCGTGGAGCACTTCGCGGCGCAACTGGTGGAAGCCGGTCTCCCGCGCATGCCGGCCCGCGTCTTCGCCGCCCTGCTCGCGTCCGACACGGGCGTGCTGACCTCCGCCGAACTGGGCGAACGGCTCCAGATCTCACCGGCCGCGGTCTCCGGCGCGGTGCGCTACCTGGCGCAGCAGCACATGGTCTCCCGCGAGCGCGAACCCGGCTCGCGCCGGGAGCGGTACCGCGTCCACGGCGACCAGTGGTACGAGGCCCTCACCAACCGCGAGGCCGTCATCAAGCGCTGGGAGGACGCCCTCCGGGAGGGCGTGACCAGCCTGGGCGCGGCGACCCCGGCGGGCCGCCGGCTGGCGGAGACGCTGGCCTTCTTCGAGTTCGTGGAGAAGGAGATCGACACGATGATGGACCGCTGGCGCGCCCACCGTGAGGAGCGGTTCGGGCGGGGCTGAGGGGTTTCCCGGAAGCCGTCACCGGTGCGTGACGGAGCGGATACGCTGAGTGGCATCTGTTCCGCATCGAGGGGAGGGCGCATCATGACTGTCATGGCAGAGCGACCGACGACACGCGGCACCGAACCCGACAGCTTCGAGGGCCTGCTGAACACCCTCGACGAGCTGGACGTGCCCGACGGCTACACAGCCGAGATCATCAGGGGGAGCATCGTCGTGTCGCCGTGGTCCAAGGGGTATTACACCCGTGTGATGCGTTTGGTGTGCCAGCAGTTGGAGCCGCACCTGCCCGAGGGGCACGTGATCGAGCGGGCGCCCAACCTGTACGTCTTCCCGGGTGCCGAGCGGGCTTATGGGCCGGACATCCACGCGACGCACGCGAAAGCCCTGGAAACGGCAGACAACCATGTCGATGGCGGGGCCCTCTGCTTCGTGGCCGAGCTCACGTCATCCACCACCCGGGACGACGACCTCACGGACAAGGTGAAGGTCTACGGGCGGTCCGGCATCCCCGTCTATCTAGTTCTCGACATGCAGGAAGAGCAGGCCACGGTCTTCTCGATGCCCTCCGCCAAGGGTTACGAGTCCCGTGACACCAAGCCGTTCGGCGAGAAGCTGCGCATTCCCCAGCCGTTCGACTGCGTGCTGGACACGACCGACTTCAAAGCTCCCTGAGGGGCCCTACCCCGTCGGTACCGTCAGTCCCCACGCCCCCTCCCGCACCACCCACGTCCGGGTGCGGACCGGGCCCGAGACGGCGGCGTCCGCGCGGTAGCGGAAGTGGGCGCCCGAGACGGTCACCGCACGGGCCTCCGCACGCAGCGGCGACGCCTCCGCGCCCACCGACACCGGGCGCACCTCGACCCTGGCCCTCCCGCAGACGCCGGGCACGACCGAGACGCCCTCCACCGGCTGTCCCAGGTCGACGAGGGTCTCCCCGTCCACCTCCACCCGCAGCCTGGCCGGCCCCGTCTCGGGGGCGGAGACGATCCCGGACGGCCGGGCCGGCACCAGGGTCCGCACCAGCGACCGGCAGGTCCGCAGCCACGGACGGCCCGCGCCGCCGTCCGCCTCCGGCTCCCGCGCCACGCCCCCGACCGGCGGGATCCGCAGCGCGCCGAGCACCACCCCGTCGCTGTCGTCCACCAGCAGGTCCATCCGCCGCACGGCCCCGTCGAGCACCGCCCGCGCCGCGGCCACCGCCCCCGTCGGCACGCCCAGCGACCGGGACAGCGCCAGCGCGCCCCCGACCGGAACCAGCGACAGCGCGCAGCCCGCCAGCTCCCGCTGCCGGTGCAGCAGCGTCACCGCCCGCACCAGCGCCCGGTCGTCGCCGACCACCACCGGCCGCCGGGACCCGCGCCGCGCCAGCGCCTTGGCGAACTCCTCGGGGCTGTCCGGCAGGCACACCTTCGTGCCGGCCGCACCCGCGCTGAGCACGTCCTTCGCGATCCGGACGGACTCGCCGTCCGCCCGTCGGGCGACCGGATCGATGACCACCAGGAGCTGCTCGGACGTCGCGGGAAAGGTCCTGGAAGTCGCCACCTCGGCCATGCCTCGCTTCCTCGGGTAGCATCTTTGTGCAAGAGCCCCTTGCGCTGTTGCGCCAGGGGTTTCGTCTATTCCGGGGCATCCGGTCCGACGGTTGGCGGCCAATGGTGGTCGCACGGTGCACGCGGCGGTGATCCTCCGTGTGCGCCCCTGACCTTGGACATGCCCCGCCCGGAAGGGGTGTACGCGCGTGCCCGCACTTGTGCTGCTCGGTGCTCAGTGGGGTGACGAAGGCAAGGGAAAGGCGACGGACCTGCTCGGTGGTTCCGTCGACTATGTGGTGCGCTACCAGGGCGGCAACAACGCCGGCCACACGGTAGTCGTGGGCGACCAGAAGTACGCCCTGCACCTGCTCCCTTCCGGAATTCTCTCCCCAGGCTGCACGCCGGTCATCGGCAACGGCGTCGTCGTCGACCCGTCGGTCCTGCTCTCCGAGCTGAGCGGTCTGAACGAGCGCGGCGTCGACACGTCCAAGCTCCTGATCAGCGGCAACGCCCACATCATCACGCCGTACAACGTGACGGTGGACAAGGTGACCGAGCGCTTCCTCGGCAAGCGCAAGATCGGGACCACGGGCCGGGGCATCGGCCCGACCTACGCCGACAAGATCAACCGTGTCGGCATCCGCGTCCAGGACCTGTACGACGAGTCGATCCTCACCCAGAAGGTGGAGGCGGCCCTCGACGTCAAGAACCAGATGCTCACCAAGCTCTTCAACCGGCGCGCGATCGGCGTGGAGCAGGTGGTCGAGGAGCTGCTGGGCTACGCGGACAAGCTCGCCCCGTACGTCTCCGACACGGTGCTGGTGCTGAACCAGGCGCTGGAGCAGGACAAGGTGGTCCTCTTCGAGGGCGGCCAGGGCACGCTGCTCGACATCGACCACGGCACGTACCCCTTCGTCACCTCCTCCAACCCGACCGCGGGCGGCGCCTGCACGGGCTCGGGCGTGGGCCCGACGAAGATCAGCCGGGTCATCGGCATCCTGAAGGCGTACACGACCCGCGTCGGCGCCGGCCCGTTCCCGACCGAGCTGTTCGACGAGGACGGCGAGGCCCTGCGCCGCATCGGCGGGGAGCGCGGTGTCACCACCGGCCGCGACCGCCGCTGCGGCTGGTTCGACGCGGTCATCGCCCGCTACGCGACCCGCGTCAACGGCCTCACCGACTTCTTCCTCACCAAGCTCGACGTCCTCACCGGCTGGGAGCAGATCCCGGTCTGCGTGGCGTACGAGATCGACGGCAAGCGCGTCGAGGAACTGCCCTACTCGCAGACGGACTTCCACCACGCCAAGCCGGTCTACGAGATGCTGCCGGGCTGGAGCGAGGACATCAGCAAGGCGAAGTCCTTCTCGGACCTCCCGAAGAACGCCCAGGCGTACGTCAAGGCACTGGAGGAGATGTCCGGCGCCCCGATCTCCGCGATCGGCGTGGGCCCGGGCCGCACCGAGACGATCGAGATCAACTCGTTCCTGTAGCCGCGGCGGGACCCCTCACCGGCGCCCGCGCGGGCGCCGGTGAGGGGGCATAGCCTGGAGTGGCACGACCGCGTGCGTCGACGAGAAGAAGGTGAGTGCGATGCGCGTGATGCTCAAGGCGACCATGGACACCGAGAAGTCGAACGAGCTCCTTCACGCCGGGAAGATGCCCGAGATGATGAAGCAGATGCTCGACCGGCTCCACCCCGAAGCCGCCTACTTCGGGCCCGTGGGCGGACGGCGGACCGCCCTGCTGTTCTTCGACATGGCGGACAGCTCCGAGCTGCCGCCCACCGGTGAGCCGTTCTTCACCCTCATGAACGCCGAGGTCGAGGTGACCCCGATCATGAACGCGGAGGAACTGCAGAAGGGGCTCTCCGAGCTGCGGTGACGCCCGTCAGCTGAAGACGATCATCGACCCCTGCGCCAGACTCCGGGTCGCCGCCGCGTGCAGGCCCAGCCAGACGTGCCGTTCGCGGGCGAAGGGGCTGGGGTCGTACGGCGCGGGGACGGCCGGCTCCTCCAGTTCGGTCGGTCCGCGCGGGGGCTCGGGGGCCGGCGGCGGGTTGGCCGGGTCGATGCCGATGGACGGGGCGACCAGCTCCAGCTCCTTCAGCAGCGCGTGGGAGGAGCCCAACGGGCCGCCGCCGGCGAGAAGTTCGTCGTTGGCGAGAGGGTGCGGGAAGTCGACGGGGACATACGCGCCCGCGTGGTCGTAGTGCCAGACCAGGTGGGACTGCTGGGCCGTCGTCTCGAACATCTCCAGCAACTGCTCGTAGTCGCCGCCCAGTTCGTCCACCGGCGTGACCGGGAGACCGCACACCTGGAGCAGGTGGACCCGCCGCAGGAAGTGCAGTGCGTCGTAGTCGAAGCCCGCGACCGGGGCCACCTCGCCGGACAGTCCCGGCATGTACTGGTACACCGGCACCGGTGGCAGCCCCGCCTCTGCCAGCACCGCGTTGTACTGCGCGAGTTCCTCGGCGAACGGGTTGTCGGGCGTGTGGCACAACACGTCGACGAGCGGTACCAGCCACAGGTCACAGGCCAAAGAGGGCTCCTCACACAGCACGGTCGTCGGGACGGTCGTCGCGGTCGGACGTGGTCAGGAAAGCGTATCGGCGCCCGGCGCGGGCGGCTCCTCCCCTGCGGATCCTCGTGCAGGTCCCTTACCCATACCGCCGGCCGTCAGCCCCTCGACGAGGGACAGCGAGTGCGCGTCGTAGGACTCGACGATGGTGCGGGCGGCATCGATGTCACGGCGGGCCAGGACGTCCACCAGATCGGTGTGTTCGGCCCACAGTCGGCCCCGGAGATCCGGCAGCCGCCGCAGGTGCTGCACCACGAACACCCAGGTCTGCACGCGCAGCCGGTGCAGGAAGTCGGTGAGGTACGGGTTGCCGAACACGGATCCGAGTTCACGCCAGAAGCGCAGGTCGTAGCCGATCAGCACGGTGAGGTCGCCGGCCAGGGCGGCCCGCTGCGCCTCCTCGCCGCGTCTGCGCACCCCGGCGAGGGCGGCGGCGACCCGCGGTTCGTCCGGCTGGAGATGCGCCATGTGGCCGTCGGTCAGCGCGTGGAACATCCCGTCGGTCACCAGGGTGCGGGCCTCGATCATGCCGTGGAAGTCCTCGGGGGAGTACTCGTGCGCACGGAAACCCCGGTGCTGGTCGGCGTCGAGCAGCCCCTGCGCCGACAGGTCGACCAGCGCCTCCCGGACGGGGGTCGCGGACACCCCGTACTGGTCGGCGATCTCCCTGACGGTGAACTCCTGCCCCGGCTGGAGCCGCCCCGCCAGCACCTCGTCACGGAGCGCGTCCGCGATCTGCTGCCGCAGGGTGCTGCGGGTCACGGCGAAGTTGCCGCTGGCGCCGGGCATGGTCGGGGCGTCTCCCTCATCGCGTTCGAGTGCGTGCACGCGGATGTCCGTGAGCACGTCACCTTACGCGGTCGTCCGGGCCGCGGGGTGTTCGAACGGGGGCGGGGGGAAGGCCCCCTCGCCCCCGTCACGCCGGGCCTCCGGAGCGCTTACTCCACGTAACCGTCCGCCACCGACAGCGCCGTGTCCAGCGCCGCCAGCCCTTCCTTCAGCTCGGCCTCGCTCGTGTTGCACGGCGGCACCACATGCGTGCGGTTCATGTTCACGAAGGGCCAGACGCCCGCCTCCTTCGCGGCGGCGGCGAAGGCGGCCATCGGGGCGTTCGCCTCGCCGGCCGCGTTGTACGGCACCAGCGGCTCCCGGGTCTCCGGGTTCCGCACCAGCTCCAGCGCCCAGAACATGCCGGTCCCGCGCACCTCGCCCACGCTGGGGTGCCGCTCCGCCAGCTCCCGCAGCCCGGGTCCGACGACGGACGCGCCGAGCGCCGCCGCGTTCTCGACGACACCCTCCTCCGCCATCACGCCGATCGTCGCGACGGCGGCGGCGCAGGCCAGCGGGTGCCCGGAGTAGGTCAGCCCGCCCGGGTAGGGCCGCTTGCCGAACGTGTCCGCGATCGCCCCGGAGATGGCGACGCCGCCGAGCGGCACGTACCCGGAGTTCACGCCCTTGGCGAAGGTCATCAGGTCCGGGACGACGTCGTACAGGTCCGCCGCGAACCAGGTCCCGGTCCGCCCGAAGCCGGCCATGACCTCGTCGAGGACGAACACGATCCCGTACTTGTCGCAGAGCTCGCGGACGCCGGCGAGGTAGCCGGCGGGCGGCGGCATGATGCCCGCCGTGCCCGGGATCGTCTCCAGGACGATCGCCGCCACGGTCGACGGCCCCTCGAAGGCGATCGTCGTCTCCAGGTGCTCGAGCGCCCGCGCGCACTCCTGCTCCTCCGTCTCGGCGTAGAAGCGCGAGCGGTACAGGAACGGCGCCCAGAAGCGCACGACCCCGGCCGTGCCGCTGTCGGAGGCCCAGCGGCGCGGGTCGCCGGTGACGTTGACCGCCTGCTGGGTGCCGCCGTGGTACGAGCGGTAGGCGGAGAGCACCTTGGGGCGGCCGGTGTGCAGCCGTGCCATGCGCAGGGCGTGCTCGATCGCGTCGGCGCCGCCGTTGGTGAAGAAGATCTTGTCCAGGTCGCCCGGGGTGCGCTCGGCGATCAGCCGCGCCGCCTCCGACCGCGCCTCGACGGCGAACGCCGGCGCGAACGTCGTCATCCGCGCCGCCTGCTCCTGGATCGCGGCGACGACCTTCGGGTGCTGGTAGCCGATGTTCGTGTAGACGAGTCCGCTGGTGAAGTCGAGGTAGCGCCGGCCGTCGTAGTCCCAGAAGTAGGACCCCTCCGCCCCGGCGACGGCGAGCGGGTCGATGAGCTCCTGCGCGGACCAGGAGTGGAACACATGGGCACGGTCGGCGGCCTTGACGGCGGCACCGACCTCGGGGTTCGGCTGAGGGGTCATGGGGCCGAGGGTAGGTGCCGGATGTGGTGCGGCGACATCGGCGGCCTGTCTGCGGTGGGGGAGTTTCCGCGACAGGTTGTCGACGGGGGAGGCGGGGAGAGGGCGCGATGGACAGGATGCTGTCGTAGTGACAGGATGCTGTCATATAGCCGAGAAGGTTCTCCGTCACTCGCCAGGGAGCGGTCATGACCCGCAAGCCCGTGCATCTCGCCGTCTACGACACCTTCGCCGACTGGGAGACCGGTCACGCCACCGCGCATCTCGCCCGCGCCGGGTACGAGGTGCGTACCGTCGCCCCGGACCGCGAGCCCGTCACCAGCATCGGCGGACTCCGCGTGCTGCCCGGCCTCGCGCTCGACGAACTGCGTCCCGGGGACAGCTCCCTGCTGATCCTGCCCGGCGCCGACCGCTGGGACGAGGGCGACGAACTGGCCCCCTTCGCCCGGGCCGCCCGCGCCTTCCTCGACGCGGGGGTGCCCGTCGCCGCGATCTGCGGCGCCACCGCCGGGCTGGCCCGCGAGGGGCTGCTCGACGACCGGGCGCACACCGGCGCCGTCTCCTTCTACCTGGCCGCGACCGGCTACGCGGGCGCCGGCCGGTACGTGGAGGCCGACGCGGTCACCGACGGCGGTCTCGTCACCGCCGGACCGACCGAGCCCGTCGCCTTCGCCCGCGAGATCTTCCGGCTGCTCGGCGTCTACGAGGACACGGTGACCGACGCCTGGTACCGGCTGTTCCACGACTCCGACCCGGGGGCCTACGCCGAGTACGCGCAGGCCACGGCGCGGTGAGCGGCGAACCGCAGGACCTGCTCAGCCGGGGCGCGCTCGGCACGTTCCGGCTGAACGGGCAGTTCCTCGCGCTCGCCGAGGAGCTGGCCCGGCCCGCCGGGCTCACCGCCGCCTGGTGGCAGGTGCTCGGCGCGGTCCTCGGCGAGCCGCTGCCGGTCTCCGGGATCGCCAGGGCCATGGGCATCACCCGGCAGAGCGTGCAGCGCGTCGCCGACCTGCTGGTGCGGCGCGGGCTCGCCGAGTACCGGCCCAATCCCGCCCACCGCCGCGCCAAGCTCCTCGCCCCCACCGAGCAGGGACGCGCCGCGGTCAGCCGCATCGACCCCGGCCACGCGGCCTTCGCCGAGCGGCTGTCGAAGGCGTACGGGGAGGCGTACGGGGACGCCGAACTGGCCCGCGCGGTGGAGGCGCTGGAACGCCTCTCCGCGGTGCTCGACGCACTCGGTCCGCCTGTTACGGAACCGTAGAGGTCGCCCAGGTCACCCGGTACCCGCCCCGCACTATCCTCGGAATGTTGCTCAACGGGGGGAGGCGGCGCGGGGATGGACAAGCTCGGGCCCGGGGATCCGCAGGGAATCGGGGCGTACCGGCTGCTCGCCCGGCTCGGCGCCGGCGGCATGGGGCAGGTCTATCTGGCCCGCTCCGAGCGGGGACGCACCGTCGCCGTGAAGCTGGTCCGCGAGGAGCTGGCGCGGCGGGAGGAGTTCCGGGCGCGCTTCCGCCAGGAGGTGCGCGCCGCGCGCCAGGTCGGCGGCGACTGGACGGCTCCGGTGCTGGACGCGGACACCGAGGCGCCCGTGCCGTGGGTGGCCACCGGGTATGTGGCCGGGCCCAGCCTGCAGCAGGTGGTCGGGCACGACCACGGGGCGCTGCCCGAGCGGTCGGTGCGCATCCTCGGCGCCGGTCTCGCGCACGCGCTGAAGGACATCCACGCCGCCGGCATCGTGCACCGGGACCTCAAGCCGTCCAACGTGCTCGTCACCATCGACGGTCCGCGCGTCATCGACTTCGGCATCGCGCGGGCGCTGGAGACGGTGACCGACGGCGGGCTCACCCGCACCGGGGCGCTGGTCGGCTCGCCCGGCTTCATGGCCCCCGAGCAGGTGCGCGGCGACCGGATCACGCAGGCCTGCGACGTGTTCTGCCTCGGCTCGGTGCTCGCCTACGCCGCGAGCGGCGCGCTTCCGTTCGGCACCGCCGGCAGCGGGGTGCACGCGCTGATGTTCCGCATCGCGCAGGAGGAGCCGGACCTGGCCGGCGTGCCGGAAGGTCTCGCCGACCTGATGCGCGACTGTCTGCACAAGGACCCGGCCGCGCGACCGCCGCTGGACGAGGTCCTGCGGCGCACCGGCGCGGACGACACCGTCGCCGACGGCCGCGCCCGCGACCCCTGGCTGCCGGGCGCCCTGGTGGCCCAGCTCGGCCGCCACGCGGTCCGCCTCCTCGACACGGAAAACCCAGAACCCCCACCACCCAGCCCGACCGCCACCCCCACCTGGCCCCCGGCCGGGCACCAGTCGCCGCCCGGTCCGGCCGGCCCCGGCGCTGCCGGTCAGCCGGGCAGCTCCGCCGACCAGTCGGCCGCCACCCCCGCCTGGCCACCGGCCGGGTCGGCCGTCCCGGGCGCTCCCGCCTGGGGTCCGGCGGGCGGGCACCAGTCGCCGCCCGGTGCCTCCGGCGGGCCGGTGGTCGGTCAGCCGTTGGCGTCCGGCTCGGGGGTTGCCGGTCAGCCGGGCGGTGTCGCCGCTCCGGGGCCGGGTGCCGGACACGAGACACCGGCCGGTTCGGGCGGTCCCGGTGTTGCCGATGTGGCGGCCGGTTCCGGCGGGTCGGTGGCGTTCGGCGCGGGGTCTCCGGGGGCCGGCGGTCAGCCGGGTGGTGGGTCGGGGACGGCCGGGGCGGGGGGTTTCGCGGACCCCGCCGGCACGCCCGAGCACGCCCGTGCCGACGACGACACCGTCGTGCCGCCGCGGGTGCATCATCCGCCGACCCTGGTGGCCGGCCAGGGCGTCCCCGCCCCGCACCCGGGTCCGTACGGGCATCCCCAGCAGCCCGCGTACGGCTACCCCTACGACGGCTACGGCGCCGGCCAGGCGCCGCCGGCCCCCGAGCCGCGCCGGGACGGCCGTTCCACCGCGCTGCTCGTGGTGATCGCGCTGGTCGTCGCGCTCGGCGCGGGCGGCTCCGTGTACGCCCTGATGAGCGGCGGCGACGCCGACCACCGCACCGGCGGCGACCCGACCGCATCTCCGTCGCCCACCGCCGCCACCTCCGGCGACACACCGGGGCCCAGCACCTCCGCGCCCGCGGACGGGACCGTCCCGGCCGGCTACCTGGGCAGCTGGTCCACCACCATCGACAACGCGAGCGGGCAGCACACCCGCCGCCTGACGCTCCAGCAGGGCGACGTCGGCGACACCGTCATGTCGCTCGTCGCCGACGGGCCCACCGGCGACGGCACCTACCACTGCGTCTTCGAGGCCCGCCTCACCGGCGCCTCCGGCGACCGGCTGGAGCTCGGCCCGTCCGCCGTGTCGGTCGGGCAGCCCAGCGGCGCCTGCACCCCCGGCTCCGCCAGCGAGCTCACCCTGCTGTCCGGCGGCTCCCTGCAGCGCGTGAACACCGGCGACGGCGAACACCTCACCTACACACGGGACTGACACCGCCGAGCCGACTCCGCGCCCGGCCAACGTCGTTGAACGTTCGGCGAACTCCCGCGAACGAACACCGCCGGCCCCGCCGGGCCGCCGTACGGTGGCCACCCGGTCGCAACGGGCGGGCACTGGCGGGGGCGGCAGATGGAGTGGCTGAGCGCGGAGAACCTGGTGGCCGTGGCGACGGCGATCCTCGGCATCGTCGCCTCGGCGGTGATGGTCTGGTACGAGCGCAGGGTGCCGCGCCGCAAACGCATCGGCTACCGCGTGCAGCTGGACACCCCGATCGGCGACGACGGCCGGTCCCGTCACACCAACCGCCGGGTGGGCTGGTTCAGCACGGAGACCGGGATGAACCACGCCAGCATGGTGCTGCTGCGCATCGAGAACGACGGCTCGCAGAGCATCACCCGCGACGACTACGAGAGTCCGGGAATCCACGGCCTGACCGTGGAGTTCGGGCGGCGCACCGTCCTCGGGGTCGCGGTCACCCAGCCGTCGGAGACCAGTCACGTCCTCGGCAACTTCACGGAGCGGCTCGGCTTCGGCTACCGGGGCAGCACCCTCAGCATCCCGCGGGTCCCGCTCAACCGGGGCGCCTACTACAAGCTGCTTGTGCTGCTCTCCGGCGGTCAGGTGGGCGACGACATCCAGGTGAGCGGCGACCTGAAGGACGGGGACGTGCACCGCAACCGCAGTGCCACCCCGGACGAGAAGGCCCCGCTGTTCAGCCGGGCGGCCCGGCTGATCACCATCACGCTGACGCTGTGCGTGGTCGGCCTCGCGGTGATCGTCGTGGCGCAGGACGACAGCCCGCCGCCCATCGGCTGCGAGAGCGGCACCCTGACCCTCACCGGTTCGACCGCGTTCGCGCCGGTGCTGCGGGAGGTCGCGGAGAAGTACGAGCGGGACTGCGCGGACGACGACACCCGCGTCGACGTGGACCCGCGCGGATCCACGTCCGGGATACGGGAGCTGGCGGCGGCCGGGGAGAAGGCGGAGCACGGTTCGCCGCCGCTGGTGGCCCTGTCGGACGGCCCCAAGCCCGGCGGGATGCCCGAACTGCGCGAGAACCGGGTGGCGGTGTCCGTGTTCGCGCTGGTCGTCCACGAGGACGTGGGCCTGCGCGACCTGTCGACGGCGGACGTACGGCGCCTGTACCGGGGCGAGATAGCCAACTGGAGCGAGCTCGGCGGCCCCGACCTGCCGGTCCACCTGGTCAGCCGGGACGCCAACTCGGGCACGAGACAGGTGTTCCAGCGCCGTGTGCTGGGCCGGGGCGAGATCGCCAACTCCTCCGTCGACTGCGTGCACAAGGACGACCCGGCCGCCCCCGTGCTCCGCTGCGAACTCGGCTCCACCGAACAGGTGCTGGCGACCGTCGCCGAGCTGCCCGGCGCGATCGGCTACAGCGAACTCAACCTCGCCGCCCGCGCGAAGGGACTGCTCCGGCTGGACCTCGACGGCCACCCCGCCTCCGTCGACGCCATCGAGCACGGGACGAGCTCCTACCCGTACCGGGAGATCGAGTACGCCTACACCTACGGGCAGCCCCCGGCGGACTCGCTGGCGTCGAGCTTCCTGACGTACCTCACGCGCGGCAACGGCCAGGACGTTATCCGCACCCACGGCCATCTGCCGTGCTGGACCCCGGAGGGCATGGAGCTGTGTGCGCGGGCCGCGCCGTGACGTGCCCGCGGCCCGCCTCGCCTCACCTCGGCTCGGGCGGACGCTGCCGGGGCATGTTGGGCCGGGCCGCTCCCGGCGGGGAAGGGAAACGGCCGTGCGGCAGGGCGCCCTCCGGGCGGCCCGCGCCGCCCGCCGACGCCGTCTGGACGCCCAGCGGCGCGCCGCCCGTGCGGAACGCCACCATCCAGTCGGCCGTCTCGACCCGCACCAGCTCCGTGACGTCCTCCGAGAACCTCCGCAGCACCGTCAGGCACCGCTCGGCCGCCTCGCTCGCCGTGCCGTCCGCCGGGCCGAGCACCTCGCGGATGCACTCCGACGCCCAGTCGAACTGGAACGCCTGGAGCCGCCGCTGCACCGCCTGAGCGGTCGCCACGTCCCGCATCCAGCCGGAGGTCACCCCGAAGAACCGGTCGCCGGCCGCGCACGCCACGCCGAGCAGCAGCGCCAGATACCCCCAGGGCGCGGACCCGTCGGCCACCCCGGTCAGGTCGAGCAGCGGCAGCGCGGCCCCGGTCAGCGCGCCCGCGGCCGTACCGGCCCGCAGCGCCCAGCCGCACCGCCGCTTCCACACCCGGTCGGCGAGGTACCAGGCGGCCGTGTCCAGCGCCCCGCGCTCCACCCACCGGTACAGCTCGTCCAGTCGGGTCGCCGGATCGCCCCAGTCCCCGAGCGGGAACTCCCGCCCGGCCGGGTCGCCCGGCCGGGGCCCGGCCGCCCCCTCGCCCCGCCGCTCCTGAGGCCGGCCCTCGGGCTGCATCTCCGGCTGACCCACCCGGTCTCTCCCTACTGGTGCCCCTGCTGACTCCGCGTACGTTCCGTGCGTGAAGTGTGACGGCACGTGCTCGCCCGCCCGGCCCTTCCTACCGCCCAATGGGTGGCGGCGCCGGGGGTTCGGGCTCCTTGTCGCCCGGAAGATGGCCGTGATCAGGTATAGGGCCCCGCCGTGACTCACTCGAAAGAGTGCCGGGGCAACGGCCACTGCGACCACGTAGGCTCGTGCCGAACGGTAAATCCCTTACCGACGGACCGACCAAGGAGCCCAATCGTGATCCCCGGTGGTGGCCAGCCGAACATGCAGCAGCTGCTCCAGCAGGCCCAGAAGATGCAGCAGGACCTGGCCAAGGCTCAGGAGGAGCTGGCGAGGACCGAGGTCGACGGGCAGTCGGGCGGCGGCCTGGTGAAGGCCACCGTCACCGGCTCCGGCGAGCTGCGGGCCCTAGTGATCGACCCGAAGGCGGTGGACCCGGAGGACACCGAGACCCTCGCCGACCTGGTCGTCGCGGCGGTCCAGGCGGCCAACGAGAACGCGCAGAACCTCCAGCAGCAGAAGCTCGGCCCGCTGGCCCAGGGTCTGGGCGGCGGCGGGGGCATCCCGGGTCTGCCCTTCTGACCTTTCCGGCCTTTCTAAGAAGGCCCGCGGGCCTCTACGGTACGTACTGAAGGAACACCAGGAAGGACGGCAGTCCGTTGTACGAAGGCGTGGTCCAGGACCTCATCGACGAGCTGGGGCGGCTGCCCGGCGTCGGTCCCAAGAGCGCGCAGCGGATCGCCTTCCACATCCTCCAGGCCGAACCCACGGACGTACGCCGCCTCGCGCACGCGCTGATGGAGGTCAAGGCGAAGGTCCGCTTCTGCGCCACCTGCGGAAACGTGGCGCAGGAGGAGCAGTGCAACATCTGCCGCGATCCGCGCCGCGACCCGGCCGTCATCTGTGTCGTGGAGGAACCGAAGGACGTCGTGGCGATCGAGCGCACCCGCGAGTTCCGCGGCCGCTACCACGTCCTCGGCGGCGCGATCAGCCCCATCGACGGCGTGGGCCCGGACGACCTGCGGATACGGGAGCTGCTGGCCCGGCTGGCCGACGGCACGGTCACGGAGCTCATCCTGGCCACGGACCCCAATCTCGAGGGCGAGGCCACGGCGACGTACCTCGCTCGCATGATCAAGCCCATGGGCCTGAAGGTCACCCGCCTGGCCAGCGGCCTCCCGGTGGGCGGCGACCTGGAATACGCGGACGAGGTCACCCTCGGACGCGCCTTCGAGGGGAGACGACTCCTAGATGTCTGATGCCACGCTGCACGCGACGGACCAGAACCCGGACGACTTCGCGGTCCAGATCGCGGATCAGATCGAGAGTTTCCTGGTCGCCGTCACGGAGGTGGCGAAGGGCGACGAGCCGGACTCGGCGGTTCCCTTCCTCCTCCTGGAGGTCTCCCAGCTCCTCCTGGCCGGCGGCCGCCTGGGCGCGCACGAGGACATCGTCCCGGACGAGCGCTACGAGCCCGACCTGGGCCCCGAGGCCGACGTGGACGAGCTCCGCGAGAACCTCGCCCGGATGCTCGACCCGGTCGACATCTACTCGGAGGTCTTCGACCCCTACGAGCCCCGCAAGGCCCCGGTCCCGGCCCGTATCTCCGACGACCTCACCAACGTCATCACCGACCTCCGCCACGGCATGGCCCACTACCGCGCCGGCCGCACCACGGAGGCCCTGTGGTGGTGGCAGTTCTCCTACTTCTCCAACTGGGGCTCCACGGCGTCCGCGACCCTGCGCGCGCTGCAGTCGGTGGTCGCCCACGTCCGCCTGAACCAGCCCCTCGCCGAACTCGACGGCCTCGACACCGACCAGGGCGTGGGCGACGACACCCTGGAGTTCGAGGCGGGCAGAGTAATGGCGGAAGAGATCGCCGCCCCCCTGGGCGTCCGCCCGGTCCAGTAGCGGCGAGCACCGCACCACACCCGGAAGCGGGATTTCACTCTTTCAGCTGAGGGTATAAGGATTCGCTTATGTCGATCCGGGTCCTATGCTCGGATGCGAAGCATGAACTGGGAGATCAACCTCCATCCCGCGGTGGAGTCGTGGCTGCTCAAGCTGGCGGAAGAGGATCCGGCGGCCGCTGACCTCATCGAAACGGCGATCGACATGCTCGCGGTCAGCGGACCTTCGCTGGGGCGTCCGCTTGTCGACCGGCTGTCCGGCTGTCGCACCCACAACCTCAAGGAGCTGCGGCCGGGCAGTTCAGGGCGTACCGAGGTGCGGATCCTGTTCGTCTTCGATCCCCGGCGGGAGGCGATTCCTCTCGTAGCCGGAGACAAGGCGGGCCGCTGGAGGGACTGGTACCGCGAATCGGTCCCGCTCGCCGAGGCGCGCTATCACGAGTATCTGGCCGCGGCCGACGAGGCAGGAACGGACGGGAACGCCTGATGAGTCAGTACAGCAGCTGGGCCGAGGTCAAGCGTCGGATCCGCGAGAACCAGCCCGAGGTGCCCGACGCCGAGTGGGAGTCCCGCAAGCAGGCCGCGCGTACGGCAACCGATGCCTATGTGGTCGGACACCATCTGCGTGAGATCCGTGAGGAGCAGGGGCTGACGCAGGGCCAGGTGGCCGCGTCGGTGGGAATCTCCCAGGCGAGGGTCTCCCAGATCGAGCGGGGAGAGATCCACAACCTGGAGACCATGCGTGCGTACGCGGAGGCGCTCGGGGCCAGGATCACCGTGACGATCGAGTACGGCGGCCCGACGGCGGGCGCGGCCTGACCGGGGCACGCAGCGCCGTGGGCTGATCATGCGGCACCGGTGTCCGGTGCCGCACTCGGTTGGGCCGTGCACACGATGCGCGCTACCGGTCCCTGCCGTCGCTCAGGCGTAGTTGTTGGTGCTGACCGGCCAGGTGCCGGTCCACGGCACCCAGCCCTGCAGGCTGGCGGGGATGCCGACCCGGGTGTTGCAGTCGATCACCTGGAAGTGCAGGTGCGGTGCGGTCGACGCGCCCGTGGACCCTGTGTAGCCGACGATCCGGCCCTGGGGGACCCAGTCACCGGGCCAGTAGAACGACTGGTTCAGGTGGGCGTAGTGGGTGCACTGGCCGTTGGGGTGCCGGATGATCACCTCGATGCCGTTCTGCCAGTACGGTGACCAGTCGGAGTACACGATGGTGCCGCCCTGCGCGGCGGAGACCTCGTAGTTCGCGGGGAGCCCGAAGTCCCAGGCGTACTCGTTGTACGGGCCCGTGTGCGAGTAGGTGCCCTCCGGACCCTGGGTGACCATGTAGGACTCGCCCGCCGGGTAGGGAAGCTTGTAGTAGGAGTCCGCCGCCGCGGCGGGGGAGGCGCCGGACAGCATGATGCCGGCGGCCATCAGCATCGCGCCCGCCAGGGCGGCGAGCCGGCGCCGGCCCGTTCTCGTTCCGTTCACCGCATGACCCCTCTCGGAAGGAAGAAAGCCGGAGTGTCATGGTCATGGCTTTCCGGGGCCGCGGTCCGGGCTGCTGCCGCATTAGGCACGCGGGGGTTCGGCCGGGCGACCGGCACGGAGGCGCGGGAACTGTGACGCGGGTCGCTTTTCCGAGTGGTCCGCGCCCGGATGGGCAGGAGCCCCCTGCACGGGCGGCCGGACGTCTCATCATGCGATATCGCGGAGGGGTTTTTCGGACGCTCGATAGACTGAGCCGACCGCGGCGCACACATATGTGTGCGGACTGTGGAAAACGACGGACTGAGCGAGGAGCGCACGTGGGCCTTGTCGTGCAGAAGTACGGAGGCTCCTCCGTAGCCGATGCCGAAGGCATCAAGCGCGTCGCCAAGCGGATCGTGGAAGCCAAGAAGAACGGCCACCAGGTGGTCGCCGTGGTTTCCGCGATGGGCGACACGACGGACGAGCTGATCGATCTCGCGGAGCAGGTTTCCCCGATCCCTGCCGGGCGCGAGCTCGACATGCTGCTGACCGCGGGGGAGCGGATCTCCATGGCCCTGCTGGCCATGGCGATCAAAAACCTGGGCCACAACGCCCAGAGCTTCACCGGCAGCCAGGCAGGTGTCATCACCGACTCGGTCCACAACAAAGCCCGCATCATCGATGTCACGCCGGGCCGGATCAAGACCTCGGTCGACGAGGGCAACATCGCCATCGTCGCCGGTTTCCAGGGCGTCAGCCAGGACTCCAAGGACATCACCACGCTGGGCCGCGGCGGTTCCGACACCACCGCCGTCGCCCTCGCCGCGGCGCTCGACGCCGAGGTGTGCGAGATCTACACGGATGTCGACGGCGTGTTCACCGCCGACCCGCGCGTGGTGAGCAAGGCCCGGAAGATCGACTGGATCGCGTTCGAGGACATGCTCGAGCTCGCGGCCTCCGGGTCGAAGGTGCTGCTCCACCGCTGTGTGGAGTACGCCCGCCGGTACAACATCCCGATCCACGTCCGCTCGTCCTTCAGCGGACTGCAGGGCACGTGGGTCAGCAGCGCGCAGACGAAGCGAGGGGAAAAGCAGGTGGAGCAGGCTCTCATCTCCGGTGTCGCGCACGACACCTCCGAGGCCAAGGTGACGGTCGTCGGCGTGCCGGACAAGCCCGGCGAGGCCGCCTCGATCTTCCGCACGATCGCCAATGCCGAGATCAACATCGACATGGTCGTGCAGAACGTGTCCGCCGCCTCCACGGGTCTGACGGACATCTCCTTCACCCTCCCGAAGACCGAGGGCCGCAAGGCCATCGACGCCCTGGAGAAGAACAAGGGCACCATCGGCTTCGACTCCCTGCGCTACGACGACCAGATCGGCAAGATCTCCCTGGTCGGCGCGGGCATGAAGACCAACCCCGGCGTCACGGCCGACTTCTTCACGGCGCTCAGCGACGCGGGTGTGAACATCGAGCTGATCTCGACCTCCGAGATCCGCATCTCGGTCGTCACCCGCAAGGACGACGTGCCGGAGGCCGTCCGCGCCGTGCACTCCGCGTTCGGACTGGACTCCGACAGCGACGAGGCCGTGGTCTACGGAGGCACCGGCCGCTGATGACCGGACCCGCGGGACCCGGGCGTTCCGGGCGGCCGACGCTCGCGGTCGTCGGAGCGACCGGGGCCGTCGGCACGGTCATGCTCCAGATCCTGTCCCAGCGGGCCGACGTCTGGGGCGAGATCCGGTTGATCGCCTCCCCGCGCTCGGCCGGCCGCAAGCTGGCCGTGCGCGGTGAGGAGATCGAGGTCCTGGCGCTCACCGAGGAGGCCTTCGACGGGGTCGACGTCGCGCTCTTCGACGTACCCGACGAGGTCGCCGGGCGGTGGGCGCCGTTCGCCGCCGCGCGGGGCGCGGTGGTCGTCGACAACTCGGGCGCCTTCCGCATGGACCCGGACGTGCCGCTCGTCGTGCCCGAGGTCAACCCGCACGCCGTGCGCACCCGCCCGCGCGGGATCGTCGCCAACCCGAACTGCACCACCCTGTCGATGATCGTCGCGCTGGGCGCGCTGCACGCCGGGTTCGGCCTGCGCGAGCTGGTCGTCTCCTCGTACCAGGCGGTCAGCGGCGCCGGGCACGCCGGCGTGCGGACCCTGCGCGAGCAGCTGTCGCTGGTGGCCGGCACGGAGCTGGGGACCAGCCCCGGCGACGTGCGGCGGGCCGTCGGGGACAACACGGGGCCGTTCCCGGAGCCGGTCGCGCTGAACGTCGTCCCGTGGGCCGGGTCGCTGCGCGAGGACGGCTGGTCCTCGGAGGAGATGAAGGTCCGCGACGAGTCCCGCAAGATCCTGGGCCTGCCCACGCTCCCCGTGGCGGTCACCTGTGTACGCGTCCCGGTGGTCACCACGCACTCCCTCACCGTGCACGCCCGCTTCGAGAACGAGGTCACCGTCGACCGGGCCCGCGAGATCCTCGCGACGGCGCCCGGCGTCGTCCTGTTCGACAACCCGGCCGCGGGGGAGTTCCCCACCCCCGCCGATGTCGTCGGCACCGATCCGACCTGGGTCGGGCGGGTCCGCAGGGCCCTCGACGACCCCACCGCGCTGGAGCTTTTCGTGTGCGGCGACAATCTCCGCAAGGGTGCCGCGCTCAACACCGCACAGATCGCCGAGCTGGTGGCCGTCGAACAGCAAAAAAGTTCTGGATCACACGGCGTTCCTGCGTAGGATCCCGGTAAGCCCTGTCGGCCGGACACCCGGCCCGGGCCACTTGATCGGAGCGGTCCGGCAACCGAGGATTGCACCAGGATTCATCTCCCCGTTCTCCGCAACCGCGCGGAGGGCGGGGAGCGTCTTTGCGGTCACCCCTGCCGGGGCGTGGGGACGCTGCCTTCCGGACGTGGGGACGCCCGGAACCGGGCGTGGGGACGTCCGTTCATATGGGACACAGGGGAAGAGCGGGACACATGAGGGCATTTGACGTGCTGTCGGTGGCGCTGCCCGACGCGGACGGGCGGCCGGTGTCACGGGCGGTCACAAAAGTGACGCCCGGCGCGTACAACCCTTGCGGGGGGAAGCGTGTCCAACTGGCGTGGCTGAGGTACTCGACTTCACAGCGCCGCGCGGCACGGCCCTACGGCCGCCCCGCCAGGCCCTCCGACCCCGCAGGGCCGGCGCGTCCGGTGGCATGCCGGTGATCGCGCCCATGCCCGCAGCGCGCCCCGCCCGCATACCCGGTCAGCGTGACGGAGCCGACGACGCCGTCGCGGCAGGCACCACCGTCGACCATCTCACCGAGACGTACCGCGCGCACTACCGCTCGCTGCTCGGTCTCGCGGCCCTCCTCCTCGACGACACCGCCTCCTGCGAGGACGTCGTCCAGGAGGCCTTCATCCGGGTCCACTCGGCCCGCAAACGCGTCCGGGACCCGGAGAAGACGCTGGCCTATCTGCGCCAGACGGTCGTCAACCTGTCCCGCTCCGCGCTGCGCCGCCGCATACTCGGCCTCAAGCTGCTCTCCAAGCCCATGCCCGACATGGCGAGCGCGGAGGAGGGCGCCTACGACCAGCTGGAGCGCGACTCCCTCATCAAGGCGATGAAGGGCCTGCAGCGCCGCCAGCGCGAGGTCCTGGTGCTGCGTTACTTCGCGGACATGACCGAGGCGCAGGTCGCCGAGACCCTCGGTGTCTCGCTGGGCTCGGTGAAGGCGTACGGCTCACGCGGCATCGCCGCGCTGCGGGTGGCCATGGAGACGCCGGTATGAGCGACGGCAAGGACGCGCGGCGCGACGAGCGCGGGCCGGACGCCCCCGCCCCGGAGAGCCCCGAGGGAGCGGGTCCCTCCCGCTCCGGGCAGGACTCCGAGGGCGTGACCGCGCCCGAGGACGTACGGGAATCCGGCGACGGGCACGCACCGGAGCACACGCACGCTGGGAACGGAACTGTGAACGACGGCCTGGACGGACAGACCTCCGAAGGGCTCGACCCGGACGAGCTGGGCCTGCGCAGCCTGCTGCGGCAGGCGGTGCGCGAGGTGGAGCCGAGCGACGGCACGCTGGACTACCTGCGCCGGGCCGTGCCCGCCCGCCGGGCCCGCAAGCGCCAGGCCCTCGTCGGCGCGGCGGCGGCCGCCCTCTTCCTCGGCACCGCCGTCCCCGCCCTGGTGCACGTCTCCGGAGTCACCGGCTCCGACGCCAACCCCTCCGCCGTCGGCCACGCCTCGCAGGCGCAGGGCGGCACGGGCTCGGGCAAGGGCCCGGACGGCGGCGAGAGCACCGCGGGCAGCTCCTCCGGCCAGGTCGAGGGGACCGACAAGGGCCACCGGAAGGACGAGGACGAGGACGGCGCGAGCAGCGGCTCCGGCACGGGCACGACGGAGGGGGCCGACCCCTCGTCCAGCACCGCGGCCGGGACGCCCTCCTGCACCGCCGCCCAGCTCGGCCCGGCGATCGCGTCGAGTGCCGCCCCCGACTCCACGGGCGCGGTCTACGGCTCCTTCCGGGTCACCAACGTCTCCACCGCCGGCTGCACCGTCGAGGCCGTCGGTCTGGTGGGCGTGACCGCGCAGGGCGCGGCCGACGCCACCAAGGTGACCGCGGCGCGGCATGTGGCGGGTGACGCGGCGGCCGGACTGCCGGACCCCTCCCTGGAGGCCGCGCAGCTCGAGCTCGAGCCGGGTGCGGCGTACGAGGTGAAGTTCGCCTGGGTGCCCTCGGGGCCCTGCACCACGCCGGGCGACACCACCGGCGGCGGCACCGGCGGACCCTCGCCCGACCCGTCACCCACCGGCAACCCGCCCACGACGGCCGGCACGTCCACGGGCACCGACAGCGGCACGACCACGCAACTGGTCATGGACGACGGCACGGTGGAGGGCAGCGTGGCGGTGACGTACACCGCGTCCTCGGGCTCGGCCACCGCGACGGTCGGCAACGCGTGCGCGGGCACCGTCTACTGGACGGGGCTGCTGGCGGCGGGGTGACGGACGGCCTCCGGCCGTGCGTCCGGGCTCCCCGCCCGGCCCCCGCCCCCCGGCGTCAGACCGCCGACGGGCTCGGCCGCTCCGGCTCCCGCTCCCCGGCCGTGTCCGGCTCGGGGGCCAGGCCCAGTTCCGCGTCGCGGGCGAACTCCAGCTCGCGGCGGAGCAGCCGGAACCACATGAAGATCACGAAGCCGACGAAGGCGAACCACTCGGCGGTGTAGCCGAGGTTCTGGAACGCCTTCAGGTCCAGTCCGGTGCCGCCGGGCGCGGTCGCCGGCACCGCCTTCATCCCCGAGTCGCCGCGGTTGAGCGTGACCCAGGCGTCGTACACGTCGTACTCCACGAGGTTCACCAGGGACGCCGAGCTGATCGCCGCCGTCTGCCCCCCGGGCAGTCCGCCACGGGCGCTGACGCCGTTGTTGCCCGGTGTCTCGGAGGCCTGCAGCGCGCCGGTGACGGTGACCTCACCGGTGGGCGCCGCGGGCACCTCGGCCGGGTCGGGCGTGCCGGGCAGCCAGCCCCGGACGACGGGCAGCGCCCGGCCGGTGTCGGTGCGCAGCAGCGTCAGGACGTAGTAGCCGTCCTTGTCTTCCAGCTTGCGGTCGGGCACCAGCAGCTGGGTGTCGTACCGGCCGGTCGCGGTGGTCTGCTTGCCGGAGGTCGCCTTGGTGACGGGCAGCAGCCCGTCCAGCGGCCTGGCCTCCTCGCGCTTGTCCGAGACGACCCGCGCCTCGGCGTCGCGGTGGTCGTCCACCCGGGCCTCGAACCGGCCCAGCTGCCAGGACCCCATGAAGATGCAGAAGGGGATGGACAGCAGGACGAAGACGTTGATCCCCCACCAGCGGGGTGTCAGCAGAAACCGGTACACGCCCTCAACGGTACGGGTCCGCGGGCGGTTCCCGTCCCGCGGGGTCGCCGTGCCGCGGCGGTCCCGACGACGGGCCGGTGAAGGATCGGGAAGAAGTTGTCCACAGCCTGGGGACCTCGGCGGCGCGATGCCCGCCGGGACGGGCAGTATGGGGTCATGACTGAGAGCAACGCGTCCGACGCGCCGGACATGCCCGACTGGGAGAAGCGCTTCCGGGCGCCCCGGGTGTCCCTTCCCGACTGGGCCGAGGACGCCCCCGACCGTTCCCTGTTCGTGTCGAACGCGACGGGGACGTACGAGCTGTACGCCTGGGACCGGTCGACGGGGGACCGGCGCCAGGTCACGGACCGGGCCAACGGCACGACGGACGGCGTGCTCTCGCCGGACGGCGAGTGGATCTGGTGGTTCGACGACAAGGACGGCGACGAGTTCGGCGTCTGGCGCCGGCAGCGGTTCTCGGGCGGCGAGGACGAGCTCGGGGCCCCGGGCCTGGACCCCTCCTACCCCGCCGGTCTCGCCCTGGGCAGGGACGGCCGCACGGCGGTCGTGGGCCGCTCCACGGACGAGGACGGCACGACGATCCACCTGGTCCGCACGGGCGAGGGTCCGGCGGAGATCTACCGGCATCGCGAGTCGGCGGGCGTCGGCGACCTCTCCCACGACGGCGCGCTGATCGCCGTGGAGCACACCGAGCACGGTGACGCGATGCACTCCGCGCTGCGCGTGCTGCGCCCGGACGGCACGACGGTCGCCGAGCTCGACGACACCGAAGGCGGGACGCGGGAGCTGGGCCTGGAGGTCCTCGGTTTCGCGCCGGTGGAGGGCGACACCCGGCTGCTCATCGGGCACCAGCGGCGCGGACGCTGGGAGCCCCTGGTGTGGGACGTGGCGACGGGGGAGGAGACGGACCTCGCCCTCGACCTGCCCGGTGACGTGAGCGCCGAGTGGTATCCGGACGGCAGCGGCCTGCTGATCGTGCACGGCTTCGAGGCCCGCGGCGAGATCTTCCGCTACGACCTCGCCGAGGGCCGGCTGGAGAAGGTCCCGACCCCGCCCGGCGCGGTCTCGGGCGCCACGGTCCGCCCCGACGGCAGCGTGGAGTACCTGTGGTCGTCGGCCGCCGTACCGCCGGCGGTGCGGTCCACGGCGGGCGGTGTGGTGCTGGAGCCGCCCGGGATGAAGTCGCCCGGGTCGGTGCCGGTGGAGGACGTGTGGGTGGAGGGGCCGGGCGGCCGTATCCACGCGCTGGTCCAGAAGCCGGCCGGGGCGACGGGTCCGCTGCCGACGGTCTTCGACATCCACGGCGGCCCCACCTGGCACGACAGCGACTCCTTCGCGGCCGGCCCGGCCGCCTGGGTCGACCACGGGTACGCGGTGGTCCGCGTCAACTACCGCGGCTCCACCGGCTACGGGCGGGCCTGGACCGACGCGCTGAAGCACCGGGTGGGCCTGATCGAGCTGGAGGACATCGCGGCGGTACGGGAGTGGGCGGTCGCCTCCGGCCTCGCGGACCCCGCCCGGCTGATCCTCACCGGCGGCTCCTGGGGCGGCTATCTCACCCTGCTCGGGCTCGGCACCCAGCCCGAGGCGTGGGCGCTGGGCATCGCGGCGGTTCCGGTCGCCGACTACGTCACGGCGTACCACGACGAGATGGAAGCGCTGAAGGCGATGGACCGCACGCTGCTGGGCGGCACCCCGGAGGAGGTCCCCGACCGCTTCGAGGCGTCGTCCCCCCTCACCTACGTGGACAAGGTGAAGGCGCCGGTCTACATCTCGGCGGGCGTCAACGACCCACGCTGCCCGATCCAGCAGATCGAGAACTACGTCAAGCGCCTGGAGTCCCGCGGCGCGGTCCACGAGGTCTACCGCTACGAAGCCGGCCACGGCTCCCTGGTCGTCGACGAACGCATCAAACAGGTCCGCCTCGAACTGACCTTCGCCACCAACCACCTCCCCGCCCAGCAGCCCTAGCTGCGGGCAGTCGTGCCTCCCCCAGTGCCCGAAAGGGCCTGGGAGGTACCCCCAGGGGCGGCACGGGTGGGCGCAGCGGCACCCCGCCAACGCGGGCAAGCGAAACCCACCCCCGCCCAGCCGCAGCGCGCACAAGCGCTACGTCGCGCTCCGCGCCCGCCGCCCCAGCAGCTCCGCCAGCCCCCGCCGGGTCGCCGCCAGCACCACCCGGTCCTCCGCCCGCAGCACATACGTGTCGGGAAGGTCCCACACCAGCCCCGCCCCCGGGACCTCCTCCGCACCACCACCCCCGCCCGCCCGCACCGCGGCCGTGTCGAGCGCCAGCACCCGCCACGCCCCCGCCCGGAACGCCTCCCCCACCGTCCGCCCCTCCAGCTGCGGATGCCCGCCCACACCCACCGCCGCGAACAGCAGCACCCGCCGCTCCACCGGGATCGCCCCTAGGATCTGCCGCCCCATCATCGCCACGGCGAACGCGGGCGCGGCCAGATGGGAGACGCTCCGGCTCCGTGTCAGCGCCAGCGGGTGCGCCGTCCGCAGCGTCCGGTACACGGCCTTCGCGAAGTCGTCGTCGTACAGCCGCAGCACCGCCCGCAGATCCGGCCGCACGGACCGCGCGTACAGCACCGCCTCGAGATTGGTGGTGTCCTCGCTGGTCAGCGCCAGCAGCGCGTCCGCGCGATGGATCTTCGCCGCCTCCAGCACCCCCTCCTGCGTGACGTCCCCCATCACCACCGGCACCCGCAGCCGCCGCGCCACGGGCATCCCCCGCGCCTCCGGGTCGGCCTCGACGCAGACCACCGGAATGTGCAGCTCCCGCAGCCGCGTCAGCACCCGCGTCCCGATCTTGCCGAGGCCCAGCAGCACCACGTGCCCGCCCAGCCCGCGCGGCGGCTTCCGCAGCGCCGACGCCGTACGGAACGTCCCCAGCGCCTCCAGCACCGCCGCGAGCAGCACCGGCAGCAGCAGCAACCCCACCAGCCCGGACAGCAGTTGCAGCACCTGCCGCCCCGTGGACTCGTGGTGCGCGGGCTCGTTGATCGCGAAGAGGTCGAGCAGCGTGACGTACGTGGCGTGCAGCGGGTCGTCGTCCGTGACCAGCGCCAGTACGACGGCGAGCGCGACCGTGGCCGCCACCAGTCCCGCCAGCGACCACCGCAGCCGCCGGGAGAACAGCGAGGCGAACGGCGGCACCCCGCCCCGCCGGGCGGGCAGCGGCGTCCCGGAGTACGACACCTGCTCCAGCACCACCGTCCCGCGCCCGGTGGCCTCCGCCACCGCCGCCGCGTCGGGCAGCAGCCGCGGGGCCTGGTCGCCGCTGTCGTCCTCCGAACCCTCGTCGCCCGCAGGGTCGTTGCTCGTCGCGGACAGCAGCGCCAGCGTGCACAGTCCGGGGTCGGCCACCTCGCCCGGCCGCGGGGGCCGGCGTTCCACCGCCCGCAGCAGCAGCCCGTCCGCGTCGACGACCTTGCTGGTGCCGACGAGCGCGGTGGCGACCAGCGCGGGCGCGGTGGTGTCGGCGTCGGACAGCACGGTCGTGGAGACATCGGCGCCGGCCCGGTCCGCCGCCCCGCCGCCGCCCGCCAACTCGGCTGCCTGGTCGAGCAGTTCCTCGATGTGCTGGCCCAGCCGCCGGTTGTACAGCCGGAGCACCAGCCGCAGCCGGGGGTTGAGCCGGCGGGCGGTCAGGGCGGCGCGGATGTTGGTCTCGTCGTCGTCGTACACCAGCGCCAGCGCGGCGGCCCGCTCCACCCCGACCTCGGCGAGCACGGTCTCGGTCGGCTCGGCCGCCTCCACCACCCGCTCGCCGGCTCCGGAGGGCGAAGTACCGTCGGGAGAGCCGCCGTTGCCCCGGTTGACGGCGGTCACCACTCGGTCGATGAGTGCGGCGGAGGCCGCCCGGGCCCGCCCCACCACCGGCTGCCGTCCGCCGAGCCGCCCGGCGGGCGGCACCACGAGGGCCACCTGTTCGCGGTACACCCCGCGCAGTTCGGCGGCGAGCCGGTGCGCCAGCCCGTCGTCGCCGCACACCACCATGTGCGCCGAAGGGTCGCTGGGCAGGGCGGGGTTGGGAAGGAGGCTCACCACAGGGGAAGAGACTGCCTCATCGCGGCGGCCGGTTCCAGACGGCGGCTGAACGGCCGCGCCCCGTCCCGCGTATCAAGGGGGTGGCCCTCACCAGACAGTCCCCGCGCGGAGCCGGCGCACCCGGCGACGCACGGCAGGGGAAGGAGCCCGTCGAGGAGCCCCGCCACCTCGACTCCGCGCTCCTGCTCACCCTGCTCCTGCTCACGGCCGTGATGTTCCAGGACCCGGTGCGCCGCGCCCTGGCCGCCCCGGTGATGCAGAGCTGGATGACGGTGTTCGTGGCGGTGGTGCTCCAGGCCCTTCCGTTCCTGGTGCTCGGCGTCCTGCTGTCGGCGGCCATCGCGGTGTTCGTCCCGCCGTCCTTCTTCGCCCGCGCCCTGCCGAAGCGCCCGGCGCTGGCCGTCCCCGTGGCGGGCGCGGCGGGCGCGGTGCTGCCGGGCTGCGAGTGCGCGTCCGTGCCGGTGGCGGGCGCCCTGGTGCGCAGGGGAGTGGCCCCGGCGGCGGCCCTGGCGTTCCTGCTGTCCGCCCCCGCGATCAACCCCGTCGTGCTGACGGCGACCGCGGTCGCCTTCCCGGACGCCCCCGAGATGGTCCTCGCCCGCTTCGTCGCGAGCCTGCTGGTGGCGTGCGCGATGGGCTGGCTGTGGCAGCGTCCCGGCCGCGCCGACCGGCTCCGCACGCCCTCCCGTTCGTCGTACGAGGGTCAGGGCAGGGGCCCGGCGTTCTGGGGCTCCGTACGGCACGACGTGACGCACGCCGGCGGCTTCCTGGTAATCGGCGCGATGGCGGCGGCGACGCTGAAGGCGGTGGTCCCGGCGGAGTGGCTGCGTGCCGCGGCCGGACACCCGGTGCTGTCGGTGCTGGCGCTGGCCGCCCTCGCCGTGCTGCTGTCGATCTGCTCGGAGGCGGACGCGTTCGTGGCGGCGTCACTGACCCAGTTCTCGCTGACGGCCCGGCTCGCGTTCCTCGTCGTGGGCCCCATGGTCGACCTGAAGCTCTTCGCCATGCAGGCGGGCACCTTCGGCCGCCCCTTCGCCCTGCGCTTCGCCCCCGCGACCCTCGCCCTGGCGGTGGCCGTGTCGGCCCTGACGGGAGCGGTGCTGCTGTGAGGGGGAACCTCAACCACCAGGCCCAGGCGGCCCTGCTGTTCCTGCTCGGCGCGACCGTGCTGCACGCCGGACTGACCGACCTCCACCTGCGGTACGTCAAGGCGGGCCTGCGTCCGCTGCTCCTGCTGTCGGGAGCGGTGCTGATCGCGACGGCGGCGGCGACGGTCTGGTACGCGTGGCGCCGCCCGCGGCGCGCGGAGGGCCACCGGGAGCCCCGTGTCTCCTGGCTCCTGACCCTGCCCCTGTTCGCCCTGATCCTGGTCGCCCCGCCGGCCCTGGGCTCCTACAGCGCCACCCACACCGGCACGGCCCTGCGGGAACCGCTCGGCTTCCCGGACCTGCCCGCCGAGGGCCCCCTGCGCCTCGGCGTCGGGGAGTACGCGGCCCGCGCGGTCTACGACCACGGCCGCCACCTGCGGGGCCGCTCGATCAGCGTCACCGGTTTCGTGGCCCTGGACGGCGACGGCGCCCCGTACCTGGTCCGCATGGGCCTCAACTGCTGTGCCGCAGACGCCCAGCCGGTCAAGATCGCCCTCGCCGGGGAGGTGCCCCCGGTGCTGCGGCCGGACACCTGGCTGGAGCTCACCGGCGCCTACAGCCCGCGGCGCACCACGGACCCGGTCAACGACGGCCCGGTCCCCTACTTCGAGGTCACCGCCGCCGAACCCGTCCCGGCCCCCGCCGACCCGTACGACGACGCCTGGGCGGGTTAGGACCCGTACGGCTGCTGCTGCGACCGCTGCCCGCTGTCCGGGCCGCCGACGGCCTGCGCCTGGAGCTGCTCGGCCTGCTCCGCGGTCAGCTTCTGCTCCGCGCCGCAGAAGGTGCACTGCGTCGTGTACTTCGTCGAGACCGGGAACAGCGGCACGAAGAACAGGGTGAACTTGGTGACCCGCTTCCTGAGCGTGTGCGCGGACGGGTTCCCGCACTGCGCGCACACCAGCGTGAGTATCGCGAGCTGGTACAGATACCCCTTGGTACCAAAAATGATCATGTCGTCGATCCTTCCCGGGCCCCCGGCCCCCGAACCACCTCATCAGACGGTGACCGCGGTCGGCAACGTCACCGGCCGGAACACTGCCGCACCCTGCACAAGCGCACCGGCCCCCGGAGGCGGCACGCTTCCCCCACGACCGAAGCCGGTGGTGACGAGGGTGTCGTCACGTAGGCGTTCCGCCCGACCTCCCGGAGAGAAGAGGCAGCCGTGCAGATCACCGTCTCCACCGTGTCGCTCACCGTCGACGACCTGTCCGCCTCGCGGCGGTTCTTCACCAGCCACCTCGGCTACCGGGAGATCGCCGCCGCCGACGGATTCGCCTCACTGACCCGGGGTGACGCGGCCGTCGACCTCGTGCTGCTGCGCGACGGCGCCGAGGTCCCGCCCGCCGTCCGGCGCGACCGGGCCGGCGGGGACTTCGCCCTGGCCTTCACGGTCACCGGCATCGAGGCCGAGGAGGAGCGGCTGCGCGAGCGGGGGGTGGCCGTCACCATGCCGCTGCGCAAGGAGCCGTGGGGCGAGCGGCTGTTCCAGGTCACCGACCCCAACGGGATCGTCGTCCGGTTCGTGGAGTGGGCGGCGCCCGGGCAGGCGGGTGCGGGCGCGTACGCCTAAGGTGGACGCCGTACACCGGGGCGCCGAGAGGGGATGGCGGAGATCAGCAGGCAGGCCGACGCCGTCCACCGGACCCGCACCCCCCTGAGCAGGCAGCGGGTGCTGTCCGCCGCCGTCGCCCTGGCCGACGAGGGCGGGGTCGACGCGCTCAGCATGCGGAAGCTGGCGCAGGAGCTCGGTGTCGTGCCGATGGCGCTGTACAAGCACGTGGCCCACAAGAACGAGCTGCTGGACGGCATGATCGACGTCCTCGTCGGCGAGATCGACCCGCCGGTCGCGGACACCGACTGGAAGACCGCCGTCCGGCTGCGGGTGCTGTCCGCCCGCCGCATGCTGCTGCGTCACCCGTGGGCGTCCGGGATCATCGAGGCGCGGATGAAGGCGCGGGCCGCGCCGACCCCCGCGGTGCTGGCGTACCTGGACTCGATGATCGGGATCTTCCGGGCCGGGGGATTCTCCGTCGGCCTGGTCCATCACGCGATGCACGTCATGGGCAGCCGGCTGCTGGGCTTCTCCCAGGAGCTGTTCGACGACGCCCCCGGCCGCGAGCCGGACCCGGACGCGCCGCCGCCGGAGGAGATGGCCGCGCGCTACCCGCACATCGCCGAGCTGGCGAGCGCGGTCGCCCATGACGCCGGGTCCGTCGTCGGCTCAGGATGCGACGACCAGTACGAATTCGAGTTCGCCCTCGACCTGACCCTGGACGGTCTGGCCCGGCTGCTGCCCTGACCCCGCCCCGCCCCCACCCCGCCCCTTCCGGGCCCTTGCCAGGTGTACGGCGTACACCCATGATGGGGTGTACGCCGTACACCCTTGAGGGGGGATACGGATGAAGGCGATCGTGCAGGAGCGCTTCGGGCCACCGGACATCTTGCGACTGGCAGACGTCGACCGCCCCGAGCCGGGGGCCGGCCAGGTACGGGTGCGGGTGCACGCCGCCGCGCTCAACCCCTACGACTGGCACATGATGCGCGGCGACCCGTACGCGGCCCGGCTGACGCCGGGGGTCGGGCTGACCCGGCCGAAGGCGCGGGTGGCCGGGATCGACGCCGCCGGACGGGTCGAGGCGGTCGGCCCGGACGTGCGCGGACTCCGGCCCGGCGACGAGGTCCTGGGCTTCTGCACGGGAGCCTTCGCCGAGTACGCGTGCACCACCGAAGGCATGCTGGTCCGCAAACCCGCGGCGCTGACCTTCGAGCAGGCCGCGGCCCTCCCGATGGGGGCGGTGACGGCCCTGCGCGGCATCCGGACCGTGGGCCGGGTGGGGGAGGGACAGCGGGTGCTGGTCAACGGGGCCGGCGGCGGGGTGGGCACGTGCGCCGTGCAGATCGCCGTCTCCCTCGGCGCCGAGGTCACCGCGGTGTGCGGCGACGGCAACGCCGGGCTGGTGCGCTCCCTGGGCGCCGCGCACGTCGTCGACTACACCCGCGAGGACTTCACCGCCGCCGGCGCACGCTACGACGTCGTCCTGGACAACGTGGGCAACCACCCGACGGGGCGGCTGCGCCGGACGCTCACCCCGACGGGCACGCTGGTGGCCAACGCCGGCGGTTCGCCCGGCCGGGTGTTCGGCGCGATGGGCGCCACGCTGAAGCTGCTCGCCGCCGGCGCCCTCGCCCGGCAGCGGCTCCGGGTGATCCTCCCGGCGGTCCCGTCCGGACCGGTCCGGGAGGACCTGCGGGACGTCGTCGCGCTCGTCGAGGCCGGCCGCCTCACCCCGGTGGTCGGCAGGACGTTGCCGCTGGCGGAGGCGGCCGCGGGCATGCGCCTGGTGGAAGAGGGACACGCCCGCGGCAAGGTCGTACTGACGGTGGGGTGAGGGGCCGCCGTGCGGGTCACACCGTGAGCTTGACGGCTTCCAGCCAGACGTCGTTCTCGAGGGTGCCCCCGAAGACGAAGTCGGGGCGGGGCTTGCTGCACACCCGCCCGCCCCAGTCGCGCTGGCGCAGCCGGATGGTGTTGCAGATCTCGCCGCTGCCCACGTTCAGGGCGAAGCCCAGCATGTTCGGGGCGTCCTTCTTCGGGCTGCCGATGGTGTAGTTCTTGCCGTTGCCGGTGACGGCCGTCCACGACGGCTGCCACTCACCGCGGCCGTCGACCGGCTTCGCGGAGTGCCGGAAGGCGTTGCCTGCCGAGCCGTCGACGCCGTGCACCGCGATGTTCAGGGCCTTGATCGGCCGGTTCTGGCCCGTGGTGCCGGCCATCGTGCCGTCGCACACCGGCTTCTGCCAGCCCCGCCCGGAGACGTACGCGCGGTAGCAGATGTGCCGTCCGGAGGGGTCGCTCGCGGCGAGCCGCTTCACGGCGGTGGCGGCGGTGTCCTGCGGGGGCTTCGCCGTGACGGTGGTGGTGTTCCCGGGGGCCGTGGCGGTCACGGTGACGGTGACGCCCCCGCCGCTCTGCGTGCCCGTGGTGTCCTTGGGCTTCGGCTTGCCCTTTTCCTTGCCCTTGTCCTTGTCCTTCGCGTCGTCCTCGGCCGACGGCGAGGTGGTGACCGGAGGGGGCGGCGAGATCGGCCGCGGGGGCGCCGTGAGGCTCGGCGACGCCTCGGCGGAGGCGGAGCTGCCGGCGGCGGCCTGTTCCTGGTTGCCGCCGTCGTCCGAGCCGCCGCTGCCGAGCACCACCAGCGGGATGATGACCAGGGCGGCCACACCGAGTGCCACGGGTCCGACGACCAGGGGCCGGCTGAGCAGCCCGGGGCCCTCGAACTCGTCGTCCGACTGCCGGGAGCCGGCCCTGCGGACGGGCCTGGGCAGCGGCCCGCTCCGGCCCCCGTCCCCCGCCCGCCCTCCGGACCAGGGCCCCGAATCCGCCCCCAGCCCCACTTCCGGCTCATCCCCCGACCCCGAACCCGCCCCGGCTGCGAATCCCGCCCCGGCTGCGGATCCCGCCCCGGCTGCGGACCCTGCCCCGGCTGCGGATCCCGCCCCGGCTCGCAGGCTCGCTCCTGACCCCGCTCCCCGGCCCGTTCCCGTTCCGGCACTCGGCTCAGCACCCAGCCCGGCTTCGGACTCCGGTCCGGCACCCGGACCTGCCCCCGGCCCGGCACCGAACTCCGGTCCCGCACCCGGACCCGCCCCCGTGCCGAACTCCGGTCCCGCTCCCAGCTCTGCTCCGGACTCCGGCCACGTACCGGGACCGGTTCCCAGGCCTGCTTCCGGATCTGCTCCGGGGCTCGCTCCCAGGCCCGCACCCGTCTCGGCACCGGACTCCGGTCCCGTACCGGGGCCTGCTTCCAGGCCCGCTTCGGGCTCTGTTCCGCGGCTCTTGCCGAGCCCCGCTCCCATGCCCGCGCCGGCACCGGATTCCGGTCCCGCTCCCGCTCCTGGGGCCGCTTCCAGATCTGCTCCGGGCCCAGCGCCGAACTCCGGTGTACCCGGAACCGCTTCAGAACCTGCTTCCGTCCCGGCACTCGGCACGGCCCCGGGCGCCCGTCCCGGCCCGGCCACGGGGATAACCCCCGTGTCGCCAGGGCGTGGTGGGGGTGGGCCCTCGGGTTCGGGGAGGGTGTACGTCGCCTCGTCGATGCCGGCGTCGGTGGCGGGGGCCGGCGTCGGCGTCGGCATGGGGGACGGGGGCGCCGGCGGACCCTGTTCCCGCAGCGCGCTCGAGCCGTCCGGGGCGACCTCGACGAACGCCACGTAGCCCGCGGCGGGATCGGAGATCGCCGCCGTGACCGTGGTGTCCCGGTCCCGCGCGTGTCCGTGCAGGAGGTCGAGGATCGCGGCGTCGACCGCCTCCCCCTCGGCCACCGGCACCGGTTCACCGTCGACGGCGGCGGAGCCGTCACCGGAGATGACCACCGTGAAGTGCGGGAGCACGGCGTGTTCGCCTCCGGTGACCGGCCCGTCCGCCGCTTCTCCCTCGCCCCGGCTCATACGCGTTCCTCTCTGGCGTCCCCGGCCGCAGGACCCGGCCGGCGCCGTGTCGGCGTTGCCCGCGTACCGCAACGGGCGCCGGCCGGAAAAGGTTCAACTCCCCCGCGACAAGCGGCAGAACGGCGGATTCGGCGATGACACGGACGGAATGGCACGTTCCGTCCTGCCGACGGAGACGGAGCGCTGTCGCACTAGAGTCCGAGGGTGGACCACTACGTGAATTCCCTTCGTTTCGCCGTGCTGGGACCGGTCCGGGCATGGCGCGGGAAACAGGAACTGGACCTCGGCTCCCCGCAGCAGAAGGTGGTACTGGCGGCGCTGCTGCTGCGGCGCGGTCGGCCCCTGCCGCTCGGTGAACTCCTCGACGCCGTCTGGGGGGAGCAGCCCCCCACGGCCGCCGTGTCCGTCCTGCGGACCTATGTGTCGCGGCTGCGCAAGGTGCTGGAGCCCGACCGCGGCCCGGTGGGGCAGCCGAGGGTGATCGTCTCCGTCGGCGACGGATACGCGCTGCGGATCCCGGACGACGCCCTGGACCTCGCCGTGTTCCAGCGGCGGGTCACGGAGGCGAAGCGGGCGCGCGCCGCGGGCGACGTGTCGGGCGCCGCGGAACTGCTGCACACCGCACTCGACGGATGGCGGGGAGCCGCGCTGGCCGGACTGCCCGGCCCGCTGGGCGAGACCGTGTCCGCCTGGCTGGACGAGGAGTGGCTGACCGCCCTGGAGGCGCGGCTGGACGCCGACATCGAGCGCGGACGCCACCACGAGGTGATCGCCGAGCTGATCCCGCTCACCGGCACCCACCCGCTGCGGGAGGAACTGAGCCGGCTGCTCATGCTCGCCCTGTACCGGTCCGGGCGGCAGGCCGAGGCGCTGGCCGCGTACCGCGGGACCCGCGGCGCCCTGGTGAGGGAGCTGGGCGTCGAACCCGGCGCCCCGCTGCAGGAGTTGCGGGACCGCATCCTGGCCGCCGACCCGTCCCTGCTCCCGCACCCGGCCCCTGCCCCCGCACCGCCCGCCCCGCCCGAGCCGTCCGTCACCGCCCCCGCGGACGCCCGTACGGCGGCCGAGGAGCCGGAACCGTACGAACCGGACCGCTCCGCCTCCTCGGCCCCGCACGCCGCCCGCTTCGAGGCGGCGCGCCCCGCGCAACTCCCCGCCGATCTGCCCACCTTCGCCGGACGGCACGAGGAACTCGACCGCACCAACGCCCTGTTACCCGCGGACGGCAGTCCTCCGTCGACCGTGGTGATCAGCGCGATCGGCGGCATGGGCGGCATCGGCAAGTCAACCCTCGCCGTGCACTGGGCGCATCGCGTGGCGGACCGGTTCCCCGACGGCCAGCTCTACATCAATCTGCGCGGCTTCGACCCGACCGGCTCGGCGGTGACCCCCGACGACGCCGTGCGCACCTTCCTCGACGCCCTCGGCGTCCCCCCGATGCGCATCCCGGCCGGTCTCGACGCGCAGGTGGCGCTGTATCGCAGCCTGCTCGCGCGGCGCAGGGTGCTGGTGCTGCTCGACAACGCCCGCGACACCGAACAGGTCCGCCCGCTGCTGCCCGGCTCCCCGGGCTGCCTGGTCATCGTCACCAGCCGCAACCGGCTCACCGGCCTGGTCGCGGGTGAGGGCGCGCACCCGCTGACCCTGGACCAGCTGACCTCCGCGGAGGCGCGCGACCTGCTGGCCCTGCGTCTGGGCACCGACCGGCTGGCCGCGGAACCGCGGGCGGCGGACGAGATCGTCAGCCGGTGCGGCCGGCTGCCGCTCGCGCTCGCCATCGTCGCCGCCCACGCCCGCGCCCACCCCGACTTCCCGCTCAGCGCCATCGCCGACGAGGTGAGCGACAGCCACGGCAGTCTGGACGCCTTCGCCGGCGGCGACGACATCACCACCGACGTACGGGCCGTCTTCTCCTGGTCCTACAAGGCGCTGTCGGCCCCGGCGGCACGCGTGTTCCGGCTGCTGGGCCTGCACGCGGGGCCGGACGTCTCGGCGCCCGCGGCGGCCGCGCTCGCCGGTCTCGCCCCGCGTGCGGCCCGCGCTCTGCTGACGGAGCTGACCCGCGCCCATCTGCTCACCGAGCACCGTCCGGGCCGCTTCACCCTGCACGACCTGCTGCGCGTCTACGCCGCCGAACGGGTCCGCGCCGAGGAGACGCCCGAGGAGCGGGACCTGGCCCTGCGGCGGCTGCTCTCCTGGTACCTGCACACCGCCGACGCGGCCTACCCGCACATCACCCCCAACCGCCGCCGCATCCGCCTGGAGCCGTGGGACGGTGAGTGCCCGCCGCTGGAGTTCCCGACGCAGGAACGCGCGGTGGAGTGGTGCGAGACGGAGCGCTCCAACCTGGTCGTCGCGGTGCACCAGGCCCACCAGGCCGGGCAGACCGGCATCGCGTGGCGGCTGCCCGCCGTCCTGTGGGGCTTCTTCTACCTGCGCAGTCACACGCACGACTGGCTGGACACCTCCCGCACCGGGCTGGCCGCCGCCCGCGCGGCCGGGGACCGGGAGGGGGAGGCCCAGAGCCTGTCCGACACGGCCGCCGCGCTGCGCAGCTCCGGCCGGCCCGACGAGGCCATCGAGCTCCTGCACGAGGCGCTGGAGCTGAACGAGGAACTCGGCGACGGTGAGGCCAGGTCGTCGGTGATCTCCAACCTGGGCGACGCCTACCTGCACGCCGGCCGGCTCGACAAGTCCGTCGAGTACACCCGTCGCGGGCTCGCCCTCGACCGCGTCGCGGGCAGTGTCTGGGGGGAGGGCATCGCCCTGTCCAACCTGGGCGACGCCTACCAGCGGATGGGCCGCTACGACGAGGCCCTGGGCTGCCTCGAGCGGGCGCTGGTCGTGCTGCGGGCGGGCGGCAACCGCTGGGTCGAGGGCGTCACGCTCGACATCCTCGGCACCATCCACCGCCGGCTCGGCCACTACGCCGAGTCCGTCGAGCACTACCGTCAGGCGCTCGCCACGCACCGGGACATCGGCAACCGCTGGGGCGAGGGCCACACCCTGGGCCACCTCGGGGACGCCCATCTGGACGCCGACGAGCCGGAGGCCGCCCGCACGAGCTGGCGGCAGGCCCTGGCGATCTTCGCGGAGTTCGGCCATCCGGACGCGGAGAAGATCCGTGAGCGGCTCGCCGGTCTGCGCGCCGGAGCGGCGGGCGCACGCGGCCGCGGGGCCGCGCCGAGACGGACCGCCTGACATGGATCTCCCTCGCCGGTGAAGCGCGCCGGGCCACCCCCGGCGCTCACCCCGGACAACGGCTGGGAGGTGAGGACGGTTCAACTCCGCGGGGAACCGTCCTCACCTCCTACGGCGATACCTCAGCGCACCTCGCGGTAGACGCGCCCGCTCGCGTTGGCGACCGCGCCGTCGTAGAGCCCCGTGGGGCTCGTCTCCCTGGACAGCGCGAACCACGCGTAGCGCTCGACGAAGCCGAGGCCGTTCAGCATCTCGGTCGAGGACCGGATGAACGCGGTCTGCTCCTGCTCGCTGGGGTAGCGCGGGGTGCCGCCGGAGAAGTCGATCAGCCCGTACTCCGTCAGCCAGACCGGCTTGTCGTACCGCTCGTGCACGGCCTGCAGATAGCCGCGCAGCTGGTTGGCCGCGTCGGGGCCGAAGTCGGCTCCGTACCAGTGCACGGGGATGAAGTCGACGCGCAGACCGCGCTGCTGCGCCCCCTTCATGAAGCGGTCCAGCCAGCCGTCCGCGACGTCCCCGCCGGAGGCGACCGCGGGGGCGCCCAGGCGCAGACCGGTGGACTCCAGCCGGGGCCACAGGTCGAGTGCCTGCTCGGGCGTCATGTTGGCCTGGCCGGGATGGTCCGGTTCGTTGAAGCCGAGGAGCGCCTTGCCCTCCTCGGCGGCCTTTCCGAGTTCCGCGTCGGTGACCGAGCCGGGGCCCCAGATCATCGGGACGAACTCGACGCCCTCCGGCCGGTTCACACCGGCGCCGGAGGAGGCCCAGTTGAAGTACCAGGACGAGCCGGAGTCGGCCAGGGCCTCGGACGCGCCGGCCACCGGGTTCAGGCCGACGCCCTTGCGGGAGGCGGCCGGTGTGCCGCCGCCGTCGCCGGGCTGCTCGGTGACCGCGGGGGCGGGCGGGGGAGCCGGGTCACCGCCGTTGCCGTGGAAGGTGACGGTCATGCCGGTGCACTGCCTGCACTGGTACACGACCTGGTTGCCCTGCTCGGCGTCGTGCTTGGACCAGCTGTAGGCGGTGGGGCACTTCGCGGCCAGCGCGTCGCTGTACGGGGTCTTGGCGTCCCGGTTCGGGTTGACGCACACCAGCGACCGGCCGGAGGCCTCGTCCTTGACCAGGTTCTCCGCCGGGCAGGCGGCCAGCAGGTCGGTGGCGCAGCCCGCCGGGGTGCACTCGCCCGACTCGGGCGGGGTCACGCCGTCCGGCGTGATGGTGATCGGCGACGCGACCGCGTTGACATAGCTGACGTTGTACCAGGGGGCCAGGCTGTCCCGGGGGTCGAAGTTGAACTCGGCGAGACCGGTGGGCTGTTCGCCCGTCACACAC
Organism: Streptomyces fungicidicus; assembly: GCF_003665435.1. Classification (NCBI taxonomy): domain Bacteria; kingdom Bacillati; phylum Actinomycetota; class Actinomycetes; order Kitasatosporales; family Streptomycetaceae; genus Streptomyces; species Streptomyces fungicidicus. The sequence continues at coordinate 4,144,929 of NZ_CP023407.1, forward strand.
CGGTCGGCCCAGGGCCCGCAGTCGCCGACGGCGCAGTGGAACGTGCTGCCCTCCTCACCGGTGCAGCCCTCGCGGGCGAAGAACTTGCCGCGCCAGTGCCCGGCCCCGGAGCGCTCGGGGATCGTGATGGTGGCCGACTGGCCCGGGTCCACCGTCGGCAGTCCGGTGAGCCCGGTCGATCCGTCCGCGTTGACCGTGCTGCCGATCCAGATCCGGTGGTCCGTGGTGTTGCGGAAGGTGACGGTGTGCTCGGGGGAACCGGCGTCCGCGGCCGGTGTGCCCGCGATCTCCACGCCGTCCTGGCGCTGGCTCTGGAGCAGCAGCGCGGTGCCGGTGACCCCGGCGACCACCAGGAGCAGCGCCAGCAGGAACGAGGTGCGCCTGCGCATGAGGGGTCTACGCACGGGGTGCGCCTCCCGTGGGGGCGACGTACGTCATGTCCGTCCTCTCTTCTGGGGGGTGGGGGTGGGTGTGTGGACGGGTGCCGGGCTGCGCGGCCTCGTCGGCGAGTCGGCGCCGCCCGGGGTCGTGGGGGTGCGTGAGGGCCCGAGCGTGTCGAGCGAGCTGCGCACGGCCGCGTGTCCGTCGCCGCTGAGCAGGGACGGCAGGGGCGCGGCCGGTGACAGCAGGGGAGACACCGGCGGACCGGGACTCGTGGGGGTGCTGCTGCGGGTGCTCGTGGGGGTGCCGTCCACCGAGCCGGCGGCGTACGAGGCACGCTCGGACTGGGCGGCCCGCTCGGCCGCGAGGAAGGCGTGCCCGTCGAAGGTGTCGGTGGCGCGCGGGGTGACGGTGGGGTTGTTGCCGAGCTGCTCCCGGTGGACCTCGGTGGCGGTCCTGAAGGCCTCGCCGCCGAGGTCGTCGGTGGGGCTGGGGGAGGCGGTGGCACCGATGCCGCGCTGTTCCCACTGCATCCGCCGGGCCGCCTCGATGGCCTGGCCGTCGGTCATCTCGCCGGCGCGGGGCAGCTCGAAGCTGCTCCGCTCCCGCACCTCGGCCGCCTGCGCGTCCGGCTGTTCCCGTGACGCCGGACGCTCCCAGCGCGCACGCAGCGCCGCGAAGTGTTCCGCGTCGGCCGCCATGATCCGGTCCCGGGCGGCGTTCAGCGCCTCGTCGGCGGTGAGGGTGCTCGCGTTCGATTCCGTCCGCGTGCTGCTGTCGGTGGCGGTGGGCGTGCGGGGGACCGGCGCGGTCCGGGAGGCGTCGTCGCGCGCCGCCGCGCGCTCCCGCGGCGCCGCGGGCGGGGACGTCTCCCGCAGCGCCTCCCGCATCTGCGCGTTGGCGGCGTACCGGGCGACGGTCGGCATGCTCCCGGGGGACTGCTCGAACGCCTTCTTCCACCGCTCGTCGGTCCTGACCAGGTGGAGCACCGCGTCCTCGAACGCCTCGTGCTGCAACGTGGAGAGCCGGCCGATCCGCTGCCCGAGGCGTGCCAGTTCCGGGTGGGCCGGCGGCCCGGAGGCCGCTCGGGGCGCCTCCCGGGCGGACATCTGGGCGGGCGTCTGCGCGAAGGTCTGCGCGGGCGTCTGGGCCGGGGCAGGAGGCCAGGGCCCGCCCGCGTCGACGGCGGGGGCGGCGGCGTAATCCTGGCCGGGCGGGCCCGACCCGCGGCCGGCGAGCCGGTCGAAGAGCCGGCGCAACTCGGCCGAGAGACGGGTCCAGAGGCCCGCCGTGTCCCCGGCGTTCCGTCCGGTGTCGCGGCGCTCGTTCCTCAGCCGGTACTCGGCCTTGATGAGATCACGGGCGAGACCGACTTCGGGACGTTCCTTGACCAGCCGGTTCCGGTTCGGGGAGGCCGCGTTGTCATCCGCCACGGTGCCCCTCTCTCAGGTCGGAAGGTGCGGACACGAGGCGACAACGGGCCGGAACGGGCGGGCGGTTCAAATGCCCCCGGCCCGGTGCCGCCTCGCCCGGTCACCCGGCGGGCGGCGGTGCCCCCGGCGGCGGTCCGAACGGGTCGAGGATGTCGACGGGGGGAGCCTCCTTCGCGCGGTGGGCGCCGGGCTTGCAGCCGGCGAAGGGGCCCTGCGGATCCCGGAGGGCGGACATCACCGGCCCCAGGTAGTCGCGGTGCCAGTTGGCGGGCCCGATCGCCTCGGAGCCCGGCCCGGTCATGTCCCCCCAGGCCAGCCACAGGCCGTGCAGCTGGGCGACCGCCTCCGGGTGCTCCCACCAGCGGCCGCACCACGGGGCGGTGGAGGTCACCTCCCTGCCGTACACCGGCAGCAGCACGTGGTGCGTCCACAGGGTGAGGCGGCGCAGGGTGTCCGCGTACTCGGGGCCCTCCAGATAGAGGATGAACTTGGGCGGGGAGGGCCCTTCGGGTGCGGGGGGCGGCGGGTTCTCCCGCTTCGCCTCCCGTTCCCAGGTCCGCTCCGGCTTTCCGGCGGCGGTGTCGGTCGTCATGCTGCTCCTGGGTGCGACCGCCCGGCGGGGGCCGAACCGGCCCCCGCCGGACGCTCATGGATCGTTCCTACATGGACGGGCCGCTGCCGCCCTGCCTCTGGTGCTGGCTGCCCTGGTGCTGGTGGCCGCCCCTGTGCCTGGTGGTGTTGTAGCCGGACTGCTGGCTGTTCTGTCCGTCCGTCGGGTAGTAGGAGTAGGTGGAGGCCGAGCTGGACACCGGGTTCTGCGGGTAGTAGTTGCCCTGCTGGTACGACTGCTGGGTGGGGTTGTACGACCCGGACGTGTACGGCTGCTGGGTGGGGTTGTACGACCCGGACGTGTACGGCTGCTGGGTGGGGTTGTACGACCCGGAGGTGTACGGCTGCCGGGGGTAGGGCGCCGGGGCGGGCTGCTGGCCGTACGGGTCGCTGCTGGTGGACACCGAGCTGTGCCGGGTGCTGTGCGGCGAGAGGTCGGAGAGCTGGTAGCCCTGCATCTGCTGGGTCAGCGACGTCATGCTCGCGTGGTACGGCGTATCCAGCTGGTATCCGGCGGGCGGCGCGGCCGAGCTCGCGCTGGAGGAGACCGGCGGCAGCGGGGCCCGGGGCGCGGGGGTCTGCTGCTGGTTCTGGAGCCAGGGGGACGCCCCGGCGGCCAGCCCGGAGCCGATGGCGCCCACGGCCATGCCCATCTGGGCGGTGCTCGCACTCGATATCGCGCCGGTGCTGTAGCCGCCGTACACGCCCGCGAACCCGGCCGCGGCCAGGTCCAGGCTCATCTGCGCGTAGTTGACCTTCTTCGCCGTCTCACCGGGGTGCTTGTAGTTCCACCAGAGCTTGGAGAGTTCCTTGCCGCCCCGGTAGCCGGACACCAGCCCGGAGATGGTGACACCGCCGCCGTAGGCCGCCTGACCGCTGGTGGAGGAGGGCGCCGCCGCCGGCTGGCCCGCGATGCCGGCGCCCTGCAGGATGGCGCCGCCGCCGACGCCGAGGGACTCGATCAGCCGGGTGTCGTTCTCCGCGACCCACTTGGCGGTCGAGGAGGCGCTGCTCTTGATCCCCGAGGCGACCTTGTTGCCCACCCGGTAGAACCACTCGTTGCTGCCGGCCGGGGACCAGGCGGTCCGCTGTGGGATCTCCCGCAGGGACTCCGGGTCCAGGTTCGGGGCGTTCCGCAGGACGCGTTCCGACGGGGGAGCCGGCGGCAGCGTCTCGAAGAGCTCCCGCAGTCCATAGCTGGATGCGCTGGAATCGCTCTCTCGGCTTCCCGACGACCCCGTGGGTGAGTTCTTGCGCTTCTTGTCCTTGGGTGGCATGCCGTACCTCCTTGTGGTCCGGTGCGGAGCCGGACCCCTGATGGCCGGCCCCGGCTCGCTGCCGGACAACAACGGAAACCGGACGGAACGGGTTCAAGGAGCCGAACGGGTTCGAGGAGCCGGACCGCGCGGGATGAACCGGCGGACCCGCCCACGCCGTTGTCGTGAACGCGGCGTTCGTGCGGGAGGGCGGCAGTACCCGCCCGCCGGCAAGCCGCGCCCGCATCCGAGGGAAAGGAAGGTGTCATGGCAGGATCCGATTCCGGAGCCAGCAGTACCGCTTCCAACGCCGGCTCTTACCGGTCCGTCAGGGTCCACCGCAACGGGGACGTCACCGATTCGAGCTCCGCCGTCCCGGACGACGCGCCCGAGCCCCACCGGGACTCCCTGGCCGGCGTGTACGACCAGGCCCACGACCGGTTCTACTCGATCACCGTCAGCTCCTCGGGCAGCGAGTACCAGGCCCGGCGCTGGGACCAGCGGGCGGCGAAGTGGATCAAGGACCACAAGGACGGCGTCGGCAGGGCCCTGGTCGACGTCGCCCCCTCCCTCATCCAGGGCGCGGCGAACTTCGCGCCCGCGGGGCTCGCCCGGACGGCCGTCAAGACGGTGGGCCTGGGCAGCCAGGTGGCGCTGACCGCCTACGACGCCTACCAGCTGTACCAGCAGGACCGGGCCGACCCGATGCGGGTGACCTCGCTCGGGGGCCGGGCGGTGTCCACGGGGCTCAACCTGTACAACGCCCTGGGTCCGCAGGGCACCGCCACCGCCGTGGCCGGCGGCGCCGCGAACTGGGCGGCCGGCGCGGCCACGGTGACCAAGGCGGTGGCCGACGCCCAGACGCCGACGCTGCCGCTGTACCAGCAGCGGGCCAACATCCCGCTCCAGGACCTGCCGGCCCGGCTGCAGCCGCCGCCGCCCGGCACACCCACGACCGTCTCCTCCATCGACTCGTTCCACACCGCGCCGTCGGCGCCCGGCGACGGCCCGGCCGTGCCGCTGCCCCGGCTCACCAGCCGGCCGGTGGGGGAGTTCGGCCCGCCGGGCGGCCGGGACACCCGGGAGGACCGGCGGCCGCCCGCGCAGGGCACCGCTCGCACGTCCGCCACGCACCGGACCGTCCACACGCCCCCGGCGCAGCGGGGCGGCTCCGGCCCGAGCATGTGACGCGGGCCTTCGCGGCGCGGTCGGGGCGGGGCCGTGAAGGCCCCGCCCCCTCACGCGTCCGGGCGCACCACCCCGAGGATCTCCATCGACCCGGCCGGCGCCACCGTCACGTAGCGGCCCGGACGCGGGGCGTGGATCATCCGGCCGTCGCCGATGTAGAGGGACACATGGCTGGCGTCGGCGTTGTAGATGATCAGGTCGCCGGGACGCATGTCCGCGACCGGGACCCGGTGCAGCAGGCGCCACTGCTCCTGCGAGGTGCGCGGGATGGCCACGCCCGCCTTCAGCCAGGCCTGCGAGGTCAGTCCGGAGCAGTCGTAGGAGTCGGGGCCCTCGGCGCCCCAGACGTACGGTTTGCCGAGTTCACGGCGGGCGAAGGCGACGGCCTCGCGGCCCGCGCCGCTGCCCTCGGTGCCGGCGGTGTCGAGGACGCCGGTCTCCACCCAATCCGCCTGCGCCTCCTCGGCGTTCCTCCGCTCCAGCGCGGCCAGCTCCCGGCGCTGCTTCTCCTCCAGCCGTGACTCGATCCGCTCCGCCGTGTCGATGCGCGCCTGGACCGTCCGGCGGTGGGAGTCGAGGGAGCTGCGGTTGCGGCGCAGCCGCTTCAGCTCCTCGGCCGCCTCCTCGCCACGGGTGCGCAGTTCCTCCTCGGTCCCGGTCAGGGCCTCGATCACCCGGTTCGTGCCCAGGTGCGCCTGGCGGGCCAGGGAGGCGTTGTCCAGGGCGTGTTCGGGGTCCCCACCGAGGACGAACTGCACCTCGGCGGGGACTCCGCCGCCGCGGTACTGGGAGCGGGCCGCCGCCCCGGCCAGCGCGGTGAGGCGGTTCAGCTTCTTCTCGGTGGCGGCCACCTGGGCCCGGAGCGTGCCGAGGCGCTTCTTCTGCCGGGTCACCTTGACCTCGGCCGCGTTGTACTTCTCCGTGGCGACCTCGGCGTCGTGGTAGAGCCGGTCGAGTTCGGCCCGCACCTCCGGGAGGGTCGCCGGTTCGGCGCTCGCGGGCTGGTGGAGCGCCGCCGTCAGCGCGAGGGCCAGTGTGACGGCGGCCGCCGTCCGGTGGCCGTGAGCGCCGGGGCTGCGTCGCATGGTGTCGTGGCTCCCTTCGTAGGCGCCGTGGGGGCGGGGTGGCCGGACATGGTCGGTGCGCCATGGGCCGCACACACAACGGGCGGGCGCCGTCCGGAGGTTCAAGGCGGGGTGAACCGGGGCGGCCCCGTCGCCCGTTGTGCGCGCAGGGCGCCGGGCGAAGGGGTTGGTATGAACGCGCAGTTGGTGCTGCTCGCGCTGTGCACGGGGTGCGGCCTCGGTTTTCTGCTGGCCGCGGTGCGGGCGGTGGCGTCGGCCGCGGTCCTGTGGGCGCGCGGCCGGCGGGTGATGGGACGCGTGACCGCACGTGCGGCGTCCGACCGGCGGCGCGGCGGGCTCGTCGTGTTCTCCGACCACTTGGGCAGGGACCTGGTCCTCGATCCGGGACCGTGCGGGCCGCTCTACGGAGTGCCCCCGGTCGGCGGCAGCGTGCCGGTCGTGTACGAGCGGGAGCGCCCCACCCGGGCCCGGCTGTGGACCTCCCGCCATCTGCTGGCGCCGTCCTTCGGCTGGTTCCTGTCCGCCACCGTGGCGTTCGGCACCGGGGTCGTGGTGGCGGGGTGAGCCGGGACGGGGACCCGCCCGGCCGCTCCCGGAGGGTCGGCGAACTCGACGTGCTGCGCGGGTTCGCCCTGTTGGGCATCCTGGTGGTCAACGCCCGGCTGATGGGGGACCCGTACGCGGCCTTCGGCGGCGGTCCCGGGGCGTCCGTCCCGGACCGGGTCGCCGCGTGGACGGTGACCGCGCTCTTCACCGCCAAGTTCTACGTCCTGTTCTCCTTCCTCTTCGGCTACAGCTTCGTCCTCCAGGAACGGTCCGCGCGCCGCGCGGGCGCCGCGTTCGCGCCCCGCCATCTGCGCCGTACGGCGGGCCTGTTCGTCCTCGGGGCCGGGCACGCGGTGCTCCTGTACCCGGGCGACATCCTGACGACGTACGCCGTCCTCGCCCTGGTGCTGTACGGGCTGCGCGGGCTCTCCGTGCGGGCCGCGATGCGGGTGGCCGCCGCCCTGCTGCTGGTGCTCTCGGCGCTGCTGCTCGGCTACGGGCTGCTGACCGTCGCCCTCACCGAACCGGTCACCGCCGCCGGGTACGCGCCCCGAGCCGCCGAACGGACCGCCGCCCTCCGGGGCGACGCCGGATCGGTGCTCGGCGCCCATCTGCGCGACCTGCCGACCGCCGTCGGCGCCGATCTGCTGTACGCCCCCGCCATGCTGGCCGCCTTCCTGGCGGGCTCCGCCGCCGCGCGGTCCCGGCTGGTGGAGCGGCGCGGCCGGGACCGGGAGTGGCTGCGCCGGACCGCGCTGCGATGCCTGCCGCCCGGCCTGGCCGGCGGGGTGGCCGCCGCCTGCTGTGCGAGCGGGCCGCTGGACAGCCGCTGGTTCCTGGTCGGACAGGCGGTGACGGTGCTGACCGCCCCGGCGCTCACGGCGTCGTACGCCTGCGGCCTGCTCCTGCTGCTCCCGCGGTGCGAGGACCGCCTCCCGGCGGCGGCGCTGGCCGCCGCCGGGCGCATGGCGCTCAGCCACTACCTCACCCAGTCACTGGTCCTCGCCTGGGTGTTCACCGGCTACGGGCTCGGACTGTACGACCGGGCCGGCCCGGCCACCGTCCTCGCCGGGTGCGTCCTGCTCTACGCCGCCCAACTCGCGCTCGCCGCACGCTTGTCGACGCGCGTGCGGTACGGGCCGGCCGAACTGGTACTGCGGACCGTCACGCTGGGCCGCCGCCGCCCCGGTCCCTCCGGGCGGGAGGTCACGGCACCGGCTTCGACAGCGGCACCCCCGGAACCCCCCGGGGGCCGGGCAGTCCCGGCACTCCCGCCGCCTCCGTCCCCGGCAGCAGACGGCGTGCGGCGCGCTCCGTGATGGCTGCCGTCTCCGCCTTCGCCGCCGCCGAGATCGCGGCGGCGCCGGGCTCCTTGTACCAGGGACGCAGCCGGATCAGCGCCGGCTTGACGCCGGTGGCGAGCAGCAGCGCCGTGCCCTTGGGCAGGGCGCGGATGCGGTCCGGCGGCAGGACGGCCTCCTGACGGTAGGAGTACGACCGCGAGGTGCCCTCCCTGCCGCGGGAGATGGTGGGCGTGCGCACGTCGTGCTGGCCGACGAGCGTGGAGATCTTCTGCACGAAGTCGGCGTCGTCCAGACCCGCGCCGAGCAGTTTGATGGTCGCCGCGCTCCACAGCGCGTCCATGCCGACCTCGCCCCACACCCGGGCGCCCTGGCGGTAACTCTGCAGCAGCGTCACGACGTTGATGCCGCGCGAACCGAAGTGCGAGTACAGGTCCGGCAGATCGGAGATGCGGCAGACGTTGGCGGCCTCGTCGAGGACCGCCGTCAGCGGCGGGTCGAGCCGGCCGCCCATGCGCTCGGCGGCGACCACACCGGCCCGCATGGTCGCGTCGGCGAGCCCCGCGATGACGCCGGCCGCGGAGCCGCCGCCGTCCTTGGAGAGCAGGTAGAGCGTGTCCTCGCCGAGGACGTGCAGGTCGGGACGGAACTCCGGCAGCGCCGGGTCGGGCGAGACCCAGGCCAGGATCTCCGGGTCCAGCAGACAGGACACGGTCTGGCGGGCGGTCTCGTAGATGCCGTCGCGGGTCTCCACCGCACCGCGCACCGTGCCCTGCAACTGCTCGGCCATCGCCACCAGTCCGGCGTCCCTGAGCAGGTCGACCGGGGTGCGGTCGGCGGGGTCGGCGAGCCAGCCGAGCAGCTGGTGCAGGGGGGTGCCGCTGCGGGCGGCGGCCAGGAAGAGGGCGGTCAGGGTGTTCTGGGCGGCCGAGATCCAGAAGTCCTTCTTCGCGGTGTCGTCGTTGACGGACGCGACGAAGTGGCCGGCCATGCGGCGGGCGCCCTCGATGGTGTGGCACTCGCCGAGCAGGTTCCACCACATGGCGCGCGGGGTGTGGGCGATGCCCTGCGGGTCGAACGTCCACACCGTGCCCGCCCGCTCGCGCTCGGCGCGGGTGACGGCGTACACGTCGGACTTGTTGGAGGTGAGCAGGACCGCGCCCTGCGCCCGCAGCACCCGGGGCACCGCGATGCCGGTGGACTTGCCGGCCCGCGGCGCCATCAGGTCCAGCTCCACGTCCTCGTAACTGCTGCGCAGCTCCGGCCCGTTCGGGCTGAGGTCGCCGAGGAGGTTGCCGGTCTCGTCCGGGTGCAGCCGGTCCCGGCCCTGCAGGCTGGGGCGCAGGTCGCGGGCGCGCGCCTCGATGCCCTTGGGGCACATGGCGGCCAGCTCCCGGCGTCCCGCGAGGCCCTTGGTCCGCCCGGCCCGGCCCAGCAGCATGCGCGCCACCAGGGCGAGGGGCACGGCGACGAGCACCAGCAGGCCGAGCATGCCCCCGTAGAGCGCGGCGGCCGGGGCGCCCGGCCACAGGCCGGTGGGCCCTTCGGAGACCAGCCGCTGCACGGTGGACAGCGCGAACGGCGGACCGTCCCAGCCGTTGCCGGTCAGCCCGGACCCGAGGGTCCCGCCGGCCCGGACGACGGTGAACATCAGCAGACCGGTGCCGGCGATCGCCACGATCGCCCAGGGCAGCTGCTCGTGCGCGGAACCGGTGCCCGGAGACCTCACGCGGTCCACCTCCCCGCCGCGCCCGGACCGCCTGGACCGCCGGGACCGCCGGGGCCGCCCGGCGTCGCGTACGCCCCTTCCTGCGCGGCCCGTGCGACCTGTGCGGCGGTCTGCGCGAGCTCCTGCTCCACCGCACGCTCGACGGCCGCCTCGTTCGGCGTCCACCGGGTGTTGGTGTTGTGCAGCCGGCGTTCGGCGTCAGTGATGGCGACCTGGATCGGGATGCCGGGACGCCCGCCGACCTTGATGAGGAAGCGGCCCCGGCCGGGCGGCTCCTCGTGCTCCCCGGCGGCGCCCCAGCCGGGCGGCGACGACCAGGACGACACGAGTTCGATCTCGCGCCGGGACAGGCCCACCACCTTGCCGAGGTCCTCCATCTCCGCCTTCGGCAGCCCCGCGCACACCACCATCCCGGCCCGCTCGACGAACCCGCGGGCCTTGGCCCGGTCGGAGTCGGTGCCGAGGGCCTCGGCGTCCTTCAGCGTGTGGGTGATCTTGGCGTCGCCGAGACCGAGGGAACGGTTGAGCCGGGTCAGCGCGTCGATGCGGTCGACGATGCCGGAGGCGGCGCGCAGCGGGCGCCACAGCTCGTCCAGCACCGTGAAGAACCAGCGGCGGGGCTCCAGCCCGGCGTCCGCGAGGGCGTGCGAGGCGGCCACCGTGCCGAGCCCGTCGGACCAGGCGGCGAGCATCGCGGCGGCGGTCAGCTGGGTGTCGGCCTCACCGATGCCGGAGATGTCGATGCACACCGCGGGGGCCGAGGGGTCGATGCGGGTGGACGTCTCGGAGGCGAAGGTGTCGCCGAGCGGGCCGTCGAGGATGCCGAGCAGGGAGCGGTGCAGCGGATCGACGGCGTCCCGGTAGCGGGCGTCGTCGCCCCGGTCGAGGGTGACCGCCCGCACCCGGTCGGGGCCCTCGGTGAGCACCCGCAGCACGTCCGGCAGCAGCACCGTGCGGCCGGGCGGGGTGCGTTCGCGCAGGTGGTGCAGGACGGCGGAGAGCACGGACTGCTCGTGGTCGTCCATCGGCCGGCCGCGCACGATGGTGATCAGCGCGGCCACCATGTTCAGCACCCGGCCGTGCGTCTCGGCCTTCAGCACCTCGCCCGCCTCGCCGCCGATCCGGGCCGCCGCCGCGCCCATCGCGCCCGGGTCCAGGACGTTGATGCCGCCCCGGCCGCGGCCGATGGAGATCACCTGGCCGCCGAGGGCGCGCACCGTGTCGGCGTAGTCGGGCTTGAGGTCGCCGAGGACCAGCGGCACTACCCCGGTGGCGGACAGCCCGATCAGCATCCGGTTGACCAGCGTGGACTTGCCCAGACCCGGCATACCGAGCATGAAAAGCGACGGGTTGGAGATGTAGCGGGCCCGGGTGAACCAGTTCAGGGGGTCGCCGCAGACCGTGGCGCCGGTGAACAGGTGCTGTCCCAGCGGTACGCCCGTCATGGGCGAGCCGGAACCCGCGGCGAACGGCCACATGCCGCACGCCTGCACGGTGGTGGCCCGCCACATGGTCGGCGGGTCCAGGTACCCGACCCGCCCGCCTCCGGCGCCGTACCAGCCGCGCGGCGGCACATACGGCTCACGCGGGCGGGAAGCGGCCTTCTTCTTGCCGCCCTTCCCCTTGCCTCCGCCGTCGCCGTGTTCCTCGGCCCGCCCGGCCTTCTCCCGCTCCTTGCGCTCCTTGCGGCCGGGCTTTCCCGGGCGGGCGGCACCCGCTCCGGCGCGCAGCGCGCCCAGTTCCTCGCGCGCCCGCAGCTCGGCCAGCCGGTCGGCCTGCTCGGCCCTCTTCTCCTCGCGCCGGCTCACAGCGCCTCCTGCAGCTCGTGCGGGATCAGGGTCTGCTCCCACGGGAGGATCCCGGCGGGCAGCGTGCAGCTGAACGCGGCCGCCTGCATCCGGTCCGCGGGCCGCATCAGCACCCGCGAGGCGGCCGTCAGGTTCCGCACGGTGACGCTGGCGTCGGCCAGCTGCTCCATGGTGTCGACGGTGACCGTCAGCATCAGCGAGAACTCCACGAGCCCCGCGCCCGACGCCTCCTCGGCCGCGGTCTGCTCGGCCGCCCGCATCTCCGAGGCGGCGCGGGCCTGCACCATGCCCCGGCCGGACGTCGCCATGAACTGGGCGCTGCGCCGGTCCGCCTCGACGATCCGCGCCGAGGTGGCCGGGTCGATCGGCCGGTACACCAGCGCGACCCGCTTGCGGCGGGTGCCGGGCGCCGCCTCCAGCATGCCGCGCAGCACCGAGGACCGTACGGTGCCGCGCGGCGCCAGCGTCATCAGCCAGGTCCGGGACACCCCCGAGTCGTGCTGGTAGCTGCCGACCGTCTCGACGGCCGCGGCGGGTCCGGCGTCGTCCCACTCCAGGCCCGTACCGCCGTGCCGGGCGCGGGCGTCGAGGACGTCGGCGGCGACCGCCGGGTCGTAGGCGACCCGCACCACCTCCGCGATGCGCTCCGCCGACAGCGGGTACGCCGCTCCTCCGCCGGCCGCGACCAGGCCGCTGAGCAGACCGGGGATGCGGATGGAGAGGTCCGTGATGACGTCCTCCTTCTTCCGCCGCTGGTTCGCGGGAACGCCGTAGGTGAGGCTGACGTAGGTGTGCATCTCCGAGGACGCCGTGGGGTAGCGCTCCACGACCTCCTCCATCACGGCACGGGCGGCGGCCGGCGCGTCCGGCTGGATGCGCGGGAGCACCTCGTGGGCGAGTCGGGTGCCGGGGTCGGGGGCGGTCTCCACGATCACGGACGCGCCGCGCAGCCCCGGCTCGTGGGCCAGCCGGGCCAGCCACTCGCCCCACAGCGCGACCCAGACGTCGACCTGGTCGGGGTCGACGAGCGAACCGCCGTCCGGGTCGCAGCCCAGGACGATCGTGTACAGGTTGCGGTTGGGGTGGTGCAGCACGCCGAAGGGACGGTCGTAGGCGTCCCTGCCCTCGGTGGCGGTCACCTTGTTGAGCAGTCCCGGCGGACGGAACCTGCCGCCGGGCCGGGCGGACAGCGGACCCGACACGTACAGGTGCGCCCCCCTGGCCCTGCGCCTCCGCCACCCGACGCGCAGGGCGATCAGCTGGTAGACGTTGCGGCCGTCCTGGGTGCGGATGGCGAGCGGGATCAGGAACACCGCGATGGGGACGAACACCACCATCGCCGCGTACAGCGAGATCAGTGACGCGAGCAGGGTGAGGACGAGCCCGCCGAAGACACCGAAGGTGCCGACGAGCCCGAGCGGACCGAGTCCCGGACGCCTGGGGCGGCGCCAGTTCCCGTAGGTCGGATGGGTGACGGCTTCCGTGGACATGAGGGTCCGTTTTCCCTTCGTGGAGTGGTCGGGTGTCGGGGACGGGCGCGTGACGGGGAGAGGAGGCCGCCGGACTCCCGGGGGGTCGGGAGTCCGGCGGCCGGTCGCGGGGGGTCAGGTGTTGTGACCCTTGTCGCCGTCGGCGCCCTCCAGGGACCCGGACGCGGTGCGGCCGACGACCTGCGCCGCGGTCACCGCCGCCCCGATGGCCACGCCGACCGGTCCGCCGGCCGCCGCGGCGGCCCGGCCCGCGCCGGCGGCGGCCCCGCCCCCGGCGCCCGAGGCGCTGCCTGCGCCGGCTCCCGGCGCGCCCGTGCGGCCCGAGCCGCCGAGGCCGGACGCACCGGCGGAACCGGCGGAGCCCGCGGAGCCCTGCGCGCCGCCCGAGCCGCCCGTACCGGACGCGCCCGACGCGCCGCGCGGACCGCTCCGCCCGCCGGAGCCCCCGCTGCCGCTGCCGACGCTGCCGCCGCCGAGCGAACGGGCGCCGGACGCCAGGCCGCCGCCCACCGACGACATCGCCCCGGACATCGCGGACGCCCCGCCGAGTGCGGCGGTGGCCGGCACGACCAGCTTCAGCAGCGCGGGCAGGGCGACGGCGGACAGCAGCATCACGCCGATGCCGGCGATGCGTTCGTTGATGTCGCTGCCGCCGTCCTTACCCGACGAGATCATCGCCGAACCGGCGTACAGCACCAGCCCTGCCGCCGGCTTGTACAACAGCCAGGCGATCATCCAGCCCAGGTGCTTGCGCCACCAGCCGCCGCCCCAGTCCGTCATGGAGGCCGCGGCGGCCAGCGGGAGGGTGCCGAGCAGCAGGATCATCACGCCGAGGCGGATGTACAGCAGGATCGTGTGGATGATGCCGGCGATCAGCAGCAGGAAGGCGAGGACGAGCAGCAGGAACGCCTCGATGCCGTTGCCGTCGGAGCAGGCGCCCACCGCGCTCAGCTGCTTCTCCGCGCCCGCGTTGAACAGGTAGGTGGAGTAGTCGTCCGACAGGGCGGCGGCGGCCGTGACGACGGTGGTGGCGGCGCCCGAGACGAGGACGACCCGCATGATGCCCTTCAGCGCGGTCGTACCGGCCGCACCGCGCCGCTCGATGGCCATCCGGGCGGACGCGAACAGCAGGGAGCCGACCGCCAGATAGACCACGATCCACTGGGTCTGACTGTTGATGTCCTTGGCCGTGGTGGTCCCCGAGAGGGTCGGGATGCTGGTGGTCAGCGCCCCGAACACCGCGATGGCGCCCGCGAGTACGGCGTTGGCGACGCCCTCGACGATGGTCCCGATGGGGTCGCCGAGGAAGCTGAAGAATCCGACCGCGATGTCGACGATGGGATTTCCGGTCGGGCACGCCATGTCAAACCCCCCACAGAAGATGGCCGTTGGTGCCCTGGACCGCCTTCACCGGCGTGTGCAGGGCACCGTTGTCGGAGGGCAGCACCTTCCAGTCGCCGCCGCTCCAGCGCAGGGCGACGTTGGTCGTGGCGTAGCCCTGACTGGTCTTGAGCAGCAGTTCGACGGTCGCCGCCCCGGCGGAGTAGGCGGGCACCGAGAACCCGGCGTAGGAGGCGACGGACGAACTGCTCGCCCCGGCACCGGAGTCGTCGTCCTGGACCGTGGAGCGCTTGAAGACGAACAGGTCCCGTCCCCGGCCGGACACGACCTGCTCCCGCGCGATCGTCCGCCAGTCGGGCCCGCTCATCTGCGAGGGGATGATGTGGGCGGCCAGCACGGCCCCGGCCGGTGTGTGCGCGAAGCACCACCACACGGGTCCCTGGGTGAGGGTCGGCCCGGCCGAGGCCGAGACGGGCACGCGCGAGATGTCGAGGGTGCGCCAGTCGACGTCGTCGGGCGGGGCCGAGGGCAGGGTGTCGCCGTCGCTGTCGTCCGTACGGCAGCCCGCCGGCCGGCCGTCCTCCAGGGCCGCCGTGCCGGACAGCGGGCCATCGGAGGCCGGGGCGCTGCCGCGGCCGCCGTCGGCGTCCTGGTCGGTGGTCAGCGCGACGATCCCGCTCAGCAGCACGACGACGCCGAGGAACGCGGCCGACACCTGCCAGCCGCGCTGCTTCCAGTACGGCCCCGAGGGCTCCGGCCGGTAGCGGCGCGGCTCCCGGTACTCCCTGCGTGTGAACATCTCGACCGTCCCCGTCCCCGTCGCCGGCTCAGTTGAAGACGAAGCCGACCAGCGGGCCCGCGGTGGCGACCAGGACGCAGCCGCCGAGCACCATGCCGAGGCGGCTCATGTGCTCGGAGCTCTCACCGCGCTTGAGCGAGATGGCCATCATCGTGCCGGTGATCAGCACGCCGGCGACGCCGGCCGCGGTACCGGCCCAGGCCGCTATGCCGAGCACGGTGTTGACCTTGCTGGTCAGTTCACCGGGGGCGTTGCTCTGCGGCTGGGGCACGCCGGCGGCGAGCACGTGGGTGGCTTCGAGGAGGAGGGACATGGGATCTCCGAGTGGTCGGCGCCGCGGCGTGACCGGTGGGCGCGGGGAGCGGATGGGGTGGGTGGTGCGGGAGGAGGTGCGTGGCCCTCAGTGGAGGGACAGGTCGCCGAGGAACGCGACGAGCGGGCCGGCCGTCGTGGCGATCAGACAGGCGAGGGTGACGAAGAAGAAGCCGCGGAAGTACGCGCCCCCTTCGCCCGGTTCGCCGCGGCGCAGCTGGATCGCCATCTGGAGGCCGACGATGAGCAGTCCGCCGACTCCCGCGGCCGAGGCGCACCAGGCGAGGACGCCGAGGATGGTGCCCGCGTCGGGGGTCGGGTTGTAGGCGGCCAGGTGCTCACCGAGGGGGAGGGCGAGGCCCGCCAGGGAGGAGGAGGTCATGACACGGTTCTTTCGCCGTCGGTTCCGGTGCCCACCAGGTCGGCGAGCGCGGCGAGCTGCCGGGGCAGGTACTTGGGCTGCCCTCCCGTGCGCCAGGCCGGGATCCACGGCACCCGGTGCACATGGGTGACCGAGCGGACCACCCGGATGCGGCGCAGCAGGTTGAGCGGGAGCCGTCCGGGCGCGTCGGCGATCAGGACGACACCCAGCAGGTCGATCCCCTGCGGTGCCTTTCCGTCCTGCAGCGCGCCCAGCGCCCGTGACACGGCGCGCAGTCCGCGCGCACTGGTCCGGCCGACCAGCATGACCCGGCGCGGTTCGCCCCGCGCCGGCTCCGGCCAGCGGGCCCCCACGTCGACCCCGCCGAGCGACTCGGCGAGCGAGGAGGCGCCGGCCCCGCCGTGCGCCTTGACCCACCCGATCTCGTCCCGCGACGCCCCGCCCGGCGTGCGCCGCCGCGGCTCGTCCCAGGGGGCCTCGCCACCGGGGGCGGGCTTGCGGGGCGCGACACCCTTGCGGACGGCGGGAGCGCCGGACACGGCGGGAGCACCGGACACGGCGGGGGCTGCGGGCGCGGCGGGGGCCGCCGGGGCCGGACGGACGGGAGCCTCGGGCCGGACCGGCTGGACCGGTTGTACCGGCTGTACGGGCTGTACGGGCTGAACCGGCGTCGCGTACCCCGTCACCGGAGCGGGATGCGCACCCGTACCCGATCCCGTACCCGCGCTCGCGGCGGTGCCCGTTCCGGAGGTGTCGCCGCCGGGGGGCGCGGGCCGTGCGGCGGTCTTCGGCCCCCGTACCCACGACCGCTGACCCGGTGGCGTCGGCTCAGGAGTGCCCATGTGCGGCCCGCCCCCTTCTCCGCTCGTGCTTCGGCTGCTGCTCTGGCTCATCTGATTTCCACGGGTTTGAACTTATTTGCGCCGAGCCCCGTTTCGATCTCCCGAGCCCGACGGACAGCACAACGGGCCGTCCGGCCGTCGCGGTTCAAGAGGAGCGGAAGAAGGCAGGCGCGCATGAGTGCGGGCACGGGAGAGAGCGGGGAGGGCGGGAACTCCACCGCCGTCAGGAACACCATCGCCGCGGGCACCGGCTGTGGCTGTCTGCTGTCGCCGCTCGCCCTGCTCGGCGCCCTGGTGGTGATCATCATCATCGGCGGGTTCGGCGTGCTGCTGGCCCCGCTCATCGCCCTGATCCTGCTGTTCTCGGGCGGCGGGGGCGACTCCGCGGGCCCGGAGGACGCGGACGAGGTGATCGCCATCTTCAACGGCGACGGCGGGGGCGAGCTGGACACCTCGACGGTGCCCGAGGACCTGGCGGAGCCGATCGAGGAGGCCGGCGAACTGTGCGACGCCGTCGGCCCGATCGTCATCGCCGCGCAGATCGAGCGGGAGTCCAACTTCAACGAGACGCTCGTCGGCGAGAACGGGGAGGAGGGCATCTCCCAGCTCCCGCCCGAGATCTTCGACGAGTACGGCGAGGACGACGACGACAACGACAAGACCTCGGCGCTGGACGCGGAGGACTCGATCATGGCGCAGGGCCGCTACATGTGCGACCTGGCCGAAGAGGCCCAGCAGATGATCGACGCCAACGAGGCCACCGGCAGCGTCCTCGACCTCGCCCTGGCGGGCTACCACGTGGGCATGGACGCCGTACGCGCGGCCGAGGGGGTACCGCAGACGAACGAGGCACAGGGCTATGTGCTCGCGATCCGCGCCCAGTTCGCCAAGTATGAGGGCGTTGCCGCACCGCCGCCCGGAGCCACTCCGGGCGTCACTCCCGGCATGGGCCCGGACCCCACGGCCTCCCCTTCCGGCGGCTCACCCACCCCTTCCACCACACCCGACCCTTCCGGCCAATGAGCAACAGGAGGACAGCAGCCATGGCCCCCTTCGCGGTGCGCATCTCGGACGAGGGCCTCGCCGAGATCGACGGAGAGCCCCTGGCCACCGACCCGGGCCAGTCCGTGCACGAGGCCGTGCTCGATCGCTTGCAGCAGTACGCGGAGCAGCGTGCCGTCGCCGTCGAGGCGACGGTGACCGACGGTCCCGGCGCGGCGCACTTCGTCCTGGAGGTGTCCCCCGACGGCTCCAGCCGCCTCCTCGACCGACCCTCGACCCCGAC
The DNA here is from genome assembly GCF_003665435.1 of Streptomyces fungicidicus. NCBI lineage: Bacteria > Bacillati > Actinomycetota > Actinomycetes > Kitasatosporales > Streptomycetaceae > Streptomyces > Streptomyces fungicidicus. Next base: position 4,162,716 of record NZ_CP023407.1, read on the forward strand.
CCCGACCCCGGCGCCTGCTCCCGCCCCACCCCCGGCCCCCGCTTCCGCGGTGGCCACGGCGATCGCCCGCGCCCGGGCCGCCGCGACGGCGCCCCCCGCCCCGGCGCCCCGCCCCCTCCCCTCGCAACTGGCGGGCCGCATCGCGCACATCAACGCGCTGGCGACCGCGGGCCGGCTGGCGGAGGCGTCGGCGGAGGCGACCGCGCTGCGCGAGGGGCTGACCCGCTCGGCGGGCACGGAACACCCGGACGCGCTGGAGGCACGGGCCATGGAGGCCTACCTGGCGCACCTGCGCGGCGACCACCGGGAGGCCACGGTGCTGGCCCTGTCGGTGGCCCGCATCCTGTGCGGGACCGGCGACCCGCAGGCGCCGGCGGCGGTGATGCGGGCGGCGGCGGCCTGGCAGCGGCTGGAGGAAGACCGGGCGGTGGAGATCCACGGCAACGAACTGCTCCACATGTGGGGCCGGCTGCACGGCGACGGCCGCCTCGGCCCCGCGGACGAACGACTCGCCCAACGGGTCCGCGACCGGCTGGAGGCCCTGCCCGCCCACGTCTGACCCCCTGACCCGCATACACCCGATCCACGCGTCGTGGATCGGGCGTCAAGCGAACGTGGAACCCGCCTGACCACACTCCGTTCCCCCGGAGGCCCGGCTCCAGCCCCCACAGCTGCGACCGGCCACCCCAAGGAGCGGGAGCACACGATGAATGTGACGGTGATCGGGTCGGCGAGCGCGGCGTCCGCCGAGGAACGGGCCCTGCGGGACCTCTACCTGGAACACGGTCCGGCCCTGTACGCGTACGTGCTGCGCATGCTGGGCGGGGACACCCACCGCACGGAGGACGTCATCCAGGAGACGCTGCTGCGCTGCTGGAACAAACGGAACCTGGCGGACCGCGAGGGCATGGCCGTACGCCCCTGGATGTTCCGCGTCGCCCGCAACATCGTGATCGACGCGCACCGCACGAAGGCGGCCCGCCCGCCGGAGATCGGCGGCGCGACCTGGCTGACCGAACTGGGCGCCGACGCCGACGACATAGAACGCATGCTGTCGTCGATCGTGCTGCACGACGCCCTGCGGGCCCTCACCCCCGCCCACCGCGAGGTCCTGGAGGCCACCTTCTTCGCCGACCGCACCACCCAGCAGGCGGCCGCCACCCTCGGCGTCCCCCAGGGCACGGTGAAGTCCCGCGTCTACTACGCCCTGCGCAGCCTCCGCACGGCCCTGGAGGACCGCGGCATGCACTCGGAAGACCGCGGCGACCGGCCCTCCCGCTGACTCAGAACCGGCGGGACCCGGCCTTCAGCCCGCCTATGAAGACCCCCCAGGAACCGGCCCCGAAGCACACCGCCGGCCCGTGCGGAACCTTGCTGTCACGAACGGGAACGACCTCCGTGAACCCGTCGGCGACCTCCACGCAGTTGCCGCCCTCCTGATTGCTGTAGCTGCTCCTGCGCCAGGCGACGCCGTTCGGATCGGGAAGGAACATTCGCTTCACGGTGACAGCCCTCCATCGCGGATCGGATCATGTCGAGCGACATGAGTGTGGGCAGGGCGTCCGCCCGAAGCCGATCGTAGGTCAACGAGAAGCGCTCAACCTCTGTCGGATCCTCGATGAGTCGGCCATTGTGCGCGCCTTCCGTGTAGGCGACCTCCGACCCGTCCGGCAGTGTCAGAACGGTCAGTGACCCGCCCATGGCGTCGTGCTCACCCTGCGCGAACGGCAGCACCTGCACCTTGATGTGCCGCTCCGCCGCCGCCTCCACCAGCCGCCCCAACTGGGCCCGCATGACGTCATCACCGCCGATCGGACGCTTGAGCACCGCCTCGTCGAGCACCACCCACAGCTCCGGTGCGTCGGGTGAGCCGAGCCGCTGCTGCCGCGCCATACGCGCGCTGACCCGTTCCTCCAGTTGTTCGTCGCCGCTGAGCGTCACACCCACGCTCAGGACGGCCCGCGCGTACGCCTCGGTCTGCAACAGCCCGGGCACCAGGTGCGCCGCGTACTCCCGTACGGAAACCGCCTGTTCAGCGTGGGCGATGAACTTCCTGAACCAGTCGGGGAAAGCTTCCCGGTATACGTACGGCCAGAGGTCGACGAGGAGATCGTCCGCGCCCAGGGCCGTGTCCAGCGCACGGGCCAGTGCCAGCGTCGGCTTGGCGCCCGAGGCCCGTTCGATCTGCGTGATCCGGGTGCTCACCACATGCGTCCTGGCGCCGAGCTCGGCCTGGGTCAGTCCGGCCGCCGTACGGAGCCTGCGCACCCGCGCGCCGAACAGGGCCGCCATGGACGCACTGGGGTCAATTCCCTTGGCCAAAGCGTCACTTCCCTCCCTTATCGCCTGAAAGGTAATGCCGTAGTGCCTGTTGAGCGTAGGGAGATCGTCCGATCCTTATGCACAGAACGTGACAACACCCTCACAACGAGGGACGTCTGAGCTCGACGGACAAGGACGCAGCCGTGCTGACAGGAACGCCCACCCAGGAAGACGAACCACGACGAGGCGTCGGACCCGTCGCCGTCACGGAGGCGCGCGCACAGTTCGCCTCCTCACCGCGAGGCGCCCGGCTCGCCCGGCGTCACGCCGTGCGGTGGCTGGAGGAATGGGGCTGCCCGCCGCCCTCGGACACCTCGTGCACGGTGGCACTGATCGTCGGCGAACTCACCGCGAACGCCGTGCGGCACGGCAGGGTCCCCGGCCACGACTTCGCCCTCCGCCTCACCCTCGACCCGGAGGCGAACCTGATCCGGGTCGAGGTCTCGGACGCCGCCGGGACGAAGACCCCTCCCGCGTCGCCACTCCCGCCCTGCCCCGAGGGCGAGTCGGGCAGGGGCCTCCTCCTGGTGGACGTACTCGCCGCCCGCTGGGGCTCGACCCCTCGCCGGCCGGTGGGCAAGACGGTCTGGGCGGAAGTGCTCCTGCCCTGAGAACCCGGAACCTCAGCCCAGCAGCCCTTCCTGCCCGACGTCCATGACGTCGGCGGTGTCCTCGGCCGGCGGGGCCTCGACCGTGACGGGCCCGTCGACGTCAAGGAAAGTGACGGTCAGGTCCAGCGCCTCCCCGCCGGTCCCGGCCTTCCACCGGAACTGCTTGGCGCGATCGTCGCCGTCGACCCACAGGTCCATGGTGAGCGTGTCGGAGACGCCCAGCCCCATGAGCTGGTCCAGGCCCTCGATCCGGCGCTCCCGGGTCGCCGCGTCGGGGGCGTCGTCACGGGCGGCGCGCAGGCCGTCCAGTGTGACCGTTCCCCTGTAATGGGTGGTCCTGGCGCCGTCGACCGTCTCGGTCCCGACCAGCCGCACGTCCTTGGACCCGGTCAGCAGGGTGGACTGCACGACGGGGCTGCTCTCCAGCGTGCGGGGCAGGACGCCGTAGGAGTCGTTGTCCACGGTGAGCCCTCCCCACACCGCCGGCTCAGCCCTGAACCACCCCTTTCCCTTCACCGCCTTACCGACGTACATCACCTCGTCGACGAACCGGACCGGCAACCGCCCCATCTCCATGCTCAAGGCCGGTGGGTCCGTCTTCATGAACGCGTCGGCCTCCACCCGGCCCCGCTCCGGAAGGGTCCCGGTGACCCGGTAGTGCGCCGACTCGACGCCCGCGGATTCCGCCGCCGCCTCCGCCACAACCGCCGCAGGACTCCCCCCGGACCCACCCCCACCCTCGTCACCGCAAGCCCCCGCACCCCCGACAATCAGCACGACGGCGAACCCCACCCCCACCACTCTGCCCATCCCGCCCCCACGCACCGTTTCCCCCACGCTTCCCCCCAACACCAAGGCACTCTCCCCATATCCCGGCCGCGAGAGTATCCGGCCGTGGGCCGGTCCCGACGCGGGGCATGGCGATGAGTTCCCGAAGCGGGCGGAGTCCAACAATGTGACCGTCTCCGCAGCCCACCGGAGGAGAACGCCATGACCGCCACCTACACCTTCGACGTCTTCTCCAGCCTCGACGGTTACGGCGCCGCCGGCGGCGACTGGACCGGCTACTGGGGCAAGCAGGGCCCGGAACTTCTCGACCGCCGCCTCGCCCTGTACGACACCGAGCAGCGGATGGTCTTCGGGGCCAACACCTATCGCCTGTTCGCGCAGATGCTGGCCGTGAGCACCGAGGACTCCGACGTGCGCGACCCGTGGGGCCTGCGCTTGTGGAACACGCCGGCGACGGTGGTGTCGACGACCCTGAGGGACCCCCTCGACTGGCCTGACGCGACCCTCGTCAGCGGCGACGCCGTCGACGTCGTCGCCCGGCTCAAGGAGGAGTCCGACGTGCCGCTGCGCTCGCACGGCAGCCTGTCGATGAACCGTGCCCTGATGGCGGCGGGCCTGGTCGACCGCGTACAGGTGACGATCTTCCCCGTCATCACCGGCGAGACCGGCCTCGACCGGATCTTCCAGGGCGCGGCCGACTTCGACCTGGAACTGCTCGAACACCACACCCTCGACGGCCGCACCCAAGAACTCACCTACCGTCCCACCCTCCACTGACGAGTCCGCCACTGGTCACTGATGCCCTCGGGTGTGCCGGGCACCGTCGAAGCCGCCGATCTTCTGCTCGAGCAGTTCGGCCAGCCGCAGTGGGGTGCGGTCCTCGAACATCGGACCGATGAGCTGCACACCCACCGGCAGGCCTTCGGGGGTCCGGCCCGCCGGTACGGCGGTGGCGGGCAGGCCGGGCATGGTGGCCAGACCGGCCCAGACGAGCTGGTCGAGGTAGGGGTACTCGACGCCGTCGATGGCGATCCGGCGGTCCAGCAGATCTGGGGTGTGGTCGTGCGGGAACGCGGGTGTCGGCGTGATCGGGCACACCACCGCGTCGAAGTCGGCGAAGAGCCCCCGCCAGCCGTGACGGTGGAGCTCGCGACGGTCGTTCGCCCGAATCCAGTCGCGATGGCTGAGCACCATCCCGCGCAGCCGCGCCGCGCCGAGACTCCGGTCGTCCGCGCTCAGTCCGGCGGCACGGGTCCGCAGTTGCTCGTACGCCTCGGCGGGGAAACCCGCGACGGCGCCCGAGAACAGCAACTGCATGTAGAGCGTCGCGGCTTCGGCCAGGTCGGGCAGCAGCGGACTGTGCCGTTCGACGCGTGCGCCGCCGTCGACGAGGGCGCCGGCCACCCGGTCCACGCCCGCCCGCACAGCGGACCCGGTCGGAATGAACGGATGCTCGTCGAGGACCAGGACCCGGAAGTCGCTCAGCCGCTGGTGGCGTGCGGGCGGCAGGGTCAAGGCGTGCGCCACGCCCAGCGTCAGCGGGTCCGGCCCGGCCATGACGTCCAGCAAGAGCGTGAGATCGCGGGCGGTGCGCGCCATCGGGCCGACGACGGCGAGGTCGAGGTCGACCGGCAGTGCCGGCGTGGCCGGCGGGACCATACCTCGGTTAGCCACCAGCCGGAGGGTCGGCTTATGGGCGTAGACACCGCAGAAATGCGCGGGGGTGCGCAGCGAGCCGCCGATATCGGAACCGATGGACAACGCGCCGAATCCAGCCGCCAGGGCCGCCGCCGATCCGCCGGAGGAACCGCCCGGCGTACGCTCGTGGTCCCACGGGTTGTTGGTGGTGCCGTAAATGTCATTGAAGCTCTGCAGATCCCGCAGCCCCAGGGGCACGTTGGTCTTACCGAGCACCACCGCGCCGGCGGCCCGCAGCCGCGACACCTGTACGGCGTCCTCGGTCGGCACGAAGTCCCGGTGCGTCGGGATGCCCCAGGTCGTGGGCAGCCCGGCGATGTCGTAGGACTCCTTGACCGTCACCGGGACACCGAGCAGTGGCCGGTCCTCCCCGCGGGCGCGCGCCTGGTCGGCGTGGTGCGCGGCGGCCCGCGCGCGGTCGAAGTCGGGCACGCAGATCGCGTTGATCGCCTTGTCGTCCCGTTCGATACGGGAGATCGCCTCGTCGGTCAGCTCCACTGACGTCACTTCACCGGCACGTAAGGCGACCGCTATTTCTTCGGCCGACGCAAAATTCCACTCCATGAATCGGACCGTATCCGCCTCTTGGGGAGGCCATAAAACGCCGATTCGCACAACACAAGTCGACGGATCCACCTGCGAGGCACCAGCGCCTTGGATCACACTGCCCTGGTGATGGACAAGCTTGTGTTCCTGGCCAAGATCCTGGGGTTACTCGCGTTCTGCTACGCAGCAGCGGTGGCCTGGGCCAGGTCCGCACCGGTTCGGTCCGCACTGGGTTCCCGGGCAGAGCGACTGATCGAGCGCGGAGTGGAGGCGATGGTCGGCCGGTGGGACGCATGGATCACCGCTCACGCGATGCAGCGCGTGAGCAACGCCTTGGTCCACCTGTCGCCCGCGGCGCCCGGGGTCCCGACGCGGGGGTGGCTCGCCGTCATCGAAGCGGCCAAGGCATGGACCGCCTTCATGCCCTTCGTGCTCGTCGCACAGCTGCTCAAGATCGTTTTACTGGCTCTGGCCCTGTTCAACCTGGGGACGATCGTCGCCGGCGTCAGAGATCTGGTGGAGCACCCGCCGGGTGGCGAGCGTCCGCGCCAACGGAACTGCGTAGGGCTTGGCCCTGCTGACGACCATGAGCATGCGGCTGGTGGCGGCCTCTTCGACGAGTGCATGGGGTCAGGCCCGGACCCGCTCGCACCATTGGAGAACGCGGGCCGTGAGGCGGCGGACCGGGTGTGGTCGGCGCTCGCGGCTGCGGTGACCGATCCGTGGGGCGACCCAGTGGCCACGACGAAGGTCATCATCGCCTTCACCTTGCTGGTGATGGCCATACGGGCCGTATGGGGGACTGTGTCCCCCTTCTACCGCGCCGGCGACTCTCGTGAGTACCGTCGGGCCGGTCTTCAGAGCACGGCGGCTGGGGAGCTGCACCGCGCGCCCTCCTCACGCGGCGAGACGGCACAGTGGCAGCCGGTCGTCGTCCTCCTTGCTGTCTGCACGAGTGTGGGGCTGGCGTACAGGCAGTTGGAATCCCGCGACGCGCTGTCCGCACCACGGGTCAGCCTGAAGACGGCCGAGCGGGCTGTCTGGTCCGCCTGGCGAACTCGACACGGTCGCGTTCGGCGGGCTCGTCGCAACGAACTGAAACGGCATGCCGCAGAGGTGGTGGGAGCTCTGCGGGCCATGGAGGCGAGACAGGACAGCGGGGCCGACACGGCGAAGGTCTTCGAGGACACGGCGGTGATGCTGCTGAAGATCGCCCAGCGGTACGCCGAAGGGCGCACGCTCGCGCTTCTCGACCCCGGCGACCTGTCGGACGTGACTCCCGCACACAACCGGGAGTGGGTGCGCCTGGTCGCCCTCGGCCTGATCGTCACCGGCACAGTGGCGGGCGCGCTGGCGATCGGGTTGCCGGACGCGGCAGCGACCCCGCTGATCGGGGTGGTTTCACTGCTCTCGTGGACCGTCCTGTACGGAGGGCGGATGGTCGGTACCGACCTCGTCGACGTCATGCGAGGACAGAGCCGCGGCTGACGGCCGGTGCGCACCTCGCCTGTGTTTGTTCGCCGGTGCGCGTCGGCGTTGTCACGCAGTTGGACACTCGCCCGGCCAACGCGGAACTGTACGAGGTGTGTTCGCTGTCGTGTCCTGTCGTGGACATAGCCAAGCCGAGATCCAGCTCCTGTCTCCCTTGGGCGGGCTCCGCATTGTTCGGGGCTGCCATGGGCTGCGTCGCCTGGCCGCTGACCGTTTGGGCGCGCGCGTACTGCGACGCGGGTTACGACGCCGGCGGACGTTTCGAGCTCAACTTCTTGCTCCCTCTGGTCGTGGGAGCCGAAGCACTTGCTGGGCTTGTGGCGTGGGCCATCGGCTGTCGGCTGGCGCTTGGTGCGCCAACGGCGGTCCGCGTTTCGCTGCCAACGCTGCTCGTGGTTGTCGCGACGGTGTGGCTGGCATGGTGGCTCTTCGCGACCCGGGGGACGTTGGACGGCTATCCCGGCGACTCCGGCCTCTGCCCTGTGAGTAACGTCCCGCCGCAGTGGCCTGACTGGATCCCAGCCTGATCAGCCACAACTATGCTTCGCCGGTACCTGAGGCGCCCTCTCTGAGTCGGACTCTTATCCGCGCGGTAACCAGTAACCCTCCTCGGGCCGGGCCTCGGGCGGGGACCACGATACGGGGGGCGCGGACCCGGTTTGGAAGATCGCGCGCGCGGGTGGTCGCTGACCTGCCCGTTCCTCGCTGAGCTCCCGTGGCTTCCCGTGTCTCCCCCCACCCGGAGACGCTGCCGCAGCGGGCACGCGGCGTGCACGCCCAATCGTCGGCCTGCCGATCTTCTTGGCTTCGAGAAAGGGGCGATTGGATGGACCACACAGCCGCGAGCGAGCCGAACCCGGACACGCGGGAAGCGCTAATCACGCAGGCAGACAGGCAAGCAAAACAGGTGAGGCACCTAGGAACGTTTGTAGGTGCCTCACCTGCTGTTATGGCTGTCGGGGTGGCGGGATTTGAACCCACGACCTCCTCGTCCCGAAGCAACTCGGCTGGACGTTCGACCTTGGGCTGCTGTGCCTCTCACCTGCGGTGATGGTCCGCAGACATCCGCGCTTGTCCGCCGCTGTTCGCATGTGGTGTCACGCAGTTAGACACTCACTCGGGACGCGACCCGCCTGGAGACGCTGCGCGGGTTCGACGGGGGAGCCTGCCGTCTGCGCCAGATGGCTGTGCCATCAGGTCACGAGAAACTGTGCTGCTCACGGACGGTCGTGCGCGTACCGTCGGTCTGAACCATGGGGGTGGAGGCCTGTGCTGTACGCACAGGAGGTGATCCTGAACGAACTCGCACAGGGGCTCAGACCGACGGCCGACGGCGTTGAGTGGTTCGAGGGCCTCTTAGAAGACGACCAACGCAAGGTCCTGCACGCGCTGGTGCTGTTCTGCGGGCAGGCCCGTGCCTGCGAGGAGGACGTACCGGAGAGCATCACGCGTTCCGGCATCCGCCCCACTCACACGCCGGCGGTGATGCTCACGAAGTGGCGCTTCGGAATGGAAGCACTTCCGGCCTACGAACTCACCAAGTCCTTCCGCCTGCTCGTCGCCCTCTTCAGCATCGCCGACACCCGCAGGCGAACACTGCACTGTGCCGACGGATGCGGTCACGCCTGGCACAACCTGCCGGATCCGCCAGACGACGCAACCTGAGACGTCTTCTTGCCCTGGGTCTTGTCGGAGATCTTGGAGAGCTGGGTTCCTGCTGGTCCGGGGCGGTGGGAACGTGCGCCTGGTGGTCGTTGTTGGTCGTCATTGGCCACTGTCGAGCGGCCTCGGACGGCCCAGGGACGGCCCGGCTCCTCAGTCTGAGTGGTGGGCCGCCGACCTCAGCGCGAGGGGCGCCTCTTCGGGGGGACTGGGCCCGGGATCACATCCTTGCCAAGGTGTTCCTTGATCAGGTACTTGAGTTCTGGCCCTTCGATGAGCTGAAGCCGTCCATGTTGGCGGGCAAAGTCGTGGCTGGCCCTGCCGAACCAGGATGTGGTGATCAGGACCCCCTTGGCGGCACGCTTGTGCTCGACCACTCCGGCGAGCGCCTGGACGGACTCAACACCCACGAGCTTGCTGTAGCGCTTCGCCTGAATGATGCACTCACCGTTGAAGACGGGGTCCTTGCTGACGGCAACCGCGTCAACGCCCTCGTCTTTGGAGGCCTGGGTGTTCCAGGCCTCCATGCCGATCGCCTCGAACAGTTGGCGAATCAGGTGCTCGAACTCGGTGGGCGTCAGCTTCACCAGCACGGGCCTGCTGTCTAGGCCAGCGACTACATCCATGCTGTCCATGAGCCGGTATTTCGATAGGTCGAACTCGACGATGGGGCGGATCGGTTCGAGATCGTAGGGGTTGGGCGATACCAGGGCGTTGAGTCCCCTGAGGCACTGCGCTGGATCAACCTGGCTGAGCCGGAGCTTCCCGAACTGCTCCCTGCTGGCGCTGAGTGTCACTAGGCAGGGTGAGACCTCCTGACCGGTGGCCCGGTCGATGGTTTTCACATGGCCGTTCAGGATCACGCCATTGACGATCCGGTCTGGATCGCTCGTCAGGACCTCGTGGACTGTCCTCAGGGCGACTTGTGCCAGGACGGAGGCGTAGATCTCCTTGCGTTCCTTCTCCGGACGAGGCAGGACGGTCGTCTCGTCTCGGTTCTTCACGTACCGGTAGCCCCGCGCGGTTGGAACGATCGCTTCAGGCGGCAAGTGGATCTCAACGAGTACGTCACCGGTGGCAGGTCGAAAGGCGATTCGATGCTCGTGCGGGAAGCCCACTGGGTACACCGACGCATCCAGAACGGCCCCTAGATGAGCCTCGACCGCCGCGGGCTCCCCGGCCTTGTACGCCTCGCGCTCCTCATCCAACTTTGCGTTGAAGGTCGCCACCTCCTCAAGGGCTTGCGCTTCGGCCTGGCGGTGCTCGGCACGCTTCCGCTCCAGCGTTGCCAGCCGCTTCTCTTCGGCCCTCCGGTGGCGATTCTGTGCCTCGCCGAACCGCACACGCGCCTCTGCAACCTCAGCCTCATAGCGCTTCCTGCCAAGACCAAGGACAGCAGCCAGGCCACCGGGTTCCGGTGGTGCGAACTCCTCCCATCGCGGGGCAGGCTCCGGACGAGACCAAGGACGCTCGTCCAACTTCCTCGGCGTGTGAGTCCTCCGCCGGCGCTCAAAGGTCGTCGGCGGATCCCCCACCAGCGCGTCACGGAGCAACTGTCCAAGCTGCTCGACCTCGTGCTCGACCCCGATCGTGCGAACCCGTGCCTGCTCGGCCTGCTGGTCCTGATACGCGGCCTTCCGCTCGCGTTCCTGCCGCTTGCTGGCTGTCTCGGCGGCCTTACGTTCCCGCTCCGCTTGTCGCGCCCGTTGCTCCTGGGCACGTCGTAAAGCTTGCTGCTGCCGCTGATAGTCGTTGCCTCGGCCGCTGCCCCGTTGCGCCACCTGGTTGCCCCTCCCCTGGCCCTACTCCGCCACAGGGCTGCATTCCCCTTCCACATCGCAGAATCACGCCCAGCAGGGACGTCACCTCAGCCGGACCGCACGGTGCACCGTTGGCTCAAGTCGTCTGCACCTCAACCCACGACAGTCAGCCACGATGGCGGGTTTGCCGACCGATCAGGCGCGCGTGTGCCTCGCTGCACCCCTACTGCCCTCAGCCACGCTGTCGAGGTGTCGTCGACCGGAGGCACCCAGGACGCCCGGCCCGTGAGCACACTGCCTGAGCCATCAGCTTGGGAAGCTGAGGTGATCTAGCGCTGCTTGCTCGGCTGACCTGCGGTGGACTGATGTGGGCGCACAGTTGGTCGCCGACTAGCTCCCCGAGATTCCCCGTGGTTCCCCGTGTGATCTGGCACGAGTCTGGCACGGCTCCGCCTCGATTCGCTTGTTCTGCAGGTAGTCGGTCTGCGTTCTCTGCATGATGTAGATCATGCAGGCCGTCTACGTCGTACAGGTTGTCACCGCCGGTCTGGGAGTGGGAGGGACGCTGGCAGCGGCTCTGTTGACCCAGGCAGCAAACCGTCGTGCAGATCGTGATCGATACAGCCGCGAAGATCGGCATCGATGGCTCGTGGAGCGACAGAGGGTGGGCACGAGGTTTCTGGCGGGCGCACTCGCAGTGGAGCGGAACCTATGGTCGCTGTGTTCGCACTTGGACAGGGAAGATCGCCCTGAGAGGCTGCCGGGGCATACGACCGTGCTTCTGACGCCGGAAGAGGGGATACCGGGAGTCCTTGATGCTCTGACCCGTGAGATCTTGATCGAGGGCATCGAGGAGGCTTTCGCTGATCTAGAGGGGCTGGAAGAGTTGGTCGCCGAGATAACGCTCATCGGGACACCGAGCGAGGCGGCCGCTGCATCTGATCTGATGGGTCGCCTCGCTGACACGGTGGGGTGGTTGGAGAGCTTCGCTCCATTCGACGTGGCCGCAGACTCTGTCGAGGGGTGTCGAACTGCCCGCGATCTCTTCTCCGTGGAAGCTCGTAAGAGCTTGCAAGTCGACGGAGGTTTTACCCCACCGGATAGGCGTCCCCGGGCATGATGTAGCTGTGGGCAAGTTGGTGTCGCCGCTCACCGGCGTGAGGCGAGCGCACTACATGACAGCATGTAGATGATTTGAATGGGTAACGGAGGGATGGCAATGATCGAACGAATTCCTGACGATGTCGTCCGCATTGCTCTCGATAAGGCTGAAGGGTTTCCTTTTGAGCGATTCGCCATCTCATTCTATTCATCTCTAGTGGGTGCGGAATTTGTGCCCCTGGGTGGCATCAAAGACGGCGGCGCCGATGCTCGCGACGGAACGCTTTACGAAGAGAAGGGCCGCCCGGATGTCTTTTACCAGGCAAGTGTTGAGGTAGATACGGAAGGGAAAATCAGGCGAACCATCGAGCGCTTGCGAGAATTTGGTCGTTCTCCGGGCGTCTTGTTCTATCTCACTTCCCAGCTCGTGAAGTATTCAGACAGAGTGGAGCGAGAGCTAACCAAGGAACTTGATGTAACTATTGTTATTCGAGACGGCAACTATGTCATCGCGCATGTCAACGACGAGGCGGCAGGCAGGGACGCATTCGACCAGCACTTGAAGAGTTATACGGACTTTCTCAAGCGAATTGGGTCGTCTCGGCTTATCGAGGCATCGCGACACGTTAAGGATCCTGCCGCCTTCGTCTTCCTTTCCCAAGAGCTTGAGCGTCGCTCCGGAAATGAAAAACTTGTGGACTCTGTCGTTGATTCCCTTGCCCTATGGGCCCTTGAGGGAACTGACCCTGACGCCGGAATCCTTTATAACAGCGAACAGGTAGAAGACATCGTAAATAAGTCGCTTCCTGGGGTTACCGGTTTCGTTAAGCCCCGTCTTCGTAGACGACTGATGGCGCTCTCAGACAAGCAGCGCAAAGGTGGGCGTGCAGTAAATTGGCACCGTAAACAAGATGCCTTTTGTCTCCCCTTCGAGACTCGGCAGCGTATCGAGGAGGAGAATACTGCCGACGAGAAGCTGCGGCTGGACGTAATCGCAAGCCTGGAAGACAGGCTGCGAGCTGAAAAGATCAATGGGATGGGTAAGGTCCGTAGCAGGAAGGCGGTGGAGGTTTCACTCCGTGCATTACAGCTGGCTTTTGAGCGCAACGGGCTTGAATTTTCCGCGTTCCTGCACGCTAAAGATAGTTCGGATTATACAACGATCACGGATTGCCTTGCTGTAGCCCTACGGGAGTATGGTGTCGTAGGGAAAGAATCGACGATTGTTGGCGACGGTGCCTTTTCGATACTCAGAGGGGTCTTGTATCACTCTACCGAAGTGGAAAGGCGTTACCTGCAGCGACTGTCCCACACCTACGCCCTGCTCTTCACTCTGAATACAGAGCCGAGGCTAGTTGAATTCTTCCAAGACATGACGGGAGAATTTCGGCTATACGTGGGCGCAGACCAGCTTGTTCTTGCTTTGAGTGAGCATTTCCTTGCAGAGCCAGATCGAGCAACGACAAACACCCTCTTGATGGCCAGCAAGCTCGGCGCAAAGCTCATCTTGGTAGAGCCTGTTCTGGATGAAGTCGTGAATCATCTTCGTGTGTGTGACTTTGAGTATCGCAATCACCTTGCCCACGTTGATGAGTTTATGAACTATGAGATTGCAAGAAACGCCCCGCACATAGTCCTCCGTTCGTACTTGTATGCGAGGATCAATCAGGATCTTGGCTGGAGAAGGCCCAAGAGTTGGCCTGCGTTTGTCAAGCATTTCTGCACCTACGCAGACCTGCATCGCGGCGCTGCCTTCGAAGATGTTCGGCGTTATCTACAGGCAAAATTCTCGCTAACGTTCGAGAGTGTCAGCGACTTGGAGGATCTCGTAGAGATTGAGGATGTCGAGAGCCTGGCAGATGAACTTGAGGATTCGAAGCGTGATCGGAGACTGGCCCGAAATGATGCTCTTTTGGCTCTATCGGTATACGGGCACCGTAGGCGCAGGAAAGAAACGTCTAGCATCTCCGAGTTTGGGTACGCGACCTGGTGGCTAACGTCTGAAACGGCGATCTTGAAGTACACCAAGGATTTGGTAAAGGAAAATCGTGCGCGTTACGTTATGAGGCCTGATTTTCTTCTCAACTTCCTTATGCTTGCGCCTAGTGCTGCCACGGCGCGTAATACCTTCAAATCCGTTTTTCCCAGTCTGCTGGGTATCAAGTTGGCTCGACGGATGAAGCTTGACACCTTCAACGAGATTATGGATTCCGTAACCGAAGCGGTGGACTTGGATGAAGCTCGGCGCAGCGCCGAAATTGCGAAATATGTCGATAGGCTAAAAAGCGACTTTTCTAGACAGTATACAATTCTTGGGGCCGGCGAAAGAATGCAAGGCGTTGATCTGGTTGCACAAAAGGCCGCACTTGAGAATGGTGGAGGCGGAGCAAAGTAGGCCTGGCTGTTAAAACTGAGGTCGGTGGAGCGGCTTTGGGGTGGCGCTGCTTTGGCGCGAGTGATCATGGCCCCGTAAGCTTGCGGCGCGTCGGGCAGGTAGTGGACCTGCCCGATAAAGCACGACGGTGGGGCCGTGATCTTCGAGGCTCGCGCCAAAGTGGCTCCGTAAAGCCGTGGAGCCGACCGCCCCAGCCACGACGTACCCCTTCTCTGACATCAGGCGGCTGCATGCTTTGAGCGCGGCACGGGCGCCGGCCGGGCTGGAGCGGGGCGGAGACAGGAGCGCAGGCCCGGCCGGGGGCCGGGCCGCGCGCGGTGAGCGGAGCGAGCCGCCTTGAACCCGTGAAGAAGGTTGTAACTCAGTCGTCGGAGGGGATGTTGTCCGGTCCCAGTAGATGCTTGACAGTTCGGTCCCAGCTGATGGTTGACAGTGGCCGTGTTCGGCTTTTCTGTGCGCGTCGTTGCGGTGCGTGTGGGGAGGCCGGGATTGGCGCTGGTGGAGTTGTCGGTTGTCGAGCAGAGATACCGGGCTGTGCTTGCGGTGCTGGCGGGTGCGACGGTGACGGAGGTCGCCGCCTCGCTGGGGGTGTCGCGGCAGACGGTGAGCGGGTGGAAGTCCCGGTATGAGGCCTCGGGCCTGGCTGGGTTGGCGGATCGGTCGCGTAGGCCGGCGTCGTGTCCGCATCAGGCGTCTGCCGAGGTGGAGGCGGCGGTGTGTGAGCTGCGGCGCAAGCACTCGAAGTGGGGGCCGCGGCGGATCGCGTTCGTGCTGGAGAAGTCCGGGGCAGTCCTGCCGGTGCCGTCGCGGATGACCGTGTATCGGATCCTGGTCCGTCATGGGCTGGTGGAGCCGGGGGTGCGGCGCCGGAAGCGGTCGGATTACAAGCGCTGGCAGCGGGACCGTCCGATGCAGTTGTGGCAGATGGACATCGTCGGCGGTGTGATGCTCGTCGACCCAGTGACGGGTGAGTTGACCGAGGCGAAGGTCGTGACCGGGGTGGACGACCATTCCCGGTACTGCGTGATCGCGTCGGTGGTGGAGCGGGCGACCGGTCGGGCGGTCTGCTCGGCGTTCGCGAGGGCCTTGCAGCGGTTCGGAGTGCCGGAAGAGGTGCTGACCGACAACGGCAAGCAGTTCACCGACCGGTTCGGGCATGGCGGTGAGGTGCTGTTCGACCGGATCTGCCGGGAGAACGGGATCGCCCACCGGCTCACCCAGCCGGCCTCGCCGACCACGACGGGCAAGGTCGAGCGGTTCCACCAGACGCTGCGGCGCGAACTCCTCGACGACTGCGGCGCCTTCGTGAGCATCGAGGATGCTCAGGCGGCGCTGGATGTGTGGGTGGATGAATACAACTCGATGCGTCCGCATCAGGCGCTGGACATGCAGTCTCCCGCCGACCGGTTCACCCCCGTTCCAGACGAGGAGCGGGACATGCTGGGCCTGAGGGTGCCCGGGATGCTGGCGGTGGTGCCGCCGCAGCGGACACCTCCCGCGGAGCCGGAACCGGTCGTTGAGGCGCCCGTGTCGCCCGGCCTTCCGGGGCTGGCCCCGGTGCCGGTGGAGGCGGGTGGGCCGGTGGAGTTCGAGCGGGTGGTGCCGGCGAGTGGGAATCTGCAGGTCGCGGGCAAGCAGTTCTGGCTGGGGCCGGCCCGGGCGGGGCTGACGGTGACGTTCTGGGCGGACACGTCGGTGATCCATCTGCTGATCGCCGGGACGCGGATCAAGACGGTGCGGTCGCATCTGTCGGTTGCGGATCTGGGGCGGCTGGCGGCCCGGGGCGGTCGTGCGGCCGGACCCTCGCCACTGCCGGCCGGTGACGGGGTGGCGTTCGAGGTGGACCGGGTGGTGAACAACAGCGGGCTGGTGGGTCTGGGCGGGCACCAGGTGCTGGCGGCGGAGATCCTCGGCGGCCGCCAGGTGGGTGTCCGCATCGACGACGAGACGCTGTCGTTCTTCGATCCGTCCTCACGGGAACTGCTGCGAGTGAGAACCAACCCGCTGACCAGCGAGGAAGTCCGCAGGCTGCGAGGTCTGCGGCCGGCCGGACCGCCACCACGGCCCCGTGTCGAGCCGGTGCGGGTGCAGCGGCGGGTCAGCGCGGTGGGCACGGTCATGGTCTGCCGCCAGGTCGTCTCCCTCGGCCGCCCCTACGCAGGCCAGACCGTGACCGTGCACGTCACGGACACGACGATCACCGTCGACCTGGACGGCCAGATCCGCGTCATCCGCCGCACGACCGACGTCCCGGTCCGTAACGTGAAAGCCAACAAGCCCCACAAGGTTTCCGATGTTGTCTAGGCCCAGCGTCAACCATCACCTGGGACCAGATCGTCAGGCATCACCTGGGACCCGACACGTCGGAGGGGATGCGCCACAAGGGAGCTGCGTACTGCTCCGGACGGTTGTTGATGAGCAGTTGGCGTAGAGCGTCCCTGTGAGAGCCACTGAGAATCAGGGCCTCGGTGAGGTGGCGGAACGTCGTGTGGGTGACTCCGCGGGCTCGGGCCTCACTCTGGAACTGGTCGAGTCGAGACAGTACGTCGTCGGGGTCCAGCTTCGTCGGTGGCCGCTCAGTGAGCCATGCTGCCTTGTTGCGTTCGTCGTCGATCTCCGAGAAGCCGCAGATCTCGCGGCTGTGTGCCTCGGCCTCGTCCAGGGTGGCGGTCGTCATGATGGCGCGGGCCAGGCTGTTGCGGCTGACCGCGTCGTCCAGGTCGACTTCGTGGACCGTGGGTCCTTCGTCAGTGAGGGGGACGGGGAGGCCGGCGTCGCGCACCTCGCAGATGCCGCGGGCTCCTCGGGCTGTTGCGGCGAGCATGGCGGTGGCCTCCGAGGGGTGCCATTCCAGGATGCTGCCGATCGTCTCCACGTCCTCGGCCGTGAAGGTGTGGACGGGAGTGCCGAACAGAGGGCGCAGGTCGTCGGGGGAGATCTCGCCGTCCAGACCGGGGCCTGCGACCAGGAGCCGGATCGGGGCGTTGACCTGGCAGCAGGCGGCGAGGGTGAGGGCCTCGGCGAGGGGGCTCTTGAGGGTGGGTTCGTCGCCCTGGGCGAGGATGTCGCCGCCGACGTCGAGCAGATCGATCGAGGCCGGCGCCAGGTGGGACACCAGCTCTTCGAGCTGGCGGGTGATGCCCTCGGCGCCGTGGTGCGGGTCGAGCAGAGCCAGTGTGTGCGGGAGCTCTGTCGCGAGTCGGGGGAGTGTGGAGCCCGCCGGGGCGATCGGCTGGGCCTCGGCCGGCACCGACCAGACGGACTGAGTGACGGGTTCGAGTCCCGTGAAGCTGTCTGCTCCCCGTGGTCCCGGGAGAGGGTCGATAAGGAGGCGGTCCCACGCGTACGTGAGGATCACCGCCTGGTCCTCGTCGCCGTAGAGGGCGGCGTGAAGCATGGCGGCGGCGACTGCGTCGCCCCCTCCTCCTGCAACGCCGACGAGTGGGCGCCCCGAGAGCTCCGGCACAGCTGCGTGTCCCTGCTGTCCGACCGTGGTGTCCCGCTGGAAGTGATCTCCCGGCTCGTCGGGCACTCCGGGACGGCCGTGACCGAGGAGGTCTACCGGAAGCAGATCCGGCCCGTGATCCAGACCGGCGCCGTGGTCATGGACGGGATCTTCGGCGCTGATCCGCAGCGGCCGTAGACACGCGGGAACCGGTAGTCACGCAGATAGACACGCAGACGGAACAGGCCCGGCAGCTACTCACATGAGTAGCTGCCGGGCCTGGTGTTTCTCTGTCGGGGTGGCGGGATTTGAACCCACGACCTCTTCGTCCCGAACGAAGCGCGCTGCCAAGCTGCGCTACACCCCGATCGTCGCTGCTCTCGCGGCGACGACGTTTACTTTAGCCCACTGGAGGCCGTGGACGAAATCCGGTTTTCAGGCCGCGGCGGACCAGGTTCGGGCGGACGTGGTCCAGGGCCACCTGGATGACGGCCGCGGCGTAGAAGGCGAGGCCGAGCAGGAGGGCGTTGGCGAGAACGTTCCGGTAGCCGTGCCGGGCGACGTCGAGGAACGGGTAGAGGTAGGCGTCGGGGGAGTCGGTGAGGAGTGCGCCCCGGGCCAGGGTGAAGGCCAGGTAGGCCAGGGGGTACAGCATCCAGGTGGTGGCGTGGCGGAGGTGGGTGCGGGCCGGCGGGGAGAGCAGGAGCCAGTCCAGCACCGCGGCGACGGGGAGCACCGTGTGCAGGGTGTGGGCGGCGACCGGCTCCAGCCAGGAGGCGCCGGCCGCCTCGCCGGTCATCGAGAAGCGCGGGGTCGCGTCCGCCAGGAGGATGTGGTGGACCAGTCCCGCCATGACCACGTACAGCAGGGCCGCGCCCGTGAGGGCGCCCGGCAGGGGGTGGCGGGCGCTCCAGGCGCGGCGGGCCGACGCGAGCATGACCAGGGCCAGCAGCAGCGCGCTCTGCACCGCGAAGTAGCTCAGGACCCGGGCCGGGCTGACGACGAGGGCCTCGACCAGCACCGCTCCCGCCGCGAGCAGCGCCACGAACAGGCGGTACGCCGCCGCCAGCGGGCGGCGGTCCAGCGGGACGACGGCTCTGGCGGGGGCGAAGAGCGGGGCCGACGCCGGATGCGTACGCGGCAGGGCGGGTACGTCCGGCAGGTCCCTGGGTATCGGGGCGGTCATGCACCCCAGCGTGAGCGGATGTCCGGTTCGGGGCGATGTGAGTAAGCCGGACGGGTGACGTGCGCCCCGCGGGGCTCAGTCCTTGCCCACGAGGGTCAGCAGCGTCGCCTCCGGGGGGCAGGCGAAGCGGACCGGCGTGTAGCGGCTGGTGCCGCAGCCGGCCGAGACGTGGAGGTAGGACGTGCGGCCCTCGGAGGTGTGCGTGGAGAGGCCCTTCACCCGGTCGGTGTCCAGGTCGCAGTTGGTGACCAGGGCGCCGTAGAAGGGGATGCAGACCTGGCCGCCGTGGGTGTGCCCGGCCAGGACCAGGGGGTAGCCGTCGGCGGTGAAGGAGTCCAGGACCCGCAGGTACGGGGCGTGGACGACGCCCATCGAGAAGTCCGCCGTGTCCGACGGGCCGCCCGACACCTCCGTGTACCGGTCGCGCTTGATGTGCGGGTCGTCCAGGCCGGTCAGCTCGACCGACGCGCCCTCGACCTTCAGCGTGCCCCTGGTGTTCGTCAGATTCAGCCAGCCCGCCGCGTCGAAGCCGTCCCGCAGGTCCTCCCACGGGTTGTGGACCGCGTCGACCACCGGCGGGTTGCCGTTGAGACCGTGCCGGCCCTGGACCTTCTCGAGCAGGTAGCGGGCGGGGTTGCGCGGCTTGGGGCCGTAGTAGTCGTTGGAGCCGAAGACGTACGCGCCCGGGAACTCCATCAGCGGGCCGAGCGCGTCGAGGACCTCCGGCACGCCCTCCGGGTCGGACAGGTTGTCGCCGGTGTTGATCACGAAGTCGGGGCGCAGGCCCGCCAGCGAGTGCAGCCAGCGCTGCTTCTTGCGCTGACCGCACACCATGTGGATGTCGGAGACCTGCAGCACGCGCATCGGGCGCATTCCGGAGGGCAGGACGGGGACCGTCACCCGTCGCAGCCGGAAGGAGCGGGCCTCGAAGCCCGCCGCGTACAGCAGTCCGGCGGCACCGGCCGCCGTGATTCCCAGGGGGATTCCGTATCGCGCGCGCATGCGTCCATCGTGTCAGACCCGGAGAGCGCCGCCGAACGCCTGTGGACACGGCGGGCCTTCGATCGCGACGGGCCTTAAATCAGCAGGCGTTCCGCCGCGCGCACCTGCGACAATCAAGTCATGACCACGCTCAAGTCGAAGCTGCAGGAAGACCTCAACGCCGCGATCAAGGAGCGCGACGAGCTCCGCTCCTCGACGCTCCGGCTGACGCTCGCCGCGATCACCAAGGAGGAGGTCGCGGGCAAGGAGAAGCGCGAGCTCTCCGACGACGAGGTGCAGAAGGTGATCACCCGCGAGGCGAAGAAGCGCCGTGAGGCGGCGGAGGCCTTCGCGCAGGGCGGCCGCCCCGAGCAGTCCGAGCGGGAGAAGGCGGAGGGCGAGGTGCTGGCGCAGTACCTGCCCAAGCAGCTTTCCGACGAGGAGCTGAACGCGATCGTCGCCCAGGCGGTGGAGGAGGCCAGGGCTGCGGGTGCGGAAGGGCCGCGGGCCATGGGCGCCGTGATGAAGATCGTGAACCCGAAGGTGGCCGGGCAGGCCGAGGGCGGCCGGGTCGCCGCGGTGGTGAAGAAGCTGCTGGCCGGCTGAGTACGAGCCGCGTACAGGCCGAGTACGACCGACGGCCGGGGACGCCCCCCGGCCGTCCCCACCCCGCGTCCGCGCCCCCCCGGACGCCCAGGGGCCCGGGCCCGGTTGCCCCGCCCCGAGAACCGGCTGGGTCGTCACGTACGCCCTGCAGCGAGGTCCCCGGGCGGGGGCCGGCGTGGTGCCCGATGTGACGGAGCCGGCCCGGCGCCGCAGGGCCGCCCGCTACCGCTGAGAGAACGGTCTCCTGGCCCCGTGGCCACCGGCGGCGTCGCCGTCGCCGTTGGCCACGGACCTGTCCCGGCGGCGTGAGTGCAGCAGACCCAGTTCCTGGGCGCGTGCGCCCAGGGCCACTCGCCCGTTGGCCCCCAACTGCTCCATGAGCCGCTGAACCCTGCGCTGCACGGTGCGGTGACCCACGTCGAGATGCCGCGCGATCGACGCGTCACTGAGTCCCGTATACAAGAGGTTCAAGATTTTTCGGTCATTGGCGTCGATGGCAGAAAGATCGGAAAAAGTTCTCGGTGCGGTGGTCAAAATATCCCCGATGCGGTCTGTGGTCTCTTTTCGTCTTTATTTTAAATGCGGCTTGGTTGCATGGGGAAGTTAATAAAATGGGAAGGAAAAGGGCGGGACGGTGCCGAAGCACCGTCCCGCCCGCCGTCGGCCGGGCCGTCACAGAGACGGCCCGGGGCCCGCTCAGTACCAGGGCGTGCAGCTCTGGTCGCCCGACGGGTCCTCGACACAGGCCCGCATCATGTGCGTCGAGGGGTTGTAGTACATCGGCGTGCGCGTCCAGTAGTAGTTCGTCCCGCCCGGGATCTTGGCGGTCCAGCCCGAGGCGCCGCCCTGCTTCAGGCCGAGCCGCCAGTAGCAGGTGGACTGGTCCTTGGTGCAGCGCTGGACGTACACGTCCCAGTTCTGCTCGCCCGAACCGCTGATGTAGTGGAGCCGGGCCCAGCTGTACTGGTCGCCGTCGGTCTTGCCCCACCGCATCTCGTACAGGAACGAGTTGCCGAGCTGGTAGGGGCCGTACGGGGAGACCGGCCCGGTCTCCCAGCTCTGGATGTTCGGGTCGTGGCCGTCGCAGCCGAAGTTGTCACACGCGAGGACGCCGGCCGAGGCGGAAGCCGGGACCATCAGGGCCAGGGCGAGCGCGCTGAACAGGGCGCCGAACATCACGCCGATCCGTGACCGGAGTTTCATTTCTCCTCCATGGGCAAAAGCACCGAAAAAAGAGCACCCGGACAAGCGGTGCCGCAGGTGACTATGTCATGGCCGGGACGGAGTAATGCATAATTCTGTGGCACTGGCGTAATGATGCCGGGCATGTTTATTTCGGCGGGCGCATGGAAAAAGGGAAAAAACCGCGCTTCGCCCCCTTCCAGAGAAGGGGGCGGAAGCACGGCGGTTCGGCGAGGGGCGCTCAGCCGCAGTGGACGCCCTTGAGGCTCCGGCCGGCCCATATGCCGCCGTTGTCCTCGCCGCCGCCGAGGTCGATGCAGTGCCCGTTGGTCGACGTCACGGTGACCGGCCCCGCGTAGTAGCTGTACGCACCGTAGTCGAGCTTGTTGTTGCTGCTGCCGGTGATGTTGATGCCGACTTCCATGTAGTGGCTCTTGCCGTAGTACTTCTTGGCCAGCAGCACGGCGCAGTTGGTCCCGCCGTTCGCCGAGGAGTAGTACAGGCGCAGCTGCCCCCACACCTCGCCCGACGCGGGGGTGTTGTACGTGTCGATGAGGCTCCCCGGGCAGCCGTACTCGGAGGCGCCCGCGGTGGCGGCGAAGGCGCCGGGCGCCGTGGCCACACCGAGAGCGGTGAACGACAGCGTGAGGGCGGCCGCGGTGGCGAGTGTTCTGCGCATGGTCAGGCCACCCCGTGGCAGTTGGACACGACGTTGGAGCCGAAGTCGATTCCGCCCGTGACGGTGCCGTCCCAGTCCCCGAGGAAGGCGTTGATGACGACGGACGTCCCTTCCTTGATGTCGAGGTTGACGTCGCGGACGCCGGAGTCCGCGCCGTTCCTGTTCCAGTAGAAGTAGTGACCGTCGCCGTAGATCTCGATTCCCCCGATGGCGGAGTGGCCGTCGGCGAAGATGTCGTCGATCAGCAGGTGCTCTCCGTACGCCTTGAACGTGGCCTTGGCGCCGCCGTTGTCGGAGTAGTCGGTGCAGTCCGTCTCGGCCCCGGCGGTCGACGTCATGCCGATGCTGAGGGCGGCGACGATCGGGAGTACGGCGGCGACGCGCGCGAACTTGCGCATGGGATTACCTCTTCGTTCTCTCGTGGTGGATCCGTGGGTTTGTGGTTCAGTCCTTGTGGCAGGAGGCCGAGATCACCAGCCGCGGCTCCAGGTCCGCCGAGAAGGGCGTGCCGGCCGCGGGGCTCTGCTCGCAGACCGTGGAGGACCAGCTGCGCTCCTTGGACAGGGGCTCGCCGGTGATGTCCACGTGAATGCGCTGCGGTGTGTATCCCGCGAGTACGAGCCGGTCGGAGGCCGCGCGCAGGCGCACGCCCACGACGTTCGGCGTCGCGTCGGCCTTCCTTTCGGCGCCGACCTTCTCCGGGCAGGCCTCGGAATCGCGGACCGCGAAGAGGATCACCGCGCTGAGCTTCGGCTTCTCCTTCTCGAAACAGACCTTGAATTCCTCCGCGTGAGCCGGACTCACATACCGGTTCAGGCCTGTCGCGTCGCGGAGCGAAAACCCCTTTTTCTGGTCCGCCTTTTCCTGCATGGCGACGTCGAGCGGGCCCTTGGCAGGAGTGGCGGCGGATTCACTGCCGGCGTGTGCCGCGACCGGATTGCTGTGCTCGTCTCCCGCTGTGTCCGAGCCGCACCCGGTGATACCGGCCAGAATCGCCAGAGAGGCCGCGCCGCTTGCCAAGAGGCCGCGTATTCGCCCCTCGAAGTCCTTCTGGAACCCCATGAATCACTCCTCCCCTCATGCGCACGGTGATCAAAGGAACACCAGGGGAATTGCCGAGTCAAGGGATCAGTCGCTGTCCGAATTGGGCAATTGCTGAGTCATTCTGTGTCTTCGGGTCCGTCTCATGTGGCGCCCGCCCGCGGGCCGGAGCGGGCCCCCGCCCGGCCCGCAGCCCCGCGGCCCTCACGATCGCGGCGGCCCAGTCGGAGTCGCCCGGACGCGCGAACTGACCGCCTGCCGCGGCCCGGTGCAGCCCTCGCCACACCCCGGCCTTCGTCCAGGCGGTGAAGCGGCGGTGCGCGGTCGCCGGCGACACCCCGAGCCAGGGCGGCAGCAGGCGCCAGGCACAGCCGCTGGTCAGCACGTACACCACCGCGGTGAGCACCGCGCGCTCGTCGGCGGGGGGCGTGCCCCCGCCCTGCCTGCGCGGGGCGAACGCCGGCAGCAGCGGCTTCGTCAGGGCCCACAACTCGTCGGTGACCAGCCGTCGGGAGAGATCGCCAAGCATGCCCACCATCGTCGTCGGCGCCACATGAGACAGCGGTCGGCCGACGTGAATTGTCGCAATTACGCCAGCGGCCCTCCCTCGGCCCAACGGGCCGCCGGGCCGAGGGAGGGCCGCGGAACGGAGCAGGGGCCCGCCGGTCACCGGCGGGCCCCTCCTCCGTCGTGGTCGCCGGCCTCGCGACTGTGCGCCCGGCCGGACCCGGAAGCTCCTCGGAGCGGTTATCCGCGTCCTCCGCCGTTTCCGTTGCCCCGGATGAAGCCGTCGGGGAAGGTCGGCTCCGTGCCGCCGCCGCCGTCGTTCCCGCCGCCGGTCAGGCCGCCCAGGAAGCCGTCGCCCCCGTTGCCGCCATTGCCGTCACCGTTGCCGTTGTCGTTTCCGCCGCCGGGCTTGTCACCGCCGTCCTCGTCCTTCTCCTTCGGGTCGGGGATGTGGACGGGGACGAAGGAACCGGCCTCCTTGCCCGAGAGGGCGCCCGTCATGGCGTCCTTCCAGATCGGGCCCGGGGTGTCGGCGCCGTAGACGAGGTCGTGGTAGACGCCGCCGATGGTGATGTTCTGCATCTTCACCTGCTGGGTGGCGCTGCCGACCCAGACGGCGCCCGAGAGGTTCGGCGTGTAGCCGACGAACCAGGCGTTGCGGCGCTCGTCGGTGGTACCGGTCTTGCCCGCGTTGTCCCGGTCGCCGAGCCCGGCCTGCTGGCCGGTACCGGAGTCGACCACGCCCTTGAGCAGGGCGTTGATGGTGTCGGCGGTCTTTTCCGACATTGCCCGCGAACAGGCGGACTTCGGCACCTGGAGGCTCTTGCTGGTGTCGCCCACCCGCTGCGTGACCGCCTCGATGGCGACCGGCGTGCAGTACATGCCGCGGTTGGCGAAGGCGGCGTACGCGGACGCCATGGTCAGCGGGGAGACGGACTCGGTGCCCAGGGCGATCGACGGGACCTGGGGCATCTGCTTGCCGCTGCCCTGGCGGACGTGCAGCTTCTCGGCCATCTTGGTGACCGGGCAGAGACCGATGTCCGCGACCATCTCGATGAAGTAGGTGTTGACCGAGAGGGCCATCGCCTTCTTCAGCTGGTACGGGCCCTTCTCCGACTCGTTCTCGTTCGGGATCTTGGCGCCGTCTTCGTTGGTGTAGGGCTTGCCGCAGGTCTGGATGGGGCTCGGCACCGTCAGCTCGTACGGCGAGGGGTACTCCTGGGTCGCCGGGCGCCCCTCCTCGAGGGCGGCGGCCGCCACGAACGGCTTGAACGTGGAGCCCGTCGGGAAGCCGGCGCTCGTCCCCATCGCGTAGTCCACCGAGTAGTTGATCTCGGTCTCGTGCTCCTTGGCGTTGGAGCCGTACGGCTTCGACTGCCCCATCGCCACGATCTTGCCGGTCCCCGGCTCGACGAGGGTGGTCGCGGCGGCGACCTCGTCGCTCGCGTTGATGTGGTCCTGCAGCGACTGGTGGACGGACGCCTGGGCCTGCGGCTCCAGGGTGGTGCGGATGGTGAGGCCGCCCTGGTTCCACAGCTTCGCCCGGGTCTTCGCGTCCTTGCCGAAGACCGGGTCGTTGAGGAACACGTTCTTGACGTAGTTGCAGAAGAACCCGGCGTCGTTGACCGCGGTGATGCAGCCGTTCTTCGGCTTGCTGACCTTCAGTCCGAGCGGGGCCTTCGCCGCCTTGTCGGCCTCCTCCTGGGAGACGTCGCCGACCGCGGCCATCCGGGCGAGCACGGTGTTGCGCCGCTTCGTCGCCTCCGCCTCGTCGTTGACCGGGTCGTAGCGGCTCGGCGACTGGACGATGCCGGCGAGGAGGGCGGACTCCTGGAGGTTGAGGTCCTTGGCGGCCTTGGAGAAGTACCGCTGGGCGGCGGCCTCGACGCCGTACGCCTGCTGCCCGAAGAAGGTGATGTTGAGGTAGTTCTCGAGGATCTTCTTCTTGCCCAGCTCCTCCTCGACCTGGATCGCGAACTTCAGTTCGGCGATCTTGCGGCCGAGGGTCTGCTGCGTGGCCTGCGCGACCTTCGTCGGGTCGTCGCCCGCCTCCTCGACGAACACGTTCTTCACGTACTGCTGGGTGAGCGTGGACGCGCCCTCGGAGACCTCACCGCTGCGCGCGTTCTTGTTGAGGGCGCGCAGCACGCCCTTGAGGTCGACCGCGCCGTGCTCGTAGAAGCGCGAGTCCTCGATCGCGACGATCGCCTTCTGCATGAACGGCGAGATGTCCTTGAGGTCGACCACCGTGCGGTCGCGCGAGTAGACGGTGGCGATCTGGCCGCCGTCCGCGTCGAGGATGGTGGTGCGCTGACTCAGCGGCGGCGTCTTGAGGTTGGCCGGGAGCTCGTCGAAGCTCTCGACCGATCCCTTCGCCGCCAGGCCCAGCGCGCCCACGGCGGGCAGCGCGATGCCGGCCATGACGGCCCCCGCGAGGACACTGACACCGAGGAACTTGGCGGCCTGCTGCGTGGAGGACAGGCCACCGCCCGAGCGCTTCTTTGGCATGGGAGCAGCCTACGTTCTCATTCGCCGGACAAGCGTATATGCCTTGGCCTAAGCTGCTCTCAACTGTCACAGCAGTGAGGCCACGTATCAATACGTCCGGCGAACCCGAATCGTTCCGGATCTGCTCGACTTTCTTCGTACGAGTTCGGTCGAGGTGTGTTGAGTCCGTGTCCGGATCCGCCTCGTGTGTCACACCGTGCCCTATGTGACGCAACTGAAACGCCATGGAATGCCGGGTTCGTCACGCATGTCGCCCCCTCACTCCCCCGGGTGATCTGCCGCTTACCCATAGTCCGTTCGGACCATTCAAGATTGGGCCCGCTGGGGGTGTTGCGCTGTGCCCACCTTCCGTAACGTCCTCAACTGGCGGCGGTGAATATGCCGCTGCCGCCGTGGGGGAGCCTCGATTCGGGAGAGGACGGCGCCGGTATGGGCTGGGTTACCGACTGGAGTGCGCAGGCCGCCTGCCGCACTACCGATCCGGATGAACTGTTCGTTCAGGGAGCAGCGCAGAACAGGGCCAAGGCGGTGTGCACCGGATGTCCGGTACGCACCGAATGTCTGGCCGACGCGCTCGACAACCGCGTCGAGTTCGGCGTGTGGGGAGGCATGACGGAGCGTGAGCGCCGGGCGCTGCTGCGCCGGCGGCCCACCGTGACGTCCTGGCGCAGGCTGCTGGAGACCGCGCGCTCGGAGTACGAGCGGGGGACGGGTGTCGTCCCGCTCGACGACGACGAGGTGTACGAGAACTACGCGGCGGTGAGCTGAGGGCCCTCGGGGGGTCCTTGGTGCCACGCGGTTCCCCGACGGCTCCCGGGTCAGGGGGTTTCGGGCAGCTCCGGCCGGCCGGCCGCGAGCCGGTCACCGATGTCCCGGAGCCCCGCGAGGTCGTGCACGTCACCGGGGAGCGCGGCCACCTCGGTCACCGCCACCTCGGGGTGCAGCGCGGTGAAGCGGTCACGTGTGCGCTGCTCGCGTGAGAGCAGCCGCATCCGCTCGGCGTGCAGCCTCAGCAGGCCGGCGGTGAGCCGGTCGACGGACCGCTCCGCGTCCGCTTCGGCGGTCTCAGAGGTGGGGGAGTCTGAACTGCCGTACGTTTCGGGAGAGTTACGAACTCCAGCTTTCCCGTCCTCCTGATCCACAATGCGGGAGTCCTCAAGATTTTCCGCGGCGGCGAGCGCCCGCTCGGCCGACAGCCGGTCCGCGCCGCTGCCGTGGACCCGGTTGAGCACCAGACCGGCCAGCGGCATCCGCTCCGCGGCCAGCCGCTCCACGAAGTACGCGGCCTCGCGCAGCGCGTCCCGCTCCGGGGCCGCCACCACCAGGAACGCCGTCCCCGGCGCCTGGAGCAGCTTGTACGTGGCGTCCGCACGCGTACGGAACCCGCCGAACATCGAGTCCATCGCGGCCACGAACGTCTGCACGTCCTTCAGCAGCTGGCCGCCGAGCACCTTGCCCAGCGCGCCGGTCATCATCGACATCCCGACGTTCAGGAACTTCATCCCCGCCCGGCCGCCGACCTTCGCCGGGGCCAGCAGCACGCGGATCAGCTTGCCGTCGAGGAAGGAACCGAGCCGCTTGGGGGCGTCCAGGAAGTCCAGCGCGGAGCGGGACGGCGGGGTGTCGACCACGATGAGGTCCCACTCGTCCCGGGACCGCAGCTGGCCCAGCTTCTCCATCGCCATGTACTCCTGCGTGCCCGCGAAACCGGCGGAGAGCGACTGGTAGAAGGGGTTGCCCAGGATCGAGGAGGCCCGCTCCGGGTCCGAGTGCGCCTCGACGATCTCGTCGAAGGTGCGCTTCATGTCCAGCATCATCGCGTGCAGTTCGCCGCCGGCGGAGTCGTCTACGCCCTTCACCCGGCGCGGGGTGTTGTCGAGCGAGTCGATCCCCATGGACTGGGCGAGCCGGCGGGCCGGGTCGATGGTGAGCACGACCACCTTGCGCCCCCGCTCGGCCGCGCGCAGGCCCAGCGCGGCGGCGGTGGTGGTCTTGCCGACCCCGCCCGAGCCGCAGCACACCACGATCCGGGTGGTGGGGTCCTCGATCAGCGGGTCGATGTCGAGCGAGCGGGTGGGGGAGAGGTGCTGCCGGGACGGGTTCTGCGCCTGCGCCGATTCCGGACCACGACTCATGAGATCCCCTGCTTCCGGTGCTTCCGACTCGTGACGGGGCCGGTCATGACACGTCCTGTCCGCGCAGCTCCCTGGCGAGCGCGTACAGGCCGGCCAGGTCCATGCCCTCCGCCAGCAGTGGCAGTTCGTGCAACGGCACGCCGAGGTCCGCCAGCACGGCGCGCTGCTCCGTCTCCAGCGTGTACCGCTCGGCGTACTCCTCCGCCTGCGCGAGCAGCGGGTCCACCAGCCGCTCGGCGTGTCCTCCGCGCCGCGCGCCGCCGAGCCCCGCGGACGACAGCGCCCGCGCGATGGAGGAACGAGGGACCGCCTCCGCGAGTTCCAGACCGGGCCCGTCCAGCACCTCCGGCCGGACCATGTTGACCATGACCCGCCCCACCGGCAGCCGCGCGGAGCGCAGTTCCGCGATGCCGTCCGCGGTCTCCTGGACCGGCATCTCCTCCAGCAGCGTCACCAGGTGCACCGCCGTCTCCGGCGATTTCAGCACCCGCATCACCGCCTGTGCCTGATTGTGTATCGGGCCGATCTTGGCGAGCCCCGCGACCTCGTCGTTGACGTTCAGGAAGCGGGTGATGCGGCCGGTCGGCGGGGCGTCCATCACGACGTAGTCGTAGACGAACCGCCCGCCGCGGTCCTTGCGCCGCACCGCCTCGCACGCCTTGCCGGTCAGCAGGACGTCCCGCACGCCGGGGGCGATGGTGGTGGCGAAGTCGATCGCGCCGAGCTTCTTCAGGGCACGGCCGGCGCTGCCGAGCTTGTAGAACATCTGGAGGTAGTCCAGAAGGGCCTGTTCCGCGTCGATGGCGAGGGCGTACACCTCGCCGCCGCCCGGAGCCACGGCGATCTTCCGCTCCTCGTAGGGCAACGCCTCCGTTTCGAAGAGCTGTGCGATGCCCTGGCGGCCCTCGACCTCGACGAGAAGCGTCCGCTTCCCCTCCGTGGCCAGGGCCAGCGCGAGGGCCGCGGCCACCGTGGTCTTGCCGGTTCCGCCCTTGCCGCTGACGACCTGGAGCCTGCTCACGTCTTCGAGCCTAAATGCTCGCGCCGCCGCCCGGCGGCTCCGGGTCGCGGTTCCCGGAAGTCGTGCCCCCGCACGAGGGGGCGGGACGGGGGCCGCGAGCGGCCCGGCCCGGAGGCTAGAGTCGGCCGCATGACCAAGTGGGAATACGCGACTGTGCCGCTGCTCGTCCATGCAACGAAGCAGATTCTGGACACCTGGGGCGAGGACGGCTGGGAGCTCGTCCAGGTCGTGCCCGGGCCGAACAACCCCGAGCAGCTGGTGGCCTACCTGAAGCGCGAGAAGCAGGCATGAGCGCCGTCGAGGCGAGACTGGCCGAGCTGGGCCTGACCCTGCCGGAGGTCGTACCTCCGCTGGCCGCGTACCAGCCGGCCGTGCGGTCGGGGCAGTACGTCTTCACCGCCGGCCAGCTGCCCATGGTGGACGGCAAGCTCCCGCTGACCGGCAAGGTCGGTGCGGAGGTCACCCCGGAGGAGGCGAAGGAACTGGCGCGCACCTGCGCGCTGAACGCCCTCGCCGCGGTCAAGTCCGTCGCCGGGGACCTGGACCGCGTCGCCCGCGTGGTGAAGGTCGTCGGCTTCGTGGCCTCCGCCGCGGACTTCACCGGCCAGCCGGGTGTCCTCAACGGGGCGAGCGAACTGCTCGGCGAGGTCCTGGGCGACAAGGGCGTCCACGCGCGCAGCGCGGTGGGCGTCGCGGTACTGCCCCTGGACGCCCCGGTGGAGGTCGAGATCCAGGTCGAACTCACGGAGGCGTGAGCCTCCGGCGGGCGGCGCGAAGTTCCTGCGCGCCGCCCGCCGACGGATCCGCCGCGCCGCCGTCCCGGTACTGCCGTCCGCACGTACCGCCATTCGGTGGTGCCGACGCGGCACGACGAGCAGGCGCCGTACCTGTCACGACGGCGCCGGGTGCGGCCCGTACGCCGACTCCCGGTGGGCACTCGAACATCCGCCCGTCACGGGATAGCCTCCGGCCATGGCGAATGCGCAGGCTGACGGTCAGTGGTACCCGCCGGAGTGGCCGGAGCTGATCCGGGCCCTCGCGAGCGGCGACCTCACGCCGGCCGTGCCGAGACGCGCGGCCACCGTCATGCTGCTCAAGGACACCGGCGACGGACCCGCCGTGCACATGTTGCGCCGGCGTACGTCCATGGCGTTCGCCGGAGGCGCGTACGCCTACCCCGGCGGCGGCGTGGACCCGCGTGACGACGACCGGCACGTGCGCTGGGCGGGCCCCGCGCGCGCCTGGTGGGCGGACAGGCTGGGCGTCGACGAGGCGGGCGCCCAGGCGATCGTCTGCGCGGCCGTGCGCGAGACGTACGAGGAAGCCGGCGTCCTGCTCGCCGGACCCACCCCCGACACCGTCGTCGGCGACACCACGGGCGAGGACTGGGAGGCGGACCGCGCCGCGCTCGTCGCGCGCGAGACCTCCTTCGCGGAGTTCCTGGACCGCCGGGGACTGGTGCTGCGCTCGGACCTGCTCGGCGCGTGGACGCGCTGGATCACCCCCGAGTTCGAGCCCCGCCGCTACGACACCTGGTTCTTCGTCGCCGCGCTCCCCGAGGGCCAGCGCACCCGCAACGCCTCCACGGAGGCCGACCACACGGTGTGGATCACCCCGCGCGACGCGGCCGCCGGGTACGACCGGGGCGAGCTGCTGATGATGCCCCCGACCATCGCGACCCTGCGCCGGCTCACGGCGTACGAAACGGCCGCGGAGGCGCTCGACGCGGCGCCCGCGCGGGACCTCACTCCCGTGCTCGCCACCGCGCGCCTGGTGGAGGGCGAGATCGTGCTCTCCTGGCCGGGACACGACGAGTTCACCAAGCGCATCCCGACCGGTGGAGCCCCCGCATGACGGACGCCAGCGCCCTTCCCGGCCGGCCGCGCGGCGGTGTCCTCTCCGGCCCGGCCACCGCGCGTGCCGTCAACGTGCTGGCCCCCAACCCGTCGGCGATGACCCTGGACGGCACCAACACCTGGATCCTGTCGGAACCGGACTCCGACCTCGCGGTCGTGGTCGACCCCGGCCCGCTGGACGACGGGCACCTGCGGCACGTCGTGGGCACGGCGGAGCGGGCCGGCAAGCGGGTCGCCCTCACCCTGCTGACGCACGGTCACCCCGACCACGCCGAGGGCGCCGCCCGCTTCGCCGGGCTGACCGGCACGAAGGTGCGGGCGCTGGACCCGGCGCTGCGGCTCGGTGACGAGGGGCTGGCCGCCGGGGACGTCATCGCCGTCGGAGGCCTGGAGCTGAGGGTCGTACCGACCCCCGGCCACACGTCCGACTCCCTGTGCTTCCATCTCCCGGCCGATCACGCGGTCCTCACGGGCGACACCGTCCTGGGCCGCGGCACGACCGTCGTGGCCCACCCCGACGGCCGTCTCGGCGACTACCTGGACACGCTGCGCCGGCTCAGGTCGCTCACGGTCGACGACGGCGTCCACACGGTGCTGCCGGGCCACGGGCCCGTGCTGGAGGACGCCCAGGGCGCCGTCGAGTTCTACCTCGCCCACCGCGCCCACCGGCTCGCCCAGGTCGAGACGGCCGTCGAGGCCGGCCACCGCTCACCGGCCGAGGTCGTCGCCCACGTCTACGCCGACGTGGACCGCTCCCTGTGGCCCGCCGCCGAGCTGTCGGTACGGGCCCAGCTGGAGTACCTGCGGGAGCACGGCCTCATCTAGGCAGCTAGGCAGCGAGCGGCCGGGGCTGCCGTGCCCGCGGGGTCAGCGCGAGCGCTTCGCGAGGCGCTCGACGTCCAGCAGGATCACCGCGCGGGCCTCCAGCCGGAGCCAGCCGCGCTGGGCGAAGTCCGCCAGGGCCTTGTTGACCGTCTCGCGGGACGCGCCGACCAGCTGGGCCAGCTCCTCCTGCGTGAGGTCGTGCACCACGTGGATGCCTTCCTCGGACTGCACGCCGAAGCGGCGCGAGAGGTCCAGCAGCGCGCGGGCGACACGGCCCGGGACGTCCGAGAAGACCAGGTCCGACATCGCGTCGTTGGTCTTGCGCAGCCGGCGCGCGACGGCCCGCAGCAGCGCCGTGGCGACCTCGGGGCGGGCGCTCAGCCAGGGGGTGAGGTCGCCGTGGCCCAGGGCGAGCAGCTTGACCTCGGTCAGCGCGGTGGCGGTCGCCGTGCGCGGGCCCGGGTCGAAGAGCGACAGCTCACCGATCAGCTCGCCCGGACCGACCACGGCGAGCATGTTCTCGCGGCCGTCGGGGGACGTGCGGTGCAGCTTGACCTTGCCCTCGGTGACCACGTAGAGCCGGTCGCCGGGGTCGCCCTCGTGGAACAGGGAGTCGCCCCGTGCGAGGGTCACCTCACTCATGGAGGCGCGAAGCTCGGCGGCCTGCTCGTCGTCGAGCGCCGCGAAGAGCGGATTCCGCCGCAGAACGTCGTCCACGAGTTCTCTCCTTGTCGACCTGCTCAGGGGATCTTGTCCCCACGTACCAGGGGACCCTGGTGCCCATCTTGCCGGACGTTCCAAACAGTGTGATCTGTCACAAGGATGCCGTACGGGCCGGTCGGGGTAAGCGGCAGGGGTCCAATTGGACGCCGATCTTCAGGGTCCGGGGCGGATGTCGGTGCCGGGTCGTAGGCTGGCCGGGTGTCCAAATCGCCGGTGAGAGCACAGGCCGAGGGGGCTGCGCGGGTGGGTGTACGTCGCGATTCCGCTGTGGGCGAACAGGGCTCCGATGGTGGTAGGAAAACGGCGAAGACGACGAAGAGGTCCCCGGTGAAGGAGAAGCCGACGGCAGGCGCGGGCGGCGCCGGCGAGGACAAGGGCGCCCCGGCGAAGAAGGCCCCCGCCGGCCCGGCGAAGGCGACCGCGGCCAGGAAGACGTCGCCGGAGAAGAAGACGTCGCCGGAGAAGAAGACACCGGCCGGCAAGAAGGCCGCGGCGGGCAAGAAGACCGCTCCGGCGGCGAAGAAGACCGCTCCGGCCGGGAAGAAGGCCCCGGCGAAGAAGACCGCCCCCGTCCGGAAGGCTCCCACCGCCAAGAAGCCGCTCGTCGCGCCCAAGAAGGCGACCGCTTCCGTCCGGGCCGCCCCGGCGAAGACCGTCGTCGGGCCGGCCGGGGACGAGTCGCGCACCGCGCTGGTCCGCCGCGCGCGCCGCATCAACCGCGAGCTCGCCGAGGTCTTCCCGTACGCCCACCCGGAGCTGGACTTCGAGAACCCCTTCCAACTCGTCGTCGCCACCGTGCTCTCCGCGCAGACCACCGACCTGCGCGTCAACCAGACGACCCCCGCCCTCTTCGCGAAGTACCCCACCCCCGAGGACCTGGCCGCCGCCAACCCCGAGGAGGTGGAGGAGATCCTGCGCCCCACCGGCTTCTTCCGCGCCAAGACCCGGTCGGTCATGGGGCTTTCGAAGGCGCTCGTGGAGGACTTCGGCGGCGAGGTCCCGGGCCGGCTCGAGGACCTGGTCAAGCTGCCCGGCGTCGGCCGCAAGACCGCCTTCGTCGTGCTCGGCAACGCCTTCGGACGCCCCGGCATCACCGTGGACACGCACTTCCAGCGCCTGGTGCGCCGCTGGCGCTGGACCGGGGAGACCGACCCGGACAAGATCGAGGCGGCCGTCGGCGCGCTTTTCCCCAAGAGCGACTGGACCGACCTCTCGCACCACGTCATCTGGCACGGCCGCCGCATCTGCCACGCCCGCAAGCCCGCCTGCGGCGCCTGCCCCATCGCGCCGCTCTGCCCGGCGTACGGCGAGGGCGAGACGGACCCGGAGAAGGCGAAGAAGCTGTTGAAGTACGAGAAGGGCGGCCTCCCGGGACAGCGCCTCAAGCCCCCGCAGGCCTATCTGGACGCCGGCGGCCGGCCCGCCCCGCCGCTGGGGGCCGGATGACGCGGCGGCACGCACGGCCGGGACCGGCGGAACGATCTCGGGGTGGCCGGGCGTTGAACCGCTGGGACGGGGCCGGACGACGGGGGCGGCGATGACGTGGACGAGCGGTACCCGGGGCGGCCCGGTGACGGTCAGCAAGGAGGGGCTGCCCTCGTGGCTCGACCCGGTGGCCGACGCGGCGGAGACGGTCGCGCCGAGGCAGCTGAGCCGCTTCCTGCCTCCGGAGAACGGCACGGGGCGCCAGTCCGCCGTCCTCATCCTCTTCGGTGAGGGCGGGCGCGGCCCGGAGCTGCTTCTCATGGAGCGCGCGAGCTCACTGCGCTCGCACGCCGGACAGCCGGCCTTCCCCGGTGGCGCCCTCGACCCCGAGGACGGCGACCCGCAGGGCGAAGGGCCGCTGCGGGCCGCTCTCCGCGAGGCCGAGGAGGAGACCGGGCTCGACCCGTCGGGCGTCCAGCTGTTCGGCGTGCTGCCCAAGCTCTACATCCCGGTCAGCGGCTTCGTCGTCACCCCCGTGCTGGGCTGGTGGCGGGTGCCCACCCCGGTCGGCGTCGTCGACCCGAACGAGACCGCGCGGGTGTTCACCGTCCCCGTGGCGGATCTCACCCACCCGGACAACCGTGCGACCACGGTCCATCCCAGCGGTCACCAGGGCCCGGCATTCCTGGTCGAATCGGCCCTCGTGTGGGGCTTCACCGCCGGGGTCATCGACCGGCTGCTGCACTTCGCGGGGTGGGAGCTGCCCTGGGACCGGGACAAGCGGGTCCCGCTGGACTGGCGGTCATGACAGGGTGGGCGCCGTGCTGGGTAGGACGAGGCGAGGCTTGAAGCGGTGAACGTGCTGGACATCCTGTTGCTCGTCGCCGCCGTGTGGTTCGCGGTCGTCGGCTACCGCCAGGGCTTCGTCGTCGGCATCCTGTCGGTGATCGGCTTCCTGGGCGGCGGTCTCGTCGCCGTCTACGCGCTCCCCGTCATCTGGGACGCGATGACGGACAACTCCGAGGTCGGTACGGCGGCCGCGGTGGTCGCGGTCGTCGTCGTCATAGTCTGCGCCTCCGTGGGCCAGGCGCTGACCACCCACCTCGGCAACAAGCTGCGCCGCTACATCACCTGGTCCCCGGCCCGCGCGCTGGACGCCACCGGCGGCGCCCTGGTCAACGTCGTCGCGATGCTGCTGGTCGCCTGGCTGATCGGCTCCGCCCTCGCGGGCACGACGCTGCCGACCCTCGGCAAGGAGGTCCGCGGCTCTAAGGTGCTGCTCGGGGTCTCACGGGCGCTGCCGGGACAGGCGGACACCTGGTTCGCCGACTTCTCCTCGGTCCTCGCGCAGAACGGCTTCCCGCAGGTCTTCAGCCCCTTCTCCAACGAGCCCATCACGGACGTGCGGCCCCCCGACCCGGCCCTGGCGGGCAGCCCCGTCGCCCTGCGCGCGCAGCGCTCCATCGTCAAGGTGATGGGCACCGCCGCGAGCTGCGGCAAGGTGCTGGAGGGCACCGGATTCGTCTTCTCCGAACGCCGCGTCATGACCAACGCGCATGTCGTCGGCGGAGTCGACGAGCCGACCGTGCAGATAGGCGGCGAGGGCAGGAAGTACGACGCGACGGTCGTCCTCTACGACTGGAAGCGCGACATCGCCGTCCTCGACGTACCCGATCTGAAGGCGCCCGCGCTGCGGTTCACGAGCGAGGACGCGAGCAGCGGCGACAGCGCGATCGTCGCCGGCTTCCCGGAGAACGGGGCATACGACGTCCGCGCGGCGCGCCTGCGCGGACGCATCACCGCCAACGGGCCCGACATCTACCACCGCGGCACGGTCCGCCGCGACGTGTACTCGCTGTACGCGACGGTCCGTCAGGGCAACTCCGGCGGCCCGCTGCTCACCCCTCGCGGCGAGGTCTACGGCGTGGTCTTCGCGAAGTCCCTCGACGACGCCGACACGGGCTACGCGCTCACGGCGGACGAGATCCAGGAGGACATCGCCAGGGGCCGCAGCGCCAACCAGCAGGTGGACAGCGACAACTGCGCGCTCTAGGACCCGTCCGGCAGATGCGGGACCTCGGTGCGTGGCGTCGTACGGAGGTGCGGGCCGTCAGCCGCGCGGGTGGCGCAGGCGGACGGAGACCCAGCGGGCCCGGCGGCGGAGGATACGCGGGATTCCCACCCTGAGGTCCGTACCTGCCATCTGTGGTGCACCGCCTCGCTGGTGGGAGCCCCTACCGGCCGCCGAGTGGCGGTCGCGGCCTGCGTCACTGTAGTCGTGCGTCCAGCCCATACCCGGACGTCTGCCCCCGCCCCAAGGTCGATAACCACCTCGGGCGTCCCCAATTGGCCTATGCGCGCGGCAATTGGCTGTTCGTCAGACAAGCGTGCGGCAGGCTCATCGATCGGGTTCCGGATCCTTCAGCCAATTGATCAGTTCTGTGGAGAACGCGACCGGATCCTCTTCGTGCGGGAAGTGCCCCAGCCCGTCGAACAGCCGCCAGCGGTACGGCGCTTCGACGTACTCCCCGGACCCCGCGGCACTGCGCGTACGGACGACCGGGTCCAGCGAGCCGTGCAGATGCAGCGTCGGCACCCGCACCGGCCGCTTCATCCTGCGGTTGAACTGGATGCCGTCCGGGCGGGCCAGGGACCGCACCATCCAGCGGTACGGCTCGATCGAGCAGTGCGCCGTGGACGGGATGCACATGGCCCGCCGGTAGTGCTCCAGCGCCTTCTCGTCCGGCAGGTGCGGCCCGGACCAGTCCCGGATGAGCTCGGCCACCAGCGCCCCGTCGTCCGCGGTGAGCCGGCGCTCCGGGATCCAGGGCCGCTGGAAACCCCAGATGTGGGACAGGGCGGCGGACTGCCGGGCGTCGGAGACCAGCGTCGAGCGCCAGCGCCGCGGATGCGGCATGGAGGCCACGGCCAGCCGCCGTACCAGCTTGGGGCGCATCGCCGCCGCCGTCCACGCCAGATAACCGCCCAGGTCGTGGCCGACCAGCGCGGCGTCCGGCTCACCGAGGGAGCGGATCACCCCGGTGATGTCCAGCGCGAGGTTGGCCGGGTCGTAGCCGCGCGGTGTGCGGTCGCTGCCGCCGACCCCCCTCAGGTCCATGGCCACGGCCCGGAAACCGGCGTCGGCGAGCGCCGTGAGCTGGTGCCGCCAGGTCCACCAGAACTGCGGGAAACCGTGCAGCAGCAGCACCAGGGGGCCGTCGCCCAGCTCCGCGATGTGGAAACGGGCGCCGTTGGCGGCGACGTCGCGGTGGACCAGCCCGGCGCCGCCGGGGATGTCGAGGCGTACGACCGAGGCGGGTTGCGCCGGAGGGGTGGCGGGTTCCGTCATGAGGACGAGCGTGCCACAGCCTCGATGGCCTGGGGGACCCGGTCCTCGGGCAGCTCGGGGCGCGGGTGCGGCTTGGCCTTCTGCAGCACGCCCGCCGTCTCCTTCATCGAGGCGGCGACCTTCTGCGCGCCCCGGCCCTTCTTCGCCTTCTTCGCGAAGACGATGCCGATGAGCGCGAGGAACCCGGCGATCAGCACGTTCGCCGCGAAGGAGAGCAGGAAGCAGACCGCGAGGTTCCAGTGGCTCCAGGTGCGGATGCCGTAGGCCAGCGCGAAGTTCAGCATCGGCAGGGAGAACAGGAGCAGCACACCGGCCGCGGTGAACGCGCCGCCGCTGGTCGCTCCCCGCTTGACGTCCTGCTTGAGCTGCGCCTTCGCCAGCGCGATCTCGTCGTGCACCAGCGCCGACATGTCCGCCGTCGCCGAGGCGAACAGCTGGCCGATGCTGCGTTCGGCGCCGACCGGGCTGCCGTCGGGTGCGCTCATCGCGGTCTCCCTCTTCTGCGTACGTTCTGCGTTCCTGCGCGTACGGTTCAGTGTGCCGTCCGACGGTGCGTGTCCGGCGGTCGGCGCGTCGGTCTGTCGCGCCGCCGTCTTTTGTACCGTCTCGTCAGATCATGCCGGACCGTCGTGCTCCTCGCCTGCCCCGCCCGGCACTTCGGCAAGCGCGTCCCGTTCGGCCGCCTTCTCCCGGGCCAGCCGCCGGTGCTCGGACGCCTTCCGTTCGTGGATCTCCGCCATGCGCAGGTGGTACTC
Organism: Streptomyces fungicidicus; assembly: GCF_003665435.1. NCBI lineage: Bacteria > Bacillati > Actinomycetota > Actinomycetes > Kitasatosporales > Streptomycetaceae > Streptomyces > Streptomyces fungicidicus. The sequence goes on from NZ_CP023407.1 coordinate 4,201,315, forward strand.
CGGGTCGTCCTGCTCGTAGACGTCCGGTATGCCGCTGTGGTCCTCGTCGAGCTCCTCCGCGTCCGTCAGCCTCCGGTACTTGGCATTGCGCACCTTCAGCAGGACGGTCGCGACGGCGGTGGCTATCAGCGAGCCGGCCAGCACGGCCGCCTTGACGCTGTCCGTCATCACCGCGTCGCCCTCGAAGGCCAGCTCCCCGATGAGCAAAGAGACGGTGAAGCCGATGCCGGCGAGGGTCGCCACCGCGAACACGTCCGCCCAGGCCAGGTCGTCACTGAGCGAGGCACGGGTGAAGCGAGCCGTCAGCCACGTACCGCCGAAGATGCCGAACGTCTTGCCGATCACAAGGCCGAGCACCACGCCGAGCGTCTCGGGCTGCGTGAACACCTTCGCGAGGGCGTCGCCGGAGACCGCCACACCGGCGCTGAACAGGGCGAACATCGGGACGGCGAGGCCCGCCGAGAGCGGCCGGACGAGGTGCTCGATGTGCTCGCCGGGGGAGTGCTCCTCGCCCTCGTGGCGGTGGCATCGCAGCATCAGGCCCATCGCGACCCCGGCGATGGTGGCGTGGACGCCGCTGTTGTACATCAGTCCCCACACGACCAGCGCCAGCGGCACGTACACGTACCAGCCCCGTACGCCCTTGCGCAGCAGCAGCCAGAACAGGGCGAGGCCCGCGACCGCGCCGCCGAGCGCCGCGAAGTTCAGGCTCTCGGTGAAGAAGACGGCGATGATCAGGATGGCGAACAGGTCGTCGACGACGGCGAGGGTGAGCAGGAAGGCCCGCAGCGCGCTCGGCAGGGAGGTGCCGATGACGGCGAGCACGGCGAGCGCGAAGGCGATGTCCGTGGCGGTGGGCACGGCCCAGCCCGCCAGGGAGCCGCCGCCGACGCCGCTGGTGAGCGTGTAGACCAGGGCCGGTACGGCCATGCCGCACAGGGCGGCGACGACGGGGAGCGCGGCGGCCTTGGGGTCGCGCAGGTCCCCGGCGACGAGCTCGCGCTTGAGCTCGATCCCCGCGACGAAGAAGAAGACGGCGAGCAGGCCGTCGGCGGCCCAGTGCGCCACGGACAGGTCCAGGCCGAGGGCTCCGGGGCCGAAGTGGAAGTCGCTGACGCTCTCGTAGCCGCCGCGCAGTGCGGGTATGTTCGCCCAGACCAGCGCCGCGACGGCGGCGAGGAGCAGCAGCACCCCGCCGACGGTCTCGGTGCGCAGCGCGTCCGCGACGTAGGTCCGCTCGGGCAGGGAGAGACGTCCGAAGGCCTTGCGGGGGCTGGGGGTGCGGGGCGCGTTCACGGGAGGTTCCTCTGATCGGGGGCAGCACGAAACGTGTGCCGACCAGACTTCCCGGCGCTCCATGAGACAGCTTTTTGCTTAGTTTAGCTAACGTGCTCCTCCGTCGCACCAGGAGCACCGGGGGCACCCGGCGCGTGAGCGCGCCGGGTGCCCCCGTACAGCCTTGACCGGGCGGTGCCGGCTCAGTCCTCGCCGGGCGCCTGGGGCAGCTTGGCCTGGATGAGGTCCATGACCGCGGAGTCCGTCAGCGTGGTGACGTCCCCGAGCTCGCGGTTCTCCGCGACGTCCCGCAGCAGACGGCGCATGATCTTGCCGGAGCGGGTCTTCGGCAGCTCCGCCACCGGCAGGATCCGCTGGGGCTTGGCGATCGGGCCGAGCGTGGCGCCCACGTGGTTGCGGAGCTCGGCGACGAGGTCCTCGGTCTCCGCCGCCGTGCCGCGCAGGATCACGAAGGCGACGATGGCCTGGCCGGTCGTCTCGTCCGCCGCGCCCACCACGGCCGCTTCGGCCACCGAGGCGTGGGAGACCAGCGCGGACTCGACCTCGGTGGTGGAGATGTTGTGCCCGGACACCAGCATCACGTCGTCGACCCGGCCGAGGAGCCAGATGTCGCCGTCGTCGTCCTTCTTGGCTCCGTCACCGGCGAAGTACTTGCCCTCGAACCGCGACCAGTAGGTGTCGATGAACCGCTGGTCGTCGCCCCAGATGGTGCGCAGCATCGACGGCCACGGCTCGGTGAGCACCAGATAGCCGCCGCCGCCGTTGGACACCTCGTTGGCCTCGTCGTCGACGACGGTTGCGGAGATGCCCGGCAGCGGGGTCTGGGCCGAGCCCGGCTTGGCGTCGGTCACGCCCGGCAGGGGCGAGATCATCATGCCGCCGGTCTCGGTCTGCCACCAGGTGTCCACCACCGGAGTGCGGTCCGCGCCGATGTTCTTCCGGTACCAGATCCACGCCTCGGGGTTGATCGGCTCACCGACGGAGCCGAGCACCCGCAGCGAGGACAGGTCGAACTTGGCGGGGATGTCGTCGCCCCACTTCATGAACGTCCGGATCGCGGTGGGCGCCGTGTAGAGGATCGTGACGCCGTACTTCTGCACGATCTCCCAGAAGCGGCCCTGGTGCGGGGTGTCCGGCGTGCCCTCGTACATGACCTGGGTGGCGCCGTTGGCGAGCGGGCCGTAGACGATGTACGAGTGCCCGGTGACCCAGCCGACGTCGGCCGTGCACCAGTACACGTCGGTCTCCGGCTTGAGGTCGAAGACGGACCAGTGCGTGTACGCCGTCTGGGTGAGGTAGCCGCCGGAGGTGTGCAGGATGCCCTTCGGCTTACCCGTCGTGCCCGAGGTGTAGAGGATGAACAGCGGGTGCTCCGCCTCGAACGCCTCGGGGGTGTGGTCGGCGCTCTGCCGCTCGACCAGGTCCTGCCACCACACGTCGCGGCCCTCGGTCCAGGCGACGTCCTGGCCGGTGCGGCGGACGACGAGTACGTGCTCGACGTTGCCCGCCTTGGTGACCGCCTCGTCGACGGCCGGCTTGAGCGCGGACGGCTTGCCGCGCCGGTAGCCGCCGTCGGCCGTGATGACGACACGTGCGTCGGCGTCCTTGATGCGGGTGGCGAGCGCGTCCGAGGAGAAGCCGCCGAAGACCACGGAGTGCGCGGCGCCGACGCGGGCGCAGGCCAGCATCGCGATCGCGGTCTCCGGGATCATCGGCATGTAGACGGCGACCCGGTCGCCCTTGCGGACACCCAGCTCCAGGAGGGCGTTGGCCGCCTTGGACACCTCGTCCTTGAGCTGGGCGTAGGTGATCGCGCGGCTGTCGCCCGGCTCGCCCTCGAAGTGGATGGCGACCCGGTCGCCGTGTCCGGCCTCCACGTGCCGGTCCACGCAGTTGTAGGCGACGTTGAGCTCGCCGTCCTTGAACCACTTGGCGAACGGCGGGTTCGACCAGTCCAGGGTCTCGGTGGGCTCGGTGGCCCAGGTCAGCCGGCGGGCCTGCTCGGCCCAGAAGCCGAGCCTGTCAGCCTTGGCCTGTTCGTACGCCTCCGCCGTGACGTTGGCGTTCGCGGCCAGGTCGGCGGGGGGCGAGAAGCGACGCTCCTCCTTCAGAAGGTTGGCCAGGCTTTCATTGCTCACGGCATCTGCCTTTCCCAGGGTGTCCGTTGTGTCCCAGGCCACAGCTCATCAGACCCGGGGGTGCGCTGACAAGGTCCGACGGGAAATTGGTTTAGACCTGTCGGGTGGAGTGGCGCGGTGTGCGACACCTCTTCCCACGGGGCCCGGCGCGAGCCGGTTCAAGGTGTGTAACGCCTCTCACACCCGGACGGGTCAACTCACCTCGTCAGGTCCGCGGAACGCACCCGGTCGAACACCTTCTCCCCGTCCCGTTCGGTGAGCAGATACGCCTGGGCCTCACCCACGTGGAAGTACAGTCCGTGCAGCTCGAGGGCCCCGTCCTTCAGCGCCCGGGCCACCGGTTCATGGGCGCGCAGATGCTCCAGCTGCTGCACCACGTTCGTCAGGCAGAGCTCCTCGGCGGCGTCTGCGGGCGTCCGCCCGGCCAGCCGCGCCCGGGGGCCGCTTGCGTCGCCGTTCCGCTCCAGGCTCGGCCGGCCGTGCCGCAGCCACCGTCCGAGCGGAGTACCGGTGCCGCCCGGTTCGGCGTCGAGCAGTGCCTGCATGGCACCGCACCCCGAGTGCCCGCACACCGTGATCGACCGCACCGCCAGCACGCCCACGGCGTACTCGATGGCGGCGGCCACCGAGTCGTCGCCGCTCTCCGTGCCGGGCGGGGGCACGAGGTTGCCGACGTTGCGCACCACGAACAGGTCTCCCGGACCACTGGACGTGATCATGGAGGTGACCACCCGCGAGTCGGCACAGGTCAGGAACAGCTGTGAGGGCCGCTGACCCTCGCGTGCCAGCCGGGCCAGCTCCCCGCGCACCAGGGGGGCGGTGGTGCGCTGGAAGGTGCTGATGCCGCGCATCAGCCGGTCGCCACCCGTGCCGTCCGAATCCGGCGCGGCTCCGTCGGCGCTGTCCTGTCCGTAGGTCGCGTCCGGGGCCCGGCCGTTGTCGGCGGTGCTCGGCCCCGGGTCGCCGGCCGGCCGGGACGGCGGGCGCTCGCACTGGTGGTTGCGCCAGGGCGTCCAGGGCCGGCAGCGGCAGCCGGCGTCGGAGGAGCCGGCCTCCTCGGTGCCGTCGGGCGGGTGCCCGGAGGCGAGGGCGGCGGGCTCGGCGATACGGACCCCGGCGCGGCGGCCGTTGATCTCGACGGTGCCGCCCCGTGCGGTGTGGGTGCTCTGCCAGTCCTGCAGCGTCTCGTACGCCGCGTGGTCCATGAAGGAGCCGTCCAGGGCGACGACCACTGCGGCGCCCTGGGGTACGAGATGAAGGGCCCGGCTGAGCCGTGGCACCGCGAGGAACGTCAACTGCCCCCGGACGTGGACGTGGTGGACTCCGTGCTTCTCGCGGTGCGTGATACGGGTGCGGGTGAGCCGGTGCAGGGCCACCCCGACCGCCATGGCGATGCCGAGCGCCACTCCCTCCAGGACGCCGAGGGACACCACGCCGAGGGTGGTGACCGCGTAGACCAGGACTTCGCGGTGGCGGGTCACCGTGCGGATGTGATGCAGGGACACCATTTGGATGCCGACGGCCATCACCAGGGCGGCGAGCGAGGCGAGCGGGATGAACTCCAGGAGCGGGACCAGCAGCAGTGCGGCGATCACCACGAGAGCGCCGTGCAGCACCGTGGAGTTCCGGCTCACGGCGCCCGCTCTGACGTTCGCGGTGCTGCGGACCGCGACGCCGGCCACCGGCAGTCCGCCCAGGGAGCCGGAGACGATGTTGGCGGCGCCCTGCCCGAGCAGTTCGCGATCCAGGTCGGACCGCCCGACATGGCCGGGACCCGGGCGGGCGGCCACCAGCTTGTCCACGGCCACCGCGCCGAGCAGCGACTGCACGCTGCACACCAGCGTCGTCGTGAGCACGGCGGCGGCGAGCCCCAGTACGGGCCCCTCGGGCAGCCCGGCCAGGGCGTGGTTGCGCCAGGACGGAAGGTCCACCTTGGGCAGGACGAGGCCGGCCGCGGCGGCGACGGCGGTGGCTCCGGCCACGGCGATCAGCGCGGCCGGGACCGGGCGGAGGAGGCGCCCCGCCCGGCCGGGCAGTCGTGGCCAGAGCAGCAGCAGGGCCAGGGTCAGCACGCTCACCGACAGGGCCTCGGGGCGCAGGTTCGCCAACTGGTGCGGCAGGGCGCGGAGGTTGTCGGGGACGGAGCTCTGCGGAGTGCCGCCGAGGACGATGTGCAGCTGGGCGACGGCGATGGTGACGCCGATGCCGGCGAGCATGCCGTGCACGATCGCGGGGCTGACGGCGAGCGCCCCGCGTGCCACGCGCAGGCAGCCGAGGCCCAGCTGGGCGATTCCGGCGAGGACGGTGATGGCGCAGGTCGTCCGCCAGCCGTAGTGCTGGATCAAGTCGGCGGTGACGACGGTGAGTCCGGCGGCGGGGCCGCTCACCTGGAGCGGGGAGCCGCCGAACCTTCCGGCGACGATTCCGCCCACGGCGGCGGCGACCAGGCCGGCCTGGAGCGGTGCGCCGGTGGCGAGGGCGATGCCGAGCGACAGCGGAAGGGCGATCAGGAAGACCGCGATCGAGGCCGACACATCGGCGCCCGCGAGACGGAAGCCCGGGGGGCCGGTCGGCGGGGGGCTGTGCGGCGGGTGGGCGCGCTCGGTCCGATCGGAGTCGGCGGCGCGGGCCGGGACGCAGGCTGACATGGGCTCTCACTTCCGGATGGCAACTATGAGTAAAAAGATCGTAATTGAGAGTAAAGGAGTGGCATAGACTTTCCGGGCAAATGGATGAATCAGTCGCTCTGGCGAGTGATGCAGCCATTTCATCGGCTTGTCGTATTAATTCCTTCTTCATTCCGTGCGAGTTTGACGGCGCTGTCGGTACGGACCGGCACAGCACAGGCAACGCACTCACCGAACTCGGCCCGAGAGAAGGAAGAAGGTGGGCGGATGACCGCCACCCGGAGGATCGTCACGGGCGCCGTGATCGTCGCGGTCTGCGTCACCTCGCTAGCCGGCTGCGGAGCCGGTGACGACAGCACCGGCGAGCGGGCGCGGGACCAGGAGAAGGCCGAACCGGCCCCCGCACCGAAGAACGTCGTCCGCCTGATCGGCGACGGCTCCACCGCGTACACCGGGGCGCAGCCGCATCTGCCCCGGCCCGAGAGGCTGAAGCCGGGCGAGAAGCCCCCGCAGTTCGTGGTCTTCTCCTGGGACGGCGCGGGCGAGGACGGCCAGAAGCTCTTCTCGCACTTCCGCAAGGTCGCCAGGGAGAACGACGCGACCATGACCTACTTCCTGAGCGGCGTGTACCTGCTTCCGGAGGAGAAGCGCGACCTGTACCGCCCGCCGCAGCACTCGCCGGGCCGCTCGGACATCGGCTTCAACGACCGGGAGGGCATCGCCGACACCCTGAAGCAGCTGCGCCTGGCCTGGCTCGAGGGCAACGAGATCGGAACGCACTTCAACGGGCACTTCTGCGGCAGCGGCGGTGGCGTCGGCGAGTGGTCGGTGGCGGAGTGGAAGGACGAGATCGCCCAGGCCAAGCGCTTCGTGAAGACGTGGAAGACCACCACCGGGATGGACGAGTCGGCTCCGCTGCCCTTCGACTACGACAAGGAGCTGATCGGCGCCCGCACCCCCTGCCTGGAGGGCCAGAAGAACTTCATGAAGGCCGCCCGCGACCTGGGCTTCCGCTACGACACCAGCGGGGTCGAGAACCAGGTGTGGCCGAAGAAGAAGCAGGGGTTGTGGGACCTGTCGATGCAGCTCGTGCCCTTCCCCGGGCACTCCTTCGAACAACTGACCATGGACTACAACTTCATGGTCAACCAGTCCGGCACCACCCAGGGCGACCCCGCCAAGCACGAGATGTGGGGCGACCAGATGCGGGACGGCCTCCTCCAGGGCTTCGATCGGGCCTACCGGGGCAACAGGGCGCCGCTGATCATCGGCAACCACTTCGAGTCCTGGAACGGCGGCACCTACATGCGCGCCGTCGAGGAGGTCGTCGAGGAGGTGTGCACCAAGTCCGACGTGCGCTGCGTCTCCTTCCGGCAGTTGGCGGACTGGCTGGACGCCCAGGACCCGGAGACCCTCGAGAGACTGCGCACGCTGAAGGTCGGCGAGGCCCCGAAGGACGGCTGGAAGTCCTTCCTGGCCGCCGGCCCCGCGCCGGCTCCCAAGGGGGTGCCCGGAGCGCCGGCGGCGAAGCGGTGAGTGTCAGGCGGACGCCGTGACGTCCTCGCCGAGCACGAAACCGGGGTCGATCTGGGCCACCAGATCGGCCCCGGTGCGCTCGTTCCCCCACGACAGGGCGTTCTTCACGTGGAAGTGCGCCATCTGGCGGGTGTAGCGCTGCCGGTCGCGCGCCTCGTACCGTGCGTCGGCGGCCGAGTGCAGCACCCGCAGGGCCTGCCGGTTGGGCTCCTCCAGGAGGTCGAACCGGGGCGGCCGGCCCTTCTCCATGGCCCGGACCCAGTCCGAGTGGCCCACCGTCACCAGCAGGTCCTCCCCGGCCTCCGCGCGCAGGAAGTCCAGGTCGTCCGGGCCCTGCACCTTGTTGCCGACGACCTTCAGGGCGACCCCGAAGTCACGGGCGTACTCCTTGTACTGGCGGTAGACGGAGACGCCCTTCCGGGTCGGCTCGGCCACGAGGAACGTGAGGTCGAAGCGGGTGAACATCCCGGAGGCGAAGGAGTCCGAGCCGGCCGTCATGTCGACCACGACGTACTCGCCGGGGCCGTCCACCAGGTGGTTCAGGCACAGCTCCACCGCTCCGGTCTTGGAGTGGTAGCAGGCGACGCCCAGGTCGGCGTCGGTGAAGGGGCCGGTGACCATCAGGCGGACGGCCCCGCCGTCGAGTTCCACCGGCCGCGCGCAGGCGTCGTAGACCGGGTTGTCCTCGCGGACCCGCAGCAGCCTGGAGCCCTCGCCCGGCGGCGTCGTCTTGATCATCGTCTCGGCGGACGCGATGCGCGGATTGGTGCCGCGCAGATAGTCCTTGATCAGCGGCAGCTGCTCGCCCATCGCGGGCAGGGCTGCCGCCTCCGCCTCGTCCAGGCCCAGCGCGGCCCCGAGATGCTGGTTGATGTCGGCGTCGACCGCGACGACCGGAGCGCCGGCGGCCGCGAGATGACGGACGAACAAGGACGACAGGGTCGTCTTCCCGCTGCCGCCCTTCCCCACGAAAGCAATTTTCATGTTCACCAAGCGTAATGGAGCGATTGCTCTGGGTGGCAGCCGGACGTGAAGAAGACCACTCCTTCGTGGGGCGGGCGCCCGGGGTGCGTAGGGTCGTACTCATGAGTACGACAGGCGCGTCCGCCGATCCGCTCGCCGCCCTGGGCTCCCTGCCCGGCGTGGCCGACTCCGTGGAGTCCGTGCGCAAGTCCGTGGACCGTGTCTACGGGCACCGGGTCATGCGGCGGCGCAGCAACGAGATCACCTCGGAGGCGGCGCTGCGCGGCGCCCGCGGCACTGCGGCGCTGTCGGGCGCGGACTGGGCCCTGGAGGAGGTGCGCCGGCGCAGCGACTTCAGCGGCGACGGCGAGGCGCGCACCATGGGCGCGGCCCTGCGCCTGACCGCGGAGGCCGGCCAGCTGCTGTCCATCTGGCGGCAGTCACCCCTGCGGGTGCTGGCCCGGCTGCACCTGGTCGCGGCGGCCGAGGGGGAGGAGCGGGTCGGACGTCCCCGCCAGGAGGGCGAGCCGGTCGACGAGCCCCTGATCGGGCTGGCGCTGCCGAGCGCCGCGGAGGCGCACGGGCGGCTGGAAGGGCTGTCCGAACTGATCATCGCGGGCGGTTCCGCCCCGGCGCTGGTGACGGCCGCCGTGGTGCACGGCGAACTCCTCGCGCTGCGCCCCTTCACCTCCCACAACGGCCTGATCGCGCGCACGGCCGAGCGCATCGTCCTGGTCGGCAGCGGTCTCGACCCCAAGTCGGTATGCCCCGCCGAGGTGGGCCACGCCGAACTGGGCCGGGAGGCCTACCTGGAGGCGCTGGAGGGTTACGTCTCCGGTACTCCCGAGGGCGTCGCCGCCTGGATCGCCCACTGCGGGCGCGCGGTCGGACTGGGGGCGCGCGAGTCGACGGCGGTGTGCGAGGCGCTCCAGCGCGGAGCCGCGTAGACAAAGGTCGGGCGGCGGCAGCGGACAGAAATGCGGCGGTACGAATACTCGTACCGCCGCTGGCACGTTCACCGCGGTACCAAGCGTCCTCGATATATGCCCATCAGGCGGGGAACTTTGCCCGTCACCTGGTGCGGCTGGCCCGTAATCGACGGGTCGACGTCGCGTGGGTTCGCGGTGTTCATGCTCGGTCCGTGGGGCCACTGATGCGTTGGTTGAAGGTGATCCTCTCGGATGTCCTCGGTCTCGCGGGCCGTTACGTCCTTTGTACTCCGGGTCCGGAGCGAGGGGAAGCCCAGACCCCGCTTCTTTACTTTTACGCTCAATGAGGTGTGAAACGGGCGCCGCTGGAATGTGCCGGGCCGGTGGACGGCTCGGCCGTACGCGCGTGGGGCGGTCAGGCCACCACCGCGCGGCGCCGGCTCGCGTACCAGACGAGGCCCGCGGTGGCCGCCGCGGCACCTATGGCGGCCGCCGCGACCAGGGCGGGACGCGGCGGCACCGAGAACGCGGGGAAGCGCTGCTTGAGCCGGACCGGCCGGTGGAAGTCGAGGATCGGCCACTCCCGCGTGAGGGCCTCCCGGCGCAGCGCGCGGTCCGGGTTCACGGCGTGCGGGTGGCCCACGGACTCCAGCATCGGCACGTCGGTCACCGAGTCGCTGTAGGCGTAGCAGCGTGCCAGGTCGTAGCCCTCGGACTCGGCCAGCTCCCTGATCGCCTCGGCCTTGGTCGGGCCGTACGCGTAGTACTCCACCTCGCCGGTGAAGCATCCGTCGTCGCCCACGACCATCCTGGTGGCCACGACCCGGTCCGCGCCGAGCAGTTCGCCGATCGGCTCGACCACCTCGGCGCCCGACGTGGACACGATCACGACGTCGCGTCCCGCGGTGTGGTGCCGCTCGATGAGGGTGGCGGCCTCGTCGTAGATGATCGGGTCGATGAGGTCGTGCAGCGTCTCGGCGACGATCTCCTTGACCTGCTGGACGTTCCAGCCGCGGCACAGTGCGGACAGGTACTTGCGCATCCGCTCCATCTGGTCGTGATCGGCGCCACCGGCCAGGAACACGAACTGGGAGTACGCGGTGCGCAGTACTGCCCTGCGGTTGATCAGGCCGCCTTGGTAGAACGACTTGCTGAACGTGAGCGTGCTCGACTTCGCAATGACCGTCTTGTCCAGGTCAAAGAAGGCGGCTGTGCGGGGCATCGAGTGGTTTTCCACGGTGCTGAGCATAGGGGCAGCCCATTCGGCGTAAGGTGGGGCGTGTGGGTTTGCCTGAGAAGGCTCTCGGGTACACCATGGAAGTCACGGATCGTTCGCGACCGTGTCTAACCCGGCCCGACTCCTCCCCCCCCCGAGTCGGCCGTGGGGACGACCCCCGCTCTCCCCCCCGGCGGGGGTCGTCGCATGTCCGGGTGGGTTTTCTTCCCTCTTTCGGCGGTAAGCGCACCGCGTCGGCGCCGATGGGGCGAGATGTTGTCATGCTCACGACTTGTTACTCAAGGTAGCCATCGCACTGCTCTACGGGGGTCGCACAGGAGCTGTGCGGGACTCGCCCGTAAGGGTGGCGGCGATATTCACAGCCTCTGACGCGTCCACAGTTTTCGACCAAGATCCACATGTTTTTCCGGATCGCCGCACCGTGATTCCAGCGCGCCCCGCTCGCCGCGAGTTCACATCCGCTGCCGTTTGCCGGGTCGCGTATGGCCGATTCACGCCGACCGTCGAACGAGGGCGTTACCGGCTCTTCCCATGCCTGGGAATGGCGGGGCCGCAGGGGCTCCGCGACAGACGCAGCAAAGGGGGACGAACGTGTCCGGAACCATCACCCACGACCCGCCTCCGGCCACCGGAGGAGGCAGGCCGGGCGCACCACTGATCCTCACCGAGGACGCCGGGCTCCTCGACGACCTGCTGCGCCTGTGCGCGGCGGCCGGCGCCACACCGGAGGTCCATCACGCGGTGCCGGAGTCGCGGGGCAGCTGGGAGGCCGCGCCGCTCGTGCTGGTCGGGGACGACGCCGCGCGACGGGTGCGCGGGGCGGCGCGCCGGCCGGGAGTGGTGCTGGTCGGCCGCGACCAGGACGATTCCGGTGTCTGGCGGCGGGCCGTCGAGATCGGCGCCGACCACGTGCTGATGCTGCCCGACGGCGAACAGTGGCTGGTCGACCGCATCGCCGACGTGGCCGAGGGCGTAGGCCGGCCCGCCCTGACCGTCGGCGTCATCGGCGGCCGGGGCGGCGCGGGAGCGTCCACGCTGGCGTGCGCCCTCGCCGTCACCTCCGCGCGGGAAGGACTGCGCACACTTCTGGTGGACGCCGATCCGCTGGGCGGCGGCCTCGACGTGGCGCTCGGCGGCGAGACGGCCAAGGGGTTGCGCTGGCCGGCGTTCGCCGCCTCGCACGGCCGCGTCGGCGGCGGGGCCCTGGAGGAGTCGCTGCCGGAACTGCACTCGCTGCGGGTGCTCAGCTGGGACCGCGGGGACTGCCTCGCGGTGCCGCCCCGGGCCGTCCGCGCGGTGCTCGCCGCGGCGCGGCGCGGGGGCGGCACCGTCGTGGTCGACCTGCCGCGCCGCGTCGACGACGGAGTCGCCGAGGTCCTCGCCCAGCTGGACCTCGGGCTCCTCGTGGTCCCCGCGGAACTGCGCGCCGTCGCGGCGGCGGGCCGTGTCGCCTCCGCCGTGGGCATGGTCCTGCGCGACCTGCGGCTGGCGGTGCGCGGGCCGTACGCGCCCGGCCTGGACGACCGCGAGGTGGCCAGGCTGCTCGGACTGCCCCTCGCGGGTGACGTGCCCGTCGAGCCCGCGCTGGAGCGCCCGTACGACACGGGGCGCCCGCCCGGGGGGTCGGGCCGTGGCCCGCTGGCCCGGTTCTGCAGGGAGTTCTGGGAGCGGGCGCTGGTGGAGGCGAGGACGGCATGAGGAGTCCGGTGACCGGAGCAGGGATGCCTCCCGGGCTGCTCGACGGGGTGCGGCGGTGGCTGGCCGAGAGCGGGGCCGAGCCGACGCCCGCGCGGGTGGCGCAGGCGCTGCGGGACCAGGGGCGGGTCCTCGGGGACGCCGAAGTGCTGGGAGCAGCGGAGCAGTTGCGGTCCGAGCTGGTCGGCAGCGGGCCACTGGAACGGCTCCTGTCCGACCCGGCGGTGACGGACGTGCTGGTGTCGGCGCCGGACCGGGTCTGGGTGGACCGGGGTGGTGGGCTGGAGCTCACCGGGATCCGCTTCCCGGATGCGACGGCCGTCCGCCGGCTCGCCCAGCGGCTCGCCGCCGTGGCCGGCCGGCGCCTGGACGACGCCCGGCCCTGGGTCGACGCCCGGCTGCCCAACGGGACCCGGCTGCACGCGGTGCTGCCGCCGGTCGCCGTGGGCTCCACCTGTCTGTCGCTCCGGGTCGTACGGCCGCGCGCCTTCACCCTCGACGAACTGGTCGCAGCGGGGACGGTGCCGCCCGGCGGGGACCGGGTGCTGCGGGCGCTGCTGGACGCGCGCCTGTCGTTCCTCGTCAGCGGCGGCACCGGCAGCGGGAAGACGACGCTGCTGAGCGCGCTGCTCGGGCTGGCCGGGCCGGACGAGCGGATCGTGCTGGCCGAGGACTCGGCCGAACTGCGTCCCGACCATCCGCACGTCGTGCGCCTGGAGACCAGACCCGCCAACCAGGAGGGCGCCGGCCTCGTCACCCTCGAGGACCTGGTGCGGCAGGCGCTGCGCATGAGGCCGGACCGGCTGGTCGTGGGCGAGGTGCGCGGCCCCGAGGTGGTCCATCTGCTGGCCGCCCTCAACACGGGTCATGAAGGCGGCTCCTGCACGGTCCACGCCAACGCCGCGGCTGATGTGCCGGCCCGGCTCGAGGCGCTCGGCACGGCGGCCGGACTCGACCGGTTCGCACTGCACAGCCAGCTGGCGGCGGCCCTCTCGGTGGTGCTGCACCTCGTGCGCGACCGGGGCGGACGGCGGCGGATCGCGGAGGTGCACGTACTGGAACGGGACCCGTCGGGGCTGGTGCGGACGGTGCCGGCGCTGAGGTGGGGGCCGCGGGCCTTCACCTGCGAGCCGGGGTGGCAGCGCCTGCGGGAACTGCTCGGAGCCCCGGACCGCGGCGGACAGGACGGGGGGACCGAGGGGTGAACGGGACGACGGAGGTGTCGACCGGCGCGGCCGTGGCGTGCCTGGGGACCGCGGCCTGGCTGCTGGGCGGCGGGCACGCCGGGGCCGGACGGGCGCGGCTGCTGCTGGCCGGCGGGGACACGCGGGACGGCGGGCCACGGGGGCTGCCCCGGGTGAACCGCGCGTGGGGACGCGTCCGCGGGCGGCTGCGCGCCGAGTGGTGGTCGCTGGCCGCCGGAGCGGTGCTGGCGGTGCTCGGCGCGTCCGTGCTGCCGGTCGTCGTGGGAGCAGCCGGAGTGCCACTGCTGCGGAGGGTGCGGCGGGCCGCCGGGGAACGCCGGGCGCGGGAGCACCGCGGGAACGCGGTGATCGCGTTGTGCGGGGCGCTCGCCGGGGAGGTGCGTGCCGGGCGCCAGCCGGGTGAGGGGCTGCTGCCGGCCGCGCGGGACTCCGGCGGGCTCGGTGACATGCAGGCGGCGGTGCTGGCGGCGGCGCGGTTCGGCGGAGACGTCCCGGAGGCCCTCGCGGACGCGGCTCGCCGGCCGGGCGCCGGGGGACTACGGGGACTCGCCGCGTGCTGGCGGGTGGCGGTGGACCAGGGCGCCGGGCTCGCGGACGGACTCGACCGGCTGGAGGCGGCGCTGCGGGCGGAACGGGACCAGCGGGCCGATCTGCGCGCCCAGCTGGCCGGCGCCCGCGCGACAGCGGTGCTGCTCGCCGGGCTCCCGGTGGTCGGCCTGGCGCTCGGCGCGGCACTCGGCGCCGACCCGCTGCACATCCTGCTGCACACGCCGTCGGGCCTGGTCTGTCTGGTGGCCGGCGGGGTGTTGGAGGGACTGGGGCTGTGGTGGGCGCTGCGGATCATGCGCGGAGCCGAGGAGGCGACGGCGTGAGCGGGGAACTTTTCCACAGGCTGGGGGCAGTGCTGGGGACGGTGACCGCGCTCGCCTCACTGGCGGGCTGGTGGAGTCGGACGCGCCGCGAGCGGAGAGTCCGGCGGCGGCTGGCCGGAGTACTGGCCCTGGAGCGGCGGACGACCGCCGCACGCCTCACGCTGCCGCACGCCGCGCGGAGCTGGCTGCCGTACGCGGGCGTGGCGTGTGCCGGATGGGTGCTTGTCGGAGGTCTCGCCGGAATGGCGGCGGGACCGGTCGCCGCGGCCGGACTGCGGTGGTGGCGACTCCGCCGCGGGGCGGCAGCTCCGCCCGCGGGCGTGCCGGACCCCGCCGTCGCCGCACGGCAACTGCCGCTCGCCGCCGATCTGCTGTCGGCCTGCATCGCGGCGGGCGCCGGCCCGGTACTGGCCGCGCAGGCGGTCGGGGAGACCTTGGGCGGACCGGTCGGGGAGGCGCTGGCCCGGGGTGCGGCGGAGGTACGGCTCGGCGGCGAACCCGCCGCCGCGTGGCACCGGCTGGCGTCGGTGCCGGGCGCCGCGGCCCTGGCCCGGCTGCTGGAGCGGGCCGATGTGTCCGGACTTCCCCTGGCCGCGCCCGTGGGCCGGCTCGCCGCGGAGGCCCGCGCTGAGTGGGCCCGCGCGGCGACGGCACGGGCCCGGCGGGCGGCCGTCATGGTCAGCGCGCCGGTGGGGCTGTGCTTCCTGCCCGCGTTCATCACGGTCGGCGTGGTGCCCGTGGTGATCGGCCTCGCGGGCGGGGTGCTGGGAGGAGGAGGCGGCGTGTAACGGGAGACGAGCGATGTGCGCGGCAAGGACCAGACGATCGGAACGGCTACTCCTCACGGGGGTTGAGATGTATCAGGCGGTACGGGCGCGACTGCGTGCCCTGGTGTGCAAGGTGCGGACGGCGCGGCGGGACTCCGGAATGGTGACGTCGGAGTACGCGATGGGAATCGTGGCGGCGGTGGCGTTCTCCGTCGTGCTCTACAAGGTGGTCACCAGCGGGCCGGTCAGCGCGGCGCTGCGCAACATCGTGCAGCAGGCCCTCGATGGCCGGATGTGAGCGGCGCACGGACCGGGGTTTCGTGACGGCGGAGTCGGCCCTGGTCCTCCCGGTGCTGGTGATGGTCGCGACGGCGCTGATCTGGGGCCTCCTGGTGGTGGCGGCGCAGATCCAGTGCGTGGACGCGGCCCGCGCGGGAGCCCGCGCGGCGGCCCGGCAGGATCCCCCCGACGCGGTCGTCGCACTCGCGCGGGAGACGGCGCCGTCCGGCGCGACGGTCACGGTGAGCAGGGAGGCCGAGCAGGTCCGGGTGGTCGTCGTGGCCAGACCTCCGGTCCTGCGCGGACTGCCCTTCGAGCTGAGGGAGGAGGCCGTGGCGGCCGTGGAGGAGACGGCGGGGGCGCCGACCCGGGCCGAGGGGACGTGAGGGGCGTGCTCCGCGCATGGCGCCGGGTGAGGGTGGCGGGCCGTGCTTCCGGTCGGTGTGCGGACCGGGGGTCGGCGACGGTCTGGAGCGTCGGCGCGATCGCCGTGCTGTGTGTCGTGTTCGGCGTGGTCCTCGCCCTCGGGCACGCCGTGGTGGTCCGGCACCGGGCCGCCGGGGGCGCGGATCTGGCGGCGCTCGCGGCGGCGGAACACTGGCCGGAGGGCGGCACGGCGGCCTGCGCCCGGGCTGACCGGGTCGCCCGGGCCCAGAACGCGCGGCTCGTGCGGTGCGTCCTCACCGGTGAGGTGTCGGACGTGTCGGTGGAGTCGGGCCGGGGACCGTTCACGGTGGAGATCAGGGCCCGGGCGGGCCCCGCCGGCCCGGCGGATCCCCGGCCCCCGGACCTGGCGGACTCCCGGCCCCCGGCGGACCCCCGGCCCGCGGACCCGGTCCCCGCGCCGACCCTCGGCTAGGACGCCGCGGTTCCTCCCAGCTCCGCCCCGGCCGGTCCGGAGCCCCTCTCCGCGTCCGTCGCGTCCGTCGCGTCCGCCTCGTCCTCCGGCTTCTCCTCGGGCGCCCCCTCCAGCAGCACCGTGAGCAGGCGTACCGCGCCCCGCTTGTGCAGAGGGTCGTTGCCGTTGCCGCACTTGGGGGACTGGATGCAGGAGGGGCACCCGGCGTCGCACTCGCAGGAGGCGATGGCCTGGCGGGTGGCGGTGAGCCAGGCACGGGCGGTGTGGAAGGCCCGCTCGGCGAAGCCCGCGCCACCCGGATGGCCGTCGTAGACGAAGACCGTGGGCAGCAGCGTGTCGGGGTGCAGCGGGACGGAGACCCCGCCGATGTCCCAGCGGTCGCAGGTGGCGAAGAGCGGCAGCATGCCGATCGACGCGTGCTCCGCGGCGTGCAGGGCGCCGCCGAGGATCTCCGGGTTGATCCGGGCCCGGTCCAGCTGGTCCTCGGTGACCGTCCACCACACCGCGCGGGTGCGCAGCGTACGAGGAGGGAGGTCGAGTTTCGTCTCGCCCAGCACTTCACCGGTGATGACCCGCCGGCGCAGGAAGGAGACCACTTGGTTGGTGACCTCGACGGAGCCGTAGCACAGGCGGCCGTCGCCCCACGGGATCTCGGTGTCCGTCTCCAGCACGGAGATCGACGTCGTGTCCCGGGCCACCGTCGTGTAGGTGGGATTGGCCCGCTCGACCAGGGCGACGGAGTCCTCCAGGTCGAGGGAGCGCACGAGATACGTCAGGCCCTGGTGCAGATGGACGGCGCCCTCGTGGACGCCGGTGTGGGCCGCGCCCGCGTCGACCGTGCCGAGCAGCCTGCCCGTACCGGCCTCGACGACCTGGACCGGCCGGCCGCCCTCCCCGCGGATGTCGGCCAGGTCGGCGGCCCGCTCCCGGCGGGTCCAGTGCCAGGCCTTCGTCCGGCGGCGCAGCAGCTTCGCGGCCTCCAGCTGCGGGAGCAGCTCCCCGGCGGCCGGGCCGAAGAGGGCCAGGTCCTCGTCCGTCAGCGGCAGTTCCTCGGCTGCCGCGCACAGGTGCGGGGCGAGCACGTAGGGGTTGTCCGGGTCGAGGACGGTGGACTCCACGGGCCGGTCGAACAGCGCCTCGGGGTGGTGGACGAGAAAGGTGTCCAGGGGGTCGTCACGGGCCACCAGGACGGCCAGCGCGCCCTGTCCGGAGCGTCCCGCGCGGCCCGCCTGCTGCCACAGGGAGGCCCGGGTGCCCGGATAGCCGGCGATCACCACGGCGTCCAGGCCGGAGATGTCCATGCCGAGTTCGAGGGCGTTCGTCGCGGCCAGACCGAGCAGTTCGCCGCTGTGCAGGGCGCGTTCGAGGGCGCGGCGCTCCTCGGGGAGATAACCGCCCCGGTACGCGGCGACCCGCCGGGCCAGCGAGCGGTCGACCTCGGCGAGACGGTCCTGGGCGATCACGGAGATCAGCTCGGCGCCGCGCCGTGAGCGCACGAAGGTGACCGAGCGGATGCCCTGCACCGTGAGGTCGGTCAGCAGGTCGGCGGCCTCGGCGGTGGCCGTACGGCGGACCGGCGCCCCCTTCTCGCCGTGCAGTTCGGTGAGCGGTGGCTCCCACAGCGCGAACACCAGTTCACCGCGCGGCGAGGCGTCGTCGGCCACCTCCACGACCGGCAGGCCGGTGAGGCGGCGAGCGGCGACCGCGGGCTCGGCGGCGGTCGCGGAGGCCAGCAGGAAGACGGGTGAGGCGCCGTAGCGGGCGCACAGGCGTCGCAGCCGGCGGAGCACCTGGGCGACGTGCGAGCCGAAGACGCCCCGGTAGGTGTGGCACTCGTCCACCACGACGTACTTCAGCGACTTGAGGAAGGAGGACCAGCGGGGGTGGGACGGGAGGATGCTCCGGTGCAGCATGTCCGGATTGGTCAGCACGTAGTTGGCGTACTGGCGGATCCACTCGCGTTCCTCGAACGGCGTGTCGCCGTCGTGGACGGCCGCGCGCACCGAATGGCCCAGTGGTTGTGAAAGTTCCTTCACGGATCGGCACTGGTCCGCGGCGAGGGCCTTCGTGGGAGCGAGGTAGAGGGCGGTCGCACCGCGGCCGTTCGGGGCCTGTGCGCCGTCCAGGAGCGCGGACAGGACCGGCATGAGGTACGCCAGGGACTTGCCGGACGCGGTGCCGGTGGAGACCACCACGGACTCGCCGTCCAGGGCGTGCTCGGCGGCGCGTGCCTGGTGGGCCCAGGGGTGCTCGATGCCCGCCGCCCGCACGGCGGCGAGGATCTCCGGGCGGATCCGGTCCGGCCAGACGGCATGACGCCCCTCACGTGGGGGCAAGTGCTCCGTATGAGTGATGCGCGAAGCCCGGCCCGGTCCGGATGCGAGCCGGTCCAGGACCGCGTCCGGCGCGGGCCTGGACGGGTGTTCCGCCGGGGGCCGATCGGGTCGGTGATTCTTGGCCATCGGCACCGAGTGTGTCACTGGCGTGACGGACAATGGGGCCAAGGCGTCGTGCACGCCTGCCGGTAAGTGATTGAATGCCATCGCGGCTGGCGAACCGTCCCGGGGGCTGAGCCGAGATGCCCCAAGGGCGACCGCTCGATAGCTAGGTGCTGGAGGATCCGTGGACCTGTCCCTGTCGACCGAGACCATGGGCGATCGCACGATCGTCAGGGTCGGTGGCGAAATCGACGTATATACCGCGCCCAAGCTGCGCGAGCAGTTGGTCGAGCTGGTGAACGACGGCAGTTTCCACCTTGTCGTCGACATGGAGGGCGTGGACTTCCTCGACTCCACCGGACTCGGCGTGCTGGTCGGCGGCCTGAAGCGCGTCCGTGCCCATGAGGGCTCACTGCGCCTGGTCTGCAACCAGGAGCGTATTCTCAAGATCTTCCGTATCACCGGCCTCACCAAGGTGTTCCCGATCCACACCTCGGTCGAGGAAGCGGTGGCGGCGACCGACTGAACACCCCGCCGCCCGGGCCGCAGCGTCCGGGCGGCGGACGTGAACCACGAGGAGGGCCCGGCTCTCGGCGGCCCGGCCTCTCCACAGCACGCCCGTAGTCGCGAGGGGGATGCATGGCCACCGTCGAACTCCGCTTCAGCGCGCTGCCCGAGCACGTGAGGACCGCCCGGCTCGTCGCCGCGGCGGTGGCGCGCAGGGCCGGAGTGGACGAGGCCGTTCTCGACGAGGTCAGGCTGGCCGTCGGAGAGGCGTGCAGCCGGGCCGTGGGGCTGCACCAGAACGGCGGAATCTCGGCACCGGTGAAGGTGCTGCTGATCGAGGAGGAGAAGCTGTTCTCCATCGAGGTCGGCGACGAGGCGCCGCACGCGGCCATCGGCGGCCGCGCGTCCGGCGACGGGCCGGGAGACACCGACGCGGAGACCGAGGAGGACGAGATGGGCCTCGCGGTCATCAGCGGCCTGGTCGACGACGTCGAGGTCAGTGCGGGGAAACAGGGCGGATCGATCCGCATGAGGTGGCCCACCGTGCCGCCGGTCACCTCCCTCGGCTGACCCGTTCACCCGGACGGCGACTGTTTTTCCGAAGGGCCCCACTCGTGGGGCCCTTCGTCATGTGCGGGTGCCGGTGCCCCCGCTTACAGTGGTCTCGAGCGGTTGATCGCGTGAATTCGTTCACGACCTGCCGTGCTCCGTAAATGAGATCAAGAGAATGCTCCAAAAGCATTACCGATTTCGGGTCTCCGGCTGTCCGGCGATCATTATCGAAGAGTGCGCACAGGACATTTACATTTCACGCGCTCTGTTTTGATCAGGTTCCGGTACCTACAATCCCGTCCACATCTTGAGCTCAGCCCAAGCGTCAAGGAGGACGAATGGCGGGGCTTTTCCTCACACAAGAGTCGGGCCGACCCACATCCCTCGCGGCCGCCGTGCTGACCGACGAGAACCGCCTGCTCGTGGTGGTCATCGGGGTCGTCGCGCTGGCGGCGCTGGTGCTCGCGGCAGTCCTGGTGCGCCAGGTGCTCGCGGCCGGCGAGGGCACCGACAGCATGAAGAAGATCGCGGCAGCGGTCCAGGAGGGTGCGAACGCCTATCTGGCCCGTCAGTTGCGCACCCTCGGCGTATTCGCCGTGGTGGTGTTCTTCCTGCTCATGCTGCTGCCCGCGGACGACTGGGGCCAGCGTGCCGGACGGTCGGTGTTCTTCTTGATCGGAGCGGCGTTCTCGGCGGCCACCGGCTATATCGGTATGTGGCTCGCCGTGCGCAGTAATGTGCGGGTCGCGGCCGCGGCGCGCGAAGCGACACCGGCCGAGGGCGAACCGGAAAAGGATCTCACCGCCGTCTCGCACAAAGCGATGAAGATCGCTTTTCGTACGGGCGGCGTCGTCGGAATGTTCACCGTCGGACTCGGCCTGCTCGGCGCCTCCTGCGTGGTGCTGGTGTACGCGGCCGACGCCCCGAAGGTGCTCGAGGGGTTCGGTCTCGGCGCGGCGCTGATCGCGATGTTCATGCGGGTCGGCGGCGGCATCTTCACCAAGGCCGCGGACGTCGGCGCCGACCTGGTCGGCAAGGTCGAGCAGGGCATCCCCGAGGACGATCCGCGCAACGCCGCGACCATCGCCGACAACGTGGGCGACAACGTCGGCGACTGCGCGGGCATGGCGGCCGACCTGTTCGAGTCGTACGCCGTGACCCTGGTGGCCGCCCTGATCCTCGGCTCGGCCGCTTTCGGCGACGCGGGGCTCGCCTTCCCGCTGCTGGTGCCCGCCATCGGCGTCCTCACCGCGATGGCGGGCATCTTCGCGGTGGCCCCGCGGCGCGCCGACCGCAGCGGCATGAGCGCGATCAACCGGGGGTTCTTCGTCTCCGCGGTGATCTCGCTCGTCCTCGTCGCGATCGCCGTGTACGCCTATCTGCCGTCGACGTACGCCGGCCTCGACGGCGTCACCGACGAGACCATCCTGGGCAAGGACGGCGACCCGCGGATCCTGGCGCTCGTCGCGGTGGCCATCGGCATCGTCCTCGCCGCCCTCATCCAGCAGCTCACCGGCTACTTCACCGAGACCACCCGGCGCCCGGTGCGGGACATCGGGAAGACCTCGCTCACCGGCCCGGCCACCGTCGTCCTGTCCGGTATCTCCATAGGCCTCGAATCCGCCGTCTACACCGCCCTGTTGATCGGCCTCGGCGTGTACGGGGCGTTCCTGCTCGGCGGTACGTCGATCATGCTGGCGCTGTTCGCGGTGGCGCTGGCCGGCACCGGACTGCTCACCACGGTCGGTGTGATCGTCGCGATGGACACCTTCGGCCCGGTCTCCGACAACGCGCAGGGCATCGCCGAGATGTCCGGCGACGTGGAGGGCGCGGGCGCCCAGGTGCTCACCAACCTGGACGCGGTCGGCAACACCACCAAGGCCATCACCAAGGGCATCGCGATCGCCACGGCCGTCCTCGCGGCGGCGGCGCTGTTCGGCTCGTACCGGGACGCCATCACCACCGGCGCGCGGGACGTCGGCGAACGGCTCAGCGGTGACGGCGCCCCGATGAGCCTGATGATGGACATCTCCCAGCCCAACAACCTCGTCGGTCTGATCGCGGGCGCGGCGGTCGTCTTCCTCTTCTCGGGACTGGCGATCAACGCGGTCTCGAGATCGGCGGGTTCGGTGGTCTACGAGGTGCGCCGGCAGTTCCGCGAACGGCCCGGGATCATGGACTACAGCGAGGAACCGGAGTACGGCAAGGTCGTCGACATCTGCACCAAGGACGCCCTCCGGGAGCTCGCCACACCCGGTCTGCTCGCCGTGATGGCGCCCATCTTCATCGGGTTCACGCTCGGCGTGGGCGCCCTCGGGGCGTTCCTCGCGGGCGCGATCGGCGCGGGCACCCTGATGGCGGTGTTCCTCGCCAACTCCGGTGGCGCCTGGGACAACGCGAAGAAGCTCGTCGAGGACGGCCACCACGGCGGCAAGGGCAGCGAGGCCCACGCGGCCACCGTCATCGGCGACACCGTCGGCGACCCCTTCAAGGACACCGCGGGACCCGCGATCAACCCCCTGCTGAAGGTGATGAACCTGGTGGCGCTGCTCATCGCGCCCGCGGTCATCAAGTTCTCCTACGGCGCGGACAAGAGCGTGGGAATGCGGGTGCTCATCGCCGTCCTGGCGCTGCTCGTCATCGTCGGCGCGGTGTACGTGTCCAAGCGGCGCGGCATCGCCGTGGACGACGAGGACAACCCCGAGCCGAAACCCAAGTCGGCCGATCCGGCGGTGGTTTCCTAGGGACGGACGGCGGACACCGGATCAAGGTGCGGGCGGGCGGCGCGTATTGACGCGCCGCCCGCCCTCTCCCCGCGCCACGCACCCACGCCGTGAGCCTTCTCTCGCGTGGTGCAAATGGCTTCAAAAGTCTCTTACCGGACGTTCGGCGAGTGGGTGTAGCCCATCTGGCGTGTATGTTCCGGGGCCGAGAGCCATGGAAGGGACCAATCCGGTGAACAAGAAGCTCGCGGCCGCACTGTCCGGCGGTGCGGTACTGGTACTGGCGCTGACGGGATGCGGCGGCGACGACAACAACGAGAAGCTGGACGCCTGGGCGAGGGAGGTCTGCGACGCGGTGCAGCCGCAGGCCGCGAAGATCAAGTCGGCCAACGCCGACATCCAGAAGGAGACCTCGGACAACAGCACGCCGGAAGAGGTCCAGAAGGCGGACTCGAAGGCCTTCCAGGACATGTCCGACGCCTACAAGGCGATCGGCACCGCCGTGAACAAGGCCGGGGCGCCGGACGTCGAGAACGGCGAGAAGAAGCAGGCGGACGCGGTCAAGGAGCTCAACAGCATCTCCGCCTCGTACGCCTCCCTGCAGAAGCAGGTCGACGGGCTCGACACCGAGGACCAGGCGAAGTTCGCCGACGGCCTGAAGGACATCGCCGCCGAGCTGGACAAGCTGGGCAAGAGCGGCAGCAACGCCCTCAGCACGCTGGAGGAGGGCGAGGTCGGCGAGGCGATGTCCCGGCAGCCGAGCTGCCAGACCGCCACCGGGTCGGCGGGAGCCACCAAGAGCTGACACCACGGCACCCGGCGCGGTACGCGGAGGGCGGGGGCGGCGGCCACAATGGAGGGCGTGAGTGACGCCAGCCTGCCGCCCCTGCCCTCCTCCGACCGCCCCGAAGCCGCCGCCCGGCTGCGGGACGCGCTGCTCGGAGCCTCCTTCACCGCCGACGGACTGCTCGAACTGCTCGGCGCCCCCGCCTACGCGGCGCTGGCCCGCAGCGAGACCGTGCCCGCCCTGAGGGCCACCCGCGGGGACACGCCGCTGGAGACGCTCGTACGGCTGTTCCTGCTGCAGCAGCCCGTGCCGCACGCGCGGGTGGCGGACGTACTGCCCGTGGACGTCTGCCTGGAGACCGGGTGGCTGAGGCGCGCCGGCACGGACGAGGTCGCGGCCACCGTGGACGTACGGCCGTACGGCGGGCCGGCCGGCGAGGACTGGTTCATCGTCTCCGACCTCGGGTGCGCCGTCGGGGGCGCCGGCGGCATCGGCAGCCGTGACGAGGGCGTCGTGCTCGGCGTCGGCGGGGCCTCCACCACCCTGGCCGGCATCACCGTGCGGACGCCCGTCGCCTCCGCGCTCGACCTCGGTACGGGCTCCGGCATCCAGGCGCTGCACGCCACCCGGCACGTCACGCGGGTGACGGCCACCGACGTCAACCCGCGCGCCCTGCACATCACCGCGCTCACCCTGGCCCTCTCCGGGGCCCCGGCCGCCGAACTGCGCGAGGGCTCGCTGTTCACGCCGGTCCGGGACGACGAGACGTACGATCTGATCGTGTCCAATCCGCCCTTCGTGATCTCGCCGGGCGCCCGGCTCACCTACCGCGACGGCGGGATGGGCGGGGACGATCTGTGCCGCACGCTCGTTCAGGAATCGGGGGAGCGGCTGAACGAGGGCGGGTTCGCGCAGTTCCTCGCCAACTGGCAGCACGTGGAGGGGGAGGACTGGCAGGACAGACTCAGGTCATGGGTGCCCCGCGGGTGCGACGCCTGGATCGTGCAGCGCGAGGTGCAGGACATCACGCAGTACGCCGAGCTGTGGCTGAGGGACGCGGGCGACCACCGCGGGGACGAGACCGAGTACCGGGCGCGCTACGACGCGTGGCTGGACGAGTTCGAGGCACGCAAGGTGAGGGCGGTCGGCTTCGGCTGGATCACCCTGCGCAGGTCCGGCTCCGCCGTGCCGTCGGTCACCGTGGAGGAGTGGCCGCACCCGGTCGAGCAGCCGCTCGGCGAGACGGTCCGGGCGCACTTCGCCCGGCTCGACTACCTGCGGACGCACGACGACGCGGCGCTCCTGGCCGCGCGTTTCCAGCTGGCCGCCGAGGTCGTGCAGGAACAGGTCGGGCTGCCCGGCGCCGAGGACCCGGAGCACGTCGTGCTGCGCCAGAACCGCGGGATGCGCCGGGCCACCAAGGTGGACACGATCGGCGCGGGCTTCGCGGGGGTGTGCGACGGCACCATGACCGCGGGCCGGATCCTGGACGCCATCGCCCAGCTCCTCGGTGAGGACCCGGTGCTGCTGCGCGACCGCACCCCGGCCCAGATCCGGCTGCTGGTGGAGCAGGGCTTCCTGGAACCGGCCGGCTGAGGCGAACGGGTCGGTTGAGGCGAACGGGTCGGCTGAGACGGAGGGGCCAGCTGAAACGGAAGGGCCGGTTGAGGCGAACGGCACGGGGCCACCATCCCGGCCCTTCCCCCTCCGTTCCCCTTCCTCCCCGATTTCGTAAAAGAGCTTCCGGGCCGTGTCCGGCATCCCGCTCCGCTCCGGGTTGCTCGCGTTCACCTCTGGTTCGTCTGCCCGCTGCCCGGGCGTGGCAGCGTCCCCCCGGGGCCGGTACCAGCGGACGGGAAAGAGGGCGTCGGGCGACCATGGAGAGCGGACCAGCTGTCTTCGCGGGGATGGTGTTCTGCCTGTTCGGGGCCGGTTTGCTGGCCTGGACCGTGACCCGCGCGCGACAGCGCCGCCCCGTCGCCCAGGGTGTGAGTCCCGTCGCATCCGCCACCGTCGCCGGGGTCGTCGCGATGGTCTCCCTGGCCCTCGGAGCGTGGTGCTTCACCCGCCTGTGAGGAGGCGGAACCCGGACAGCGAGCAGTAACCGGTACGTCGCGCTCCGCATGAGCGCGGGTCGAGTCTGGACACTCCGGGCGGCAGGAACGGTGGTAGTCGGGTTACCGTTCGAGTGGCCGTTGCGGGCTTTTCCCGTTTGACACGGGGGCGGGATGTACCGTCACACTCCGCAGCGTCACCATGACCCGACCCCGGGGAGACCGCCTGGGGAGCCCCAGCGCCGACCGGAGAGAAGAGCGAAGTTGTCCCCGACCAGCGAGACCGCGAAGGGCGGCCGCCGACTCGTCATCGTCGAGTCGCCTGCCAAGGCGAAGACGATCAAGGGCTACCTCGGCCCTGGCTACATCGTCGAGGCGAGCGTCGGGCACATTCGTGATCTTCCCAACGGCGCCGCCGAGGTGCCGGAGAAGTACACCGGTGAGGTCCGCCGCCTCGGCGTGGACGTCGAACACGACTTCCAGCCGATCTATGTGGTCAACGCGGACAAGCGGGCCCAGGTCAAGAAGCTCAAGGACCTGCTCAAGGAGTCCGACGAACTCTTCCTCGCCACCGATGAGGACCGCGAGGGCGAGGCCATCGCCTGGCACCTGCAGGAAGTGCTCAAGCCGAAGATCCCGGTCAAGCGGATGGTCTTCCACGAGATCACCAAGGACGCGATCCGCGAGGCCGTGGCCAACCCGCGCCAGCTCAACCAGAAGCTGGTCGACGCCCAGGAGACCCGCCGCATCCTCGACCGCCTCTACGGCTACGAGGTCTCGCCGGTCCTGTGGAAGAAGGTCATGCCCCGGCTGTCCGCCGGCCGCGTGCAGTCCGTCGCCACCCGGCTGGTGGTGGAGCGGGAACGGGAGCGCATCGCGTTCCGTTCCGCCGAGTACTGGGACCTGACGGGCACCTTCGCGACCGGCCGGGCCGGTGACGCCTCCGACCCGTCGTCGCTGGTCGCCCGGTTGCAGAGCGTCGACGGCCGGCGCATCGCGCAGGGCCGCGACTTCGACTCCCTCGGGCAGCTGAAGGGCGCGAACACCCTCCACCTCGACGAGGCGAACGCCCGCGCGCTTGCCGCCGCCCTGGAGAACACGCGGTTCGCCGTGCGTTCCGTCGAGTCCAAGCCGTACCGCCGCTCGCCGTACGCCCCGTTCCGTACGACGACGCTGCAGCAGGAGGCGAGCCGCAAGCTCGGCTTCGGCGCGAAGGCCACCATGCAGGTGGCCCAGAAGCTGTACGAGAACGGCTACATCACTTACATGCGTACGGACTCGACGACCCTGAGCGAGACGGCGGTCGCCGCCGCCCGCGCCCAGGTGACGCAGCTGTACGGCGCCGACTACCTGCCGCCCCAGCCCCGCACCTACGCGGGCAAGGTCAAGAACGCGCAGGAGGCGCACGAGGCGATCCGTCCCTCGGGGGACCGTTTCCGCACGCCCGCCGGGACCGGGCTGACCGGTGACCAGTTCAAGCTGTACGAGCTGATCTGGAAGCGGACCGTCGCCTCGCAGATGAAGGACGCCACCGGGAACTCCGTCACCGTGAAGATCGGCGGCACGGCGGCCGACGGCCGGGACGTCGAGTTCAGCGCGTCCGGCAAGACGATCACCTTCCACGGCTTCCTGAAGGCCTACGTCGAGGGCGCCGACGACCCGAACGCCGAGCTCGACGACCGTGAGCGCCGGCTGCCGCAGGTCGCCGAGGGCGACGCGCTGTCGGCCGAGGAGATCACGGTCGACGGGCACGCCACCAAGCCCCCGGCCCGCTACACCGAGGCGTCGCTGGTCAAGGAGCTGGAGGAGCGGGAGATCGGGCGCCCGTCGACGTACGCGTCGATCATCGGCACGATCCTCGACCGCGGCTACGTGTTCAAGAAGGGCACGGCCCTGGTGCCGTCCTTCCTCTCCTTCGCCGTGGTCAACCTGCTGGAGAAGCACTTCGGCCGGCTCGTCGACTACGACTTCACCGCGAGGATGGAGGACGACCTCGACCGCATCGCGCGGGGCGAGGCCCGTGCCGTGCCGTGGCTGAAGCGGTTCTACTTCGGTGAGGGGACCGGCAACGGCGACGCGGCCGAGGCGGGCAACGGCGACGGGGACCACCTCGGCGGCCTCAAGGAACTGGTGACCGACCTGGGCGCGATCGACGCCCGCGAGGTGTCGTCGTTCCCCGTGGACAACGGCATCGTGCTGCGGGTCGGGCGCTACGGCCCGTACATCGAACGCGGCGAGAAGGACACCGAGCAGCACCAGCGCGCCGACATCCCCACGGACCTGGCGCCCGACGAGCTGACCGTCGAGTTCGCCGAGGAACTGCTCGCCAAGCCGAGCGGCGACTTCGAGCTGGGCACCGACCCGTCGACCGGCCACGAGATCGTCGCCAAGGACGGCCGCTACGGCCCGTACGTCACGGAGGTCCTCCCCGAGGGCACGCCGAAGACCGGCAAGAACGCGGTCAAGCCGCGCACTGCCTCGCTCTTCAAGTCGATGTCCCTGGACACGGTCACCCTGGACGACGCGCTGAAGCTGATGTCGCTGCCGCGGGTGGTCGGCACAGACGCCGAGGGCCAGGAGATCACCGCGCAGAATGGCCGCTACGGGCCGTATCTGAAGAAGGGCACCGACTCGCGGTCCCTGCAGGCCGAGGAGCAGCTCTTCACGATCACGCTGGAGGAGGCGCTGGCGATCTACGCCCAGCCCAAGCAGCGTGGCCGGGCGGCGGCCAAGCCGCCGCTGAAGGAGCTGGGCACCGACCCGGTGAGCGAGAAGCCGGTCGTGGTGAAGGACGGCCGCTTCGGCCCGTACGTCACCGACGGGGAGACCAACGCGACGCTGCGCTCCGGCGACAGCGTCGAGGAGATCACCCCGGAGCGCGGCTTCGAGCTGCTCGCCGAGAAGCGGGCCAAGGGCCCCGCCAAGAAGACCGCGAAGAAGACGGCGGCCAAGAAGGCGCCGGCGAAGAAGACGGCCGCCAAGAAGACCGCGGCGAAGAAGACCACGGCCGCGAAGAAGACCACCGCGAAGAAGACGACGGCGAAGACGGCCGCCGCCAAGAAGGCGGCCGCCTCCAACGCGTCGGAGGACTGAGGACCCGGCGGGTGCCCATCCGGGTCCCGCCCAGGGTTCGGAATGCGAACGCCCCGGCAACACTTCGGTGTCGGGGCGTGTGCATGTCAGGCGCGTCGTGCCGGTCCTGTGGGCGCGGGCCGATAGGCTGAACGCATGACGCGAGCCGAGCAGCCCAGGGCCCCACAACCGGCCCCCGACGACGCCCTTGTGGCGGACTCCCGCGAGCGTGCCGTCCGCGCCCTGCTGCGCCGACCGCAGCTGAAACGGCTGTGGAGCGCGCAGCTCGTGGGCGGGGTCGGTGACGTCCTCGCCCTCCTGGTGCTGGTCCTGCTGGCCCTTCAGGCGGCGGTCGCCGAGGGGTCCTTCGGCGGGGGCTACCGGGGCGCGGCGTTCGCAGTGGCGACCGTTTTCGGGGTGCGCATCCTCGCGACGCTGCTGTTCGGAGCCGTACTCCTCGGCCCGCTCACCTCGCTCACCTCGCAGGACGGGCCGCTGGACCGCCGCTGGACCATGGTCGGCGCGGACGGCCTGCGGGCCGCGCTGCTCATCGTGGCGCCCCTGTGGATCGACTGGACCCCCGAGAACGCGCCGGCCGTCCTCCTCGTCACCGCCTTCGTGGCCGGTGTCGCCGAGCGGTTCTGGACGGTGTGCCGGGAGAGCGCGGCCCCCGCCCTGCTGCCCGCACCGCCCCCGGAGGGCGCGACCGTGCGGCCGCTGCCCGACCACATGGACGCGCTGCGCCGCCTCTCGCTGCGGACGGGCTTCGTGGCGATACCCCTCGCGGCCGTGACGCTGGTCGTCGCCGCCCTCTTCAACAACCTGCTGGGCACCGGGATCGCCTGGTTCGGCGAGCACCAGGCGGCCCTCGCCTCGTACGTCGCGGCCGGCCTCTTCGCCGCGTCGCTGTCCGTGCTGACCTTCCTGGAACTGCCCGGCACCCGCACCCCCCGCGCCCGGTCGCCGCTCGAGGGACTGCGCCGCCCGAAGAGCGCCGCCGGCAACGACAAGGGCCGCACCGGCGCGATGCCGCTGCTGGTGCTCGCCTCCGCGTCGGTCGCCGCCGCGGTGGCCGCCGCCGTCGCCGTGTCGGTGCTGCACGCCAAGGACCTGGGCGGCGGCCCCGTGCTCTACGGGCTGCTGGTGGCGGCGCTGACCGGCGGTGTCGTCGTCGGCATCCGCACCGCGCCCGCCGTGCTGCCGTCCCTTTCGCGGCGCCGGCTGCTCGCGCTCACCCTCGCCTTCACCGGTGTCGCGCTGCTGGCCGCCGGACTGGTGCCGGACGTCACCAGCGTGCTGCTGATCCTGGCGCTGGCCGGCGTCGGCGCGGGCATGGCCGCCAACACCGGGCACACGCTGCTCGACCAGGAGACCGAGGACCAGCGCCGGGTCCGCACCACCGAGCACCTGCACGCCGTGGTCCGGGTCTTCGTGGGGCTCGGCGCGGTGATCGCCCCCGTGGTGGCCGCGGGCATCGGACCGCACCGGCTGGAGAACGGCCGGTTCGTCTTCGCGCACGGCGGCGCCGCGTTCACCCTGATGCTGGTCGGCGCGCTGCTGCTGCCGGTGGCCGCGCTGGTGCTGGCCAAGGTCGACGACCGCTCCGGGGTGCCGCTGCGCCAGGACCTGCGCGACGCGCTCCTCGGCGGCGACGACCCCGAGCAGACGCCCGCCGCCTCCGGCTTCTTCATCGCCCTGGAGGGCGGCGACGGCGCCGGGAAGTCCACCCAGGCCGAGGCGCTCGCCGAGTGGATCAGGGCCAAGGGCCACGAGGTCGTCCTCACCCGCGAGCCCGGCGCGACGCCGGTCGGCAAGCGGCTGCGCTCCATCCTGCTGGACGTCTCCAGCGCCGGACTCTCGCACCGCGCGGAGGCGCTGCTGTACGCGGCGGACCGCGCGGAGCACATCGACACCGTCGTACGGCCCGCCCTGGAGCGCGGCGCCGTCGTCATCACCGACCGGTACATCGACTCCTCCGTCGCCTACCAGGGCGCCGGACGCGACCTCTCCCCGACCGAGATCGCCCGTATCAACCGCTGGGCGACCGACGGGCTGGTCCCGCACCTGACGGTGCTGCTGGACGTGGCTCCGGAGACCGCGCGGGAACGCTTCACCGAGGCGCCGGACCGGCTGGAGTCGGAGCCCGCAGAGTTCCACGCGCGGGTGCGGTCCGGTTTCCTCACGCTGGCCGCGGCCGACCCCGGCCGCTACCTGGTGGTCGACGCCGGCCAGGAACCGGAGTCGGTCACCACGGTGATCCGGCACCGGCTCGACCAGGTGCTGCCGCTGTCCGAGGCCGAGATCGAGGCCCGCGAGGAAGCGCGCCGCAAGGCCGAGGAGGAGGCCCGCCGGAAGGCGGAGGAGGAGGCGGCCCGCAAGGCCGAGGAGGAGCGCCTGGAGCGCGAGCGCCAGGAGCAGCTGGCCCGGCTGCGCGCCGAGGAGGAGGAGCGCAAGCGGCGCGAGCTGGAGGAGGCGCAGCGGCGCGAGGCCGAACGGCAGGCGGAGGAGGCCCGGCAGCGCGCCGAGGAAGCCCGCCGGCGTGCCGAGGAGGAGCGGCAGCGGCTGCTCGCCGAGGAGAAGGCGCGCGCCGAGGAGGAGGCCCGCCGCAAGGCGGAGGAGGAACGCCGCCGCAAGCAGGCCGAGGAGGAGGCGCGGCTGCGCGCCGAGGCCGAGGCGCTGCGCCAGGAGAAGCAGCGCAAGGCCGAGGAGGCGCTGCTGCGCGCGGAGCAGGCCCGCCGGCTCGC
Organism: Streptomyces fungicidicus; assembly: GCF_003665435.1. Taxonomy (NCBI): domain Bacteria; kingdom Bacillati; phylum Actinomycetota; class Actinomycetes; order Kitasatosporales; family Streptomycetaceae; genus Streptomyces; species Streptomyces fungicidicus. The sequence continues at coordinate 4,232,595 of NZ_CP023407.1, forward strand.
CGAACAGGCCGCGGCCGCGGCGGAGGCGGGACCGAAGGCCCCGGAGGCCCCCGCCGACGCGCCACGGCCCGCCTCTCCCGCCCCGCGGCGGGGCGCCGACGACGCGGCGACCGTGCCGACGCCGGTGGTGACGCCGACGAACGCGCAGGGCGGACCGGCCGACGAGACGGCCGTACTGCCGCGGGTGCGGGAGGAGGACGCCGCGCGGCGGTCCGGCCGGTCCGGAGCGTCCGACGCCGAGGTGACCACCGAGCTGCCGAAGCCGTCTGTTCCGGGCGCGGCCGACGAGACGGCCGTGCTCCCCGCAGTGCCGCCGGGCGCCGCGGACGAGACCGCGGTGCTGCCCGCGGTGCGGGCGGACGAACCGGGCTCCGCGGAGCGGGTGCCGCCGGGATACTTCCGCGACGAGCGTCCGGCGGGCGGCCCCGCAGGCGACGACGCCTCCGACGACCGCACGCGTGAGCTGCCGCAGGTCGACGCGGAGGGCTCGCCCGGCCGTCGCCGGCAGCGCTCCGACTGGGCGGAGGAGACCCCGCTGGACGACCTGCCGACGCTGGCCGACGAGCTGCTCGGCCCGCGCGGCGACGAGGACGGCGACCACGGTGACGAGGACGGGGGCCGCGGCCGCCGGGGGCGCCGGCGCTGACCGCCCGGTCCACGGGTGCGGGTGCGGGTGCTGTCAGTGCCCGCCCGCACAATGGAACCGGTAAGGCAGACGTGACGGAAGGGGCGGGCTGACCCATGACCGTGTGGGACGACCTCGTCGGGCAGGAGCGGGTGAGCGAGCAGCTCGGAGCCGCGGCCCGCGACGCCGACGCGCTCGTCACCGCCGCGGCGGCCGACGCCCCTCCCCCCGAGGCGTCGAGGATGACGCACGCCTGGCTGTTCACGGGCCCGCCCGGCGCGGGACGCAACCAGGCGGCGCGTGCCTTCGCCGCCGCGCTCCAGTGCGTCAGCCCCGACCGGGCCCTCGGCGGAGCCCCCGGCTGCGGCTTCTGCGACGGCTGCCACACGGCGCTGATCGGCACCCACGCGGATGTCAGCGCGGTCGCCGCCGTCGGCTCGGAGATCCTGGTCAAGGACATGCGCGACACCGTCCGCAAGTCCTTCACCGCTCCGGCGAACGGCCGCTGGCAGGTGATCCTCGTCGAGGACGCCGAGCGGCTGAACGAGAAGTCCGCCAACGCCGTCCTCAAGGCGGTGGAGGAGCCGGCCCCCCGCACCGTCTGGCTGCTCTGCGCCCCCTCCATCGAGGACGTGCTGCCGACGATCCGCTCCCGCTGCCGCCACCTCAACCTGAGTACGCCCTCGGTGGCCGCCGTCGCCGACATGCTGGTGCGGCGCGAGGGCATCGAGCCGGACGTGGCCGCCGCCGTCGCCCGCGCCACGCAGGGCCACGTCGACCGCGCCCGCCGTCTGGCCACCGACCCCGCCGCCCGCGCCCGGCGCGCCTCGGTGCTGAAGCTGCCCCTGCGGGTCGAGGACGTCGGCGGAGCGCTCAAGGCCGCCCAGGAACTCGTCGACGCCGCAGCCGAGGACGCCAAGCAGCTCGCCGAGGAGATGGACGCCAAGGAGACGGAAGAGCTGAAGGCGGCGCTCGGAGCCGCCCAGGGCGGACGCATGCCGCGCGGCACGGCAGGCGTGATCAAGGACCTGGAGGCCGATCAGAAGCGCCGCCGCACGCGCACCCAGCGCGACAGCCTCGACGTCGCCCTGAGCGACCTGACCAGCTTCTACCGCGACGTCCTCGCCCTCCAGCTGGGCTCCCGCGTCGCCATCGCCAACGAGGAGGCCCAGGACGCGCTGGAGCGCCTGGCCCGGGCCGGCTCCCCGGAGTCCACACTCCGCCGTATCGAGGCGATCGCAGCGTGCGGCGAGGCACTGGACCGCAATGTGGCTCCGCTGCTCGCGGTGGAGGCGATGACGATGGCCCTCAGAGCGGGCTGACCGCGGGCGGCCGCTCGGCGGCGTGACCGGTGATCCCGTAACTCGTACGGGGCACGGCGTGTGCACAGAGCACTCGTGCCGTCGCTCACGGTTACGCTCGCAGGATGCACACAAGGCGCACCCCCCGCAGGGCCCGTACCGCAGCCGGTCTGCTCGCCGCCGCGCTGCTGATCGCGGGCTGCTCCTCCGGGGGCACGGAGACCACGGCCAGCTCGTCGGCGCAGGAGGCGGCGGCCCTCGCCCCGCTGCCCGGCCCCACCCCCGCGGCGCTCGCGCCGTACTACGGACAGAAACCGGCCTGGCGCGACTGCGGCGCCCCCGGTTTCCAGTGCGCCACGCTGAAGGCCCCGCGCGACTACGCCGCACCGTCCGCCGGTGACGTCCGGCTCGCCGTCGCCCGCAAGAAGGCCACGGGCCCGGGCAAACGGCTGGGATCGCTGCTGGTGAACCCGGGCGGCCCCGGCGGCTCGGCGATCGCCTACCTCCAGGGGTACGCCGGCATCGGCTACCCGGCCGGAGTGCGCGCCCGGTACGACATGGTGGCCGTCGACCCGCGGGGCGTCGCCCGCAGCGAGCCCGTCGAGTGCCTGGACGGGCGTGAGATGGACGCGTACACGCGGACGGACGTCACACCGGACGACACGAAGGAGACCAACACCCTGGTCACGGCGTACCGGAGGTTCGCCGAGGGGTGCGGGGCGGACGCGCCGGAGCTGCTGCGCCATGTGTCGACCGTCGAGGCGGCCCGGGACTTGGACATCGTGCGGGCCGCGCTGGGCGACAAGAAGCTGAACTACGTCGGCGCCTCCTACGGCACCTTCCTCGGTGCGACCTACGCCGGCCTGTTCCCGCAGCGGGCGGGCCGGCTGGTCCTGGACGGCGCCATGGACCCCTCGCTGCCCGCGCGCCGGCTCAACCTGGAACAGACGGAGGGCTTCGACACGGCGTTCACCGCCTTCGCGAAGGACTGCGTCCGGCAGGGCGACTGCCCGCTCGGCGGCCGGGGCACCGCTCCCGGGCAGGTCGGCAAGAACCTCAAGGCGTTCTTCGAGCGGCTCGACGCCCGGCCGATCCCCACCGGGGACGCCGACGGCCGCCGGCTCACCGAGTCCCTGGCGACGATGGGCGTCATCGCCGCGATGTACGACGAGGGCGCCTGGGAGCAGCTGCGCGAGGCGCTGACGGCGGCGATGAAGGACAAGGACGGCGCGGGACTCCTCGTCCTCTCGGACAGCTACTACGAGCGTGACGCGAAGGGCGAGTACAGCAATCTGATGTTCGCCAACGCCGCCGTGAACTGCCTGGACCTCCCGCCCGCCTTCGACTCCCCGGACGAGGTGCGTCGCGCCCTCCCCGACTTCGAGAAGGCGTCCCCGGTCTTCGGCGAGGGCCTCGCCTGGGCCTCGCTGAACTGCGCGTACTGGCCGGTGCGCGCCACCGGGGAGGCGCAGCGCATCGAGGCGAGGGGCGCGGCCCCGATCGTCGTCGTCGGCACCACCCGGGACCCGGCGACCCCGTACCGCTGGGCCGAGGCCCTGGCCGGCCAGCTCGACTCGGCCCGCCTCCTCACCTACGAGGGCGACGGCCACACGGCCTACGGCCGGGGCAGCGCCTGCATCGACTCCGCGATCAACACCTACCTGCTCGAAGGCACCCCGCCCACGGACGGAAAGCGCTGCTCATAACCGACCCGCGCCCCCGGAGGCCCCGGCCCCGGCCCGCCTCCGGGGCCGGTACGAAGCACCCTCGGAAACTGTGTAGACTTACCGACGTTGCTGATCGCACCATAGGTGCGCGGCGCGCCGCCTTAGCTCAGATGGCCAGAGCAACGCACTCGTAATGCGTAGGTCTCGGGTTCGAATCCCGAAGGCGGCTCTCTGAAAAGGGTCCAGCTCTGTTCTTTTGAGCTGGACCTCTTTCGTTCAGCGGTTGCGGCGGCGGCGCTGAGCGCGAGCCGCGTACAGTCCCCCTTGGTCTCACTTCAGGGCTTGTCCGGCCTGGCTCCACCGAGGCGATCACATGTGTTTGGCCTTCTGCCCTGCCCTTCTGGTGGTCCAGGACTGGCAGCCCCACCGAGTAAGGCCGCCCACGGCGACGGACGCGAGGATCGCGCCCCAGTCGATGACGTGGGGCAGTCCGGGGAAGAAGGCGAAGAAGGCCAGCGTCGCGACGAAGCCCACGAGAAACCCGACGTATCCGGCCCGACGCCGCCGCGTCTCCAGCCCTTGACCCGCATGCGGGTCCTTCTGCTGCTCGATCATGAACGAATCACTTCGTGACGTGGTGGCACTGACTCACACGCCGCACCCCGTTGACATGGAGGTGAGCGCACGCCTTGCCATAACGAGGCAGGGTCTGCGGAGAATTGCTCCGCATCGGGTCGATCTTGCACTCGCTGTGCGTCCTGCCGCGTGATGTGCGGTAGGCCCGGTTGCTGGTGTCGGCGTACGTGAAGTCGATGCGCCAGTTGCAGAAACCGCTGCTCATCGCTGCCACGAACGCACAGTCGACTCCGGCGTTCTGGTACGTGATCTTCCTTCCGCTCCCTCTGATGATGTGGGTGAACATACAGCCCGTCGGGACCTTCATCGTCATACCTCCCACGCTGTACTCGAAGGTGCGCACGGGAGTTGACCCGATCGCGCCGGCCTGCGCAGTGGGCGGCGTAGCGAGGACGAGTAGTCCCGCGGCGGTCAGTGCCGTGGTGAAGCGCGCTGCGTACTGCATGACCAAGGCAGTCCCCCTTGTGGTGATCTCCTGACGAGTACCTGGGACAACCACGTGCCGTAGTGATCAGTTACAGGAATCTCCGCGATTCACCGTCATGTGTGATCAGAGAAAGCCCGGCTGACCAGGAGAAACGTTCATTATGGCTGCGCCGCGGCACACACATGCCTACCAACCTCACGAAGCAGGTTGTCCAGAACCCGATCCTGGGGCGCGGCCCGTGTCGCCCTACGTTCACCAAATCGGGGGTTCGGGCGCAACCAGATGTGATCCAGAGTTGGTTGAGTGAGTCCCGAGTCCTGAGGAGCAGCGTTCATGCCACGTCAGCACGAGCCTTCGGCCGGTGAGCCGACGCCCTCCGTGGCGGTCCGCCGTGCCGTCTCCGTGCCCTCGCCGGGCGCGGACCCCGGTGAGGGGCTGAAGCCGGGTACCGCCGAGCCGGACGTCGCCGTGCGGGTGGCGGCGTTGCCCGAGCCTGCCGCCGTCGCGGCACCGGAAGCCGAGGCCGAGGCCGAGGCCCGGGCCGACGGGGCGGAAGCCGGGGCGGCGGTCGCGGTGGGGGAGGCCACCGCGAGCGCCAGTACGGCTGCGGGTGCCGACGGGGAGGGGGCTGCGCCAGGGCGGCTGCGGGGGCCCATGGTGGCCGCCGCCGCGCTCGTGGGGGCGGTGCTGATCTGCGTGCCGCTGCTGGTACTCGGGATGGACCGTGAGGAGGAGCGGACCGTCGGGACGGCTCCCGTCGGCGGGACGACGCTCGACCCCGGTACGTCCGAGGATCTCCCGGCCGCCGACTACCGGGCGGCGGCCCCGTCCCCCTCGGCGTCGCCGAGCGGAACGGGGGACGCGTCCGGCTCCCCGGCCGCCGTCAAGCCCAAGTCCAAGCCGGAGCGCGCCGGTTCGGGCGAGGCGGTCGCCGAGGTGAAGGCCCCGCCGACGCCCGGCACCGCGAAGAAGGCCGACGGCGAGGAGCGGAAGCCGAAGGCGGCGAAGTCCCCCGCGATCACCCCGCGGCAACTGGCCAACGCCCTCTCCACCAGGGTCAACGCGCAGCTGAGGAACGTCGCGACCGGCAAGTGCGCCGACCTGCCCTACTTCGACAAAGGCTCGGTCGACGGGCCGGTGAGCCAGTACAACTGCCGGCCCACCACCGGGGACAACCAGCTCTGGGACCTGGAGGTGACCGACGCGGACGGCGGGCCCCAGGGCGCGAGCCTGTTCGTCGTCCGGAACCGCAAGGACGGGCTGTGCATGGACCTGCCCAACTACGGCGGCGTGGCCCCCGGTACCAAGGTCACGGAGTACCACTGCGCCCGGTCCAGGGCGGACAACCAGCTGTGGTGGCTGGACCCGAAGTCCGGCGGTCACTGGATCCGCAACGTCGCGAGCGGCCTGTGCATGAGCGTGGTCGGCGGCGGCTCCGCCGGGAACGACGCCAGGCTTCAGGTGGTCCGATGCGGCGACTCGGGCGGCAGCGCGCTGCGCTGGTCCGTGGTCTCCGTCGTCAAGCCCTCCTGAACCGCGCGGCCTCCCCGGCCGTCGCTCACTTGGCGTCCGCGTAGCACTCCACCACCGCCGTGGTGAACGGGAACCGCACCGGTGTCTCGCCGAACGTCAGCCGGCCGGCCAGCTCCGCGGCCTCCCGGATCGCCGCCACCACCGTCTCAGCCTCCTCCTCGGGACAGTGCACGATCACCTCGTCGTGCTGGAAGAAGACCAGCTCGGCCGCCATGCCCGCCAGGGTCCGGCGCAGCGCGGCGAGCAGCAGCAGGGCCCAGTCGGCGGCGCTGCCCTGGACGACGAAGTTGCGGGCGAAGCGGCCGCGGGCGCGGGCGTCGGTCGAGGCGTAGCCCGGTACCCAGGCGTGGTCGCCGTCGGGGGTCCCCTCGTCGGCGACCGGGATGCCCGCCTCCTCCGCCGCGTCGTCGCCCGTACGGGCGGCCGGCGGGCAGGTGCGGCCCAGCCAGGTCCGTACGAGCCGGCCCTCCTCGCCCGCGCGGGCGGCGTCGTCGACGTAGGCCACCGCCCTGGGGAAGCGGCGTCTGAGCGCGGCGAGGTTCTTCAGGCCGTCGCCGGAGGTCTGGCCGTAGACCGCGCCGAGGACGGCGAGCTTGGCCTGGGCGCGGTCGCCGGAGAACGCCCGGTCGGACACCGACTGGTACAGGTCGCTCTCCCGGCCGGCCACCTCCATCAGCCCGGGGTCCCGGGAGATCGCCGCGAGCACCCGGGGCTCCATCTGGTCGGCGTCGGCCACGACGAGCCGCCAGCCCGGATCGGCGACGGCGGCGCGGCGGATCACCTTGGGGATCTGCAGGGCGCCCCCGCCGTTGGTCACCCAGCGGCCGGTCACGGTGCCGCCCGCGAGGAACTCGGGCCGGAACCGGCCGTCGCGCACCCAGTCCTGCAGCCAGGACCAGCCGTGGGCGACCCAGATCCGGTACAGCTTCTTGTACTCGATCAGCGGCGCGACGGCCGGATGGTCGACGGACTCGAGCTCCCAGCGGCGGGTCGAGGCCACCTTGACGCCTGCCTGCGCGAAGGCCTTGACCACGTCGGCCGGCAGATCGGGCCGGACCCGGCGGCCGAAGGCCGCGGACACCTCGTCGGCGAGCTCGGCCAGCCGGCGCGGCTCGCCACCGCCCGCGTACCGCTCGCCGAGCAGGTCGTGGAGCACCGCGCGGTGGACGTCCGCACGCCAGGGCAGCCCGGTGCGGTTCATCTCGGCGGCCACCAGCATGCCCGCCGACTCGGCGGCCGTCAGCAGCCGTATCCGGTCCGGGTGCGCGGTCGCGTCGGTGCGCCGCTGCTGCTCGGCGTAGACCGCGAGGAGGTCCGGCAGCGGCAGCGGGGTGCCCCGGGGTTCGAAGAGGGGCGACTGGGCGCCCGGTTCGGCGTGCCGCTGCGGCGGATCGGGCGGTACGGGGCCGCCGCGCAGTCGGGCCAGCGCGGCCGCGGCCGCACGGGGCTCCCCGTACCGCCCCTCGTGGCCGAGGAGCAGCGTCTCGGCGGTCTCGACGTCGTACGCCCGCTCCACTCGCACCCCCGTGGCGAGCAGGCGCGGGTAGACCTCGGCGGTGGACCGCCACACCCACCGCGTGACACCGGGACGGCTCCGCACGGCCTCGGCGAGGTCCGCCTCCCGCCGCACCGGAGCGGCGGGCAGCCCGTCCGGGCCGAGGGGAGCGACGTCCACGCCGCCTTCCTCGGCCGGAGCGAGTGCCCACCGGTCGGCCATGCCGTGAGTGTGGCAGGGGGGTCTGACAACGCCCCCCGGGTCAGGCGTCCGGCGCGGACTCGTCCTCCGTACGGGTCTCGACGTACTGCGCCAGCATGTCGGCGACGTACCGCTCGGTGGCCGCCTTGGTGATGCCGAGGCCGCTGAGCAGGCCCTCGCCGTTCTCGTGCTCCAGCAGGGCGAGCAGGATGTGCTCGGTGCCGATGTAGTTGTGGCCGAGGCGCAGGGCCTCCCGGAAGGTGAGTTCCAGGACCTTCTTGGCGGCCGGACCGTACGGCACCAGCTCGGGGGCGTCCTCGACGGCCGGCGGGAGCGCCGCGCGGGCGGCTTCCGCCACCGCCGGCACGGTGACGCCCTGCTCGGTGATCGCCTTGACCGCCAGGCCCTGCGGCTCGGCCAGCAGACCGAGGACCAGGTGCTCGGGCAGGCCCTCGGCGTTGTGCGCGGTCTGCGCCTCCTGGTGCGCGGCCATCACGGTGTTGCGCGCGCGGGGCGTGTAGCGGTTGAAGCCCTGGCTCGGGTCGAGGTCGTTGCCCTCCTTGGGCACGAAGCGCTTCTGGGCCGCCTGCCGGGTGACGCCCATGCTCCTGCCGATGTCGGTCCAGGAGGCGCCCGAACGACGTGCCTGGTCCACGAAGTGGCCGATCAGGTGGTCGGCCACGTCGCCGAGGTGCTCTCCGGCGAGCACCGCGTCCTGAAGCTGTTCGAGGGGCTCCTCGTGGACCTTCTTGATGGCCGCGATGAGGTCGTCGAGGCGGACGGATGACTTGATGGCGGGGTTCGTCGTCATGTGTCAACCGTAGGTTGACAGTAAGGGGGTGTCAACCCGAAGTTGACACTTGCGGGTGAATCCCCGGGACATGGCACGATCGGCCCGTGAGTACGTCCAGCACCGTCGACCGCGCCTTCCGGGCCGCCCTCTACGACAACGGCGACGCCGCCCTCGACACCGGCGCCTCCCTGCTCGCCGCCGATCCGGCCGCCGACGCCGAACTCGCCCGGCGCGGAGAGGAGTTCGTGGCGGCCGCCTGGCAGCGCGGCTGGCAGCCGGCCGACGTCGTACGGATCGTCCGGCGCGAGCTCGACGACGTGCACGTACGGCTGGCCGCGGCGCTGATCCGCGCACAGGCCCGGCGCGACCCCGCACCCCGCGGACCCCGCTGGACGGCCCAGCTCGACGAGCTGGGGGCGGCGGACCCCGCCCCGCGCGGTGACCGCTTCCCCTACGCCACGGCCGTGCTGGAGCTGTACCGGCTGCTGCTGCGGCTGCCCGCCCTCGAACCCCTCGACGAGACGGCCGCACCGGACCCGCGGGACCGGCGCCCGGAGTCCCGCATGCTCGGCCGCATCCGCGCGCTGCTGGCCAAGGCGGAGGCGACCGGGTTCCCCGAGGAGGCGGAAGCCCTCAGCGCCAAGGCGCAGGAGCTGATGGCACGACACAGCGTCGACGAGGCGCTGCTCGCCGCGCGCGGGGCCTCCGCCGAGACGCCCGGCGCCTGCCGGATCGGCGTGGAGCCGCCGTACGAGCAGGCCAAGGCGGTGCTGCTGGACGCGGTGGCCGGCGCCAACCACTGCCGGGCCGTGTGGAACGAACCGTTCGGCTTCTCCACCGTGGTCGGCTTCGCCTCCGACCTGGAGGCGGTCGAACTCCTCTACACCTCACTGCTGGTGCAGGCCACCACGGCGATGACCAGGGCGGAGGCCGCGCAGCGGGCGGGCGGACGCAAGCGGACCAAGACCTTCCGGCAGTCCTTCCTGGCGTCCTACGCCCACCGCGTGGGCGCGCGCCTCGCGGCGGCCGCCGAGACCCCGGTGAGCGACGATCTGCTTCCCGTCCTCGCCTCCCGCGCGGTGGCGGTCACGGAGCGCACGGACCGGCTCTTCCCGGAGACCACGACCACCCGGCTGCGCGGGGTGACCGACGCGGCGGGCTGGGAGGAGGGCGCCCGCGCGGCGGACGACGCCCAGGTCAGGGCCCGCCCGCACCTGCCCTGACCGCCCCGGCCGTCCGACAGGCCCTAGTCGCCCGCCTGCTGGTAGGCGCTCACGGAGATCCTGTGGCCGCCTTCGCCGTCGGAGGCGACCGGGCCGTACGTCCAGCGGAACACCTGGCTGCCGGACAGCTCGACCCGCAGGTTCTCGGCGTCGAAGGCGCCGTCGCCGCGCGTGCCGCGTTCGTAGGTGAGGGTGAAGGACGCCGAGTCGCCCTTGGCCAGGGTCAGCTTCTGGGCCCTGGCGCCCTCGGTCGGCGGCACCTCGGCGGAGGCGGAGTCGCCGTCACCGGTCAGTTCCACCTCGGGGAAGCCCTCCACGGTGCACGTCCCGCTCTGGTTGGTGAAGCTGACCGGGACCTCACCGGTGTCCCCGGCGGCCGGTGCGACGCTGGCCGGACCGACCTCCATGCTCACCGTGTCCATCGAACAGGCGGTGTTCTCCCGCTTCCCGTCGCCGTCCCCGTCGCCTCCGGTGGCGCCGCAGGCGGTCAGCAGGAGGAGTGCGGCGACGGCGGGGACGGCGAGCGGCGTGGTGCGCATGAGTGATCCTCTGGTTCGTGACGGTGCCCACCGGCCATCATCACGCACGCGCCGCCTGTCCGCCCCGCCGGACGCCGTCGGACAGGCCCTAGGAGCCCAGCCCCGCGGTCGGCAGGTCCGTCGGGAGGGCGCCGCCCTCGGCCCTGGTGTACGTCTCGCTGCCCGGGCCGCCCTCCCAGGTGACCTTCAGGGAGTTCTCGCCGACGGAGTCCACCGTGCCGTTCGTCCGGTCCTCGCTGCCGTCGGCGCACTTCAGGCGGATCGCGTGGGTGCCGTCCTGCTTGCGCGCGGTACCGCTGCACACGGTGCCGCCGGTGGCGAAGAGCGCGGCCTCCTCGCCGGTGACCATGAGGGCGAACGCCTTGCCGTCGGCCGTGGTGAGCCAGCTGCCCTCCAGCTCGCCCGCCGGGGCCCGGCTCGCGCCGGAGTCCCCGCTGCCGCCGCCGGAGTCCGCGCTCGCCGAGGCGGACGGGGAGGGGGTGGCCGCGGAGTCGTCGGAGCCGTCCCCGCTGCACGCCGTCAGCGCGAGCGCGCCCGCCAGTCCCAGGGCCGCCGCCGCGGCCCGTGCGCGCCGGGGCCGCGACGCGCGCGTCGCGGCCGAGTACGTCACCGAAGCCACCGAAGTCACTGCAAGCCCCCCTTGATTGCGCCGGCCCCGTCGGCCGGACGACCGCGGTCAGCTAACAGGACTCACCCGGCACCCCACCAGCCCTTGGTGACGCACCGCGCGGACGTCCGCGCGGGGAAGGGGCGAAGCGGGAAGCGGCCTTCCGGCATGTGGGCGGCACACAAGGGAACACGAGGGAACACAAAAGCCCCCGCACGCGTCTCTTAGAGGAGCGGGGGTTCGGTAAAGCGTCCGTCAAAGCGGGCACGGCGCAATCGTCACGGCTGTAATCGGAGCAACACCCCGCGTGCACGTGCATCTGCCCATGCATTTGCACATGAACAAAGCTATGATCCCGGTCAGTTGACCATGCATCAATGGCCATACCAGCCAGTGCACCAGCGGGGAGCGACCTGTGGACCACGACTCGTACGACGGTGACGTGTACGACGGTGCCGACGCGTCCGGCGTGTACAACGGCATGGCTGCCACCCGGCTGCACGACGCGGCCTGGCAGAAGAGCCGGCACAGCAATTCGCAGGGGTCCTGCGTGGAATTCGCCCGGCTGCCCGGCGGAGAGGTCGCCGTGCGCAACTCGCGTTTTCCGGACGGTCCCGCGCTCGTCTACACCCGCGCGGAGATCGAGGCCATGCTGCTGGGCGTGAAGGACGGCGAGTTCGACCACCTGGTCGCCGGCTGACCGGTGCGCCGGGGCGGACGCCCGCGCCCGGAGCCGCTCAGGCGCCGGGGACGCGCGTAGCACCGCGGCGCCCAGGCGCGCCGCGGTCCGTCATGCGCGGGGACAGGGGCCGTCGGCGGGACGCGGCAGCCGGAACAGGGCCCAGACCACCTTGCCGCTGAGCGCGCCGGCCATGGGGTGCCAGCCCCAGCCGTCGCTGAAGGACTCGACGAGGAACAGTCCCCTGCCCGACTCGGCGGAGCAGTCGTCCGGCTCGCGGGTGACCGGGCTCTCGTCGCTGGGGTCGCGCACCGCGCACACCAGCCGCTCGGTCCACCGCATCAGATGCAGCCGCACCGGCAGGTCCGGCGCGTTCGGCCGCGGGGTGCCGGCCGGCAGGCCGTGCCGCAGGGCGTTGGTGACCAGCTCCGAGACCACCAGGCACACGTCGTCGAAACGGTCGCCCAGGTCCCACTGGTCCAGTGTCCCGCGGGTGAACTGCCGGGCCTCGCGCACCGCTTCGTAGCGGGCGGGGAGGGCACAGGAGGCGGCGTCGGACGCGGCCGCGAGGTTCAGCGGCGGAAGGCCCTGCCGTAACGGCTCGAGCATGGTCGATCCATTCGTCCCCATGCGAGGCACTCCCGGGAATTCGCGGTCGTAGCGAGGCTGCGGTGGTGCGGAGACCATGGTTTCGGATGCGTACAGCAGATGCAAGGGCAGATGCACGTGCAGCTGACCGAATTCGACCCTCCCGTACTGGTTTGTTGGCCAATTTTTCCGTCCTCTTCCTGCCCTTTCCATGGCTGTCCCGTTGCCGCATCCTTGCTCTGGCTTGCCCGTTCCGTGCCCGTTCCGTGTTCCTTCTTGATCGGATTCCTCGGCTGGATTCCGTTTCCGTAACCGGACGAGTACTGCTCGAAGTGTTTTAGTGGCAGACTGCGGGCCCTGAGGACGTTGGGGAGGCTGGCGAACGTGAGCGCGGGAGAGCCGGGATCGGTGGTGCGGCGCATGCTGCTCGGATCACAACTGCGGCGACTGCGTGAGGCGCGGGGGATCACGCGGGAGGCGGCGGGCTACTCGATCCGCGCCTCCGAATCGAAGATCAGCCGGATGGAGTTGGGCCGGGTGAGCTTCAAGACCAGAGATGTCGAGGACCTGCTGACGCTGTACGGCATCACGGACGAGCAGGAGCGCACCTCGCTGCTCTCCCTCGCCAAGGAGGCCAACGTCGCGGGCTGGTGGCACAGCTACTCGGACGTGCTGCCGAGCTGGTTCCCCACCTATGTGGGTCTGGAGGGCGCCGCCTCGCTGATCCGTGCCTACGAGGTGCAGTTCGTGCACGGTCTGCTGCAGACCGAGGACTACGCCCGCGCGGTGGTGCGGCGCGGCATGAAGGGCGCGAGTGAGGAGGACGTCGAGCGGCGGGTGACGCTGCGCCTGGAGCGGCAGAAGTACCTGGTCTCGGAGAACGCCCCTGAGTTCCACGTCGTCCTGGACGAGGCGGCCCTGCGCCGGCCGTACGGCGACCGCGAGGTGATGCGCGGACAGCTCCAGCACCTCATCGAGGTCTCCGAGCGGCCCAACGTCCGGCTGCAGGTCGTGCCGTTCGGCCTCGGCGGGCACTCCGGCGAGTCGGGCGCGTTCACCGTCCTCAGCTTCCCCGAGTCCGACCTGTCGGACGTCGTGTACCTGGAGCAGCTCACCAGCGCGCTGTACCTCGACAAGGCCGAGGACGTCGCCCAGTACGAGAAGGCCCTCAAGGAGCTGCAGCACGACAGCCCGGGCCCCTCGGAGAGCCGGGACCTGCTGCGCGGCCTGCTGCAGCTGTCCTGAGGACTGTCCCCCGGAATTCCCTCAAGTCACATAAAACACAAGTACGATGACGTGCAATCAGATCGCACGGAATCGATCAGTGTTCTGCTGGTGCGGCAAGGGGATTGAGGGATCACATGTCGTCGTACTTCACCGACCTGGCTCTGCAGTACATCGACGGTGAGTGGCGCCCGGGCTCCGGCTCCTGGGACATCATCGACTTCAACCCGTACGACGACGAGAAGCTCGCGTCGATCACCATAGCCACGGTCGACGAGGTCGATCAGGCGTACCGGGCGGCCGCCCGCGCGCAGAAGGAGTGGGCGCAGACCAACCCGTACGCCCGCCGCACGGTGTTCGAGAAGGCGCTCCGGCTGGTCGAGGAGCGCGAGGAGGAGATCGCCGAGGCGATCGTCGCCGAGCTCGGCGGCACCCGCCTGAAGGCCGCCTTCGAGCTGCACCTCGCCAAGGAGTTCCTGCGCGAGGCGGTCCACCTGGCGCTGCGCCCCGAGGGCCGGATCATCCCCTCCCCGGTGGACGGCAAGGAGAACCGCGTCTACCGCGTGCCCGTCGGCGTCGTCGGCGTGATCAGCCCCTTCAACTTCCCCTTCCTGCTCTCCCTCAAGTCGGTCGCCCCCGCGCTCGCCCTCGGCAACGGCGTGGTGCTCAAGCCGCACCAGAACACGCCGATCGTGGGCGGCTCCCTGGTGGCGAAGATCTTCGAGGACGCCGGCCTGCCCGGCGGTCTGCTCAACGTCGTCATCACCGACATCGCGGAGATCGGGGACGCCTTCCTGGAGCACCCGGTCCCGAAGGTCATCTCCTTCACCGGATCGGACTCGGTCGGCCGCCACGTGGCCACCGTCTGCGCCTCCCTCTTCAAGCGCTCGATCCTCGAACTCGGCGGCAACAGCGCCCTGGTGGTCCTCGACGACGCCGACCTCGACTACGCCGTGGACGCGGCCGTGTTCAGCCGCTACGTCCACCAGGGCCAGGTCTGCATGGCCGCCAACCGCGTCCTGGTCGACCGGTCGGTCACCGACGCGTTCACCGAGAAGTTCGTCGCCAAGGTCAAGTCCCTCAAGGCCGGCGACCCGCGCGACCCCGGGACCGTCATCGGCCCGGTGATCAACTCCCGTCAGGCGGACGCCCTCTCCGGTGTCGTCGAGCAGGCGGTCGCCGAGGGCGCCACCGCCCTGGTGCGCGGCAACCGCACCAACAACCTGGTCGAGCCGTCCGTGCTGACCGGCCTGCCCGCGGACTCGGCGCTGCTGCAGGAGGAGGTCTTCGGACCCGTCGTCTTCCTCGTCCCGTTCGACGGCGAGGAGGAGGCCGTGCGCATCGTCAACGACACCCCGTACGGCCTCAGCGGCGCCGTGCACACCGGTGACGTCGAGCGCGGCGTGAACTTCGCCAAGCAGATCGACACCGGCATGTTCCACGTGAACGACGGCACCGTGCACGACGAGCCGATCGTCCCCTTCGGCGGCGAGAAGCACTCCGGGAGCGGCCGGCTGAACGGCGACACGATGCTGGACGCCTTCACCACGACCAAGTGGATCTCGGTCCAGCACGGCAGGAGCGGCTTCCCCTTCTGAGCGCCTCCAACAGTGCGGGGCCGCTCCAGTCAGCGGCCCCGCGCGGCCTACCCTGGACCGCATGTCAGTGATCCGTCTCCTGGTGCTGGGCGCGGTGCGGCAGCACGGGCGGGCCCACGGCTACCAGGTGCGCAACGACCTGGAGTACTGGGGCGCGCACGAGTGGTCCAACGCCAAGCCCGGCTCGATCTACCACGCGCTGAAGCAGATGGCCAAGCAGGGACTGCTGCACGCGCACGAGATCGCCCCGTCCACGGCCGGCGGCCCGCCGCGCACGGAGTACGAGGTCACCGAGCGGGGCACCGAGGAGTTCTTCCGGTTGCTGCGCGAGGCCCTGACCTCCTACGACCAGAAGCCGGACGTGCTCTCGGCCGGACTCGGCCTCATGGTCGACCTGGAGCGCCGGGAGGCGCTCTCCCTGCTGGAGCAGCGGATGCGTGCGATCGGTGAGTGGCGCAAGGCCGTCACCGAGTACTACACGCCCGAGGAAGGGCCCGCGCAGCTCGGCCACATCGGGGAGATCATGGACTTCTGGGTCCACTCGGCCGACACCGGCGCCGCCTGGACCCGCGGCCTCATCGAACGCATCCGGGGCGGCGCCTACACCTTCGCGGGCGAGGGCGAGCCGTTCGTCGGCGTGCTGGCCGAGGGCGAGGAGAACCCGTACGCGACGGGGGAGCGGCATCCCGGGGATCGTCACTAATCAAGTTTGACCAATGGGGGGTGCGGGTATACGGTCGCCCGAGTAGTCAAGTTTGACTAACGAGGGAGTCCCAGTGTCCGACGCGGCGATCACCGTCGAGGAAGCACGCAAGACCTACGGCGGCAGCGGCGGCAAGAACGGCAGACCCGCACTGGACGGGCTCGACCTCACGGTCGCGCGCGGCACGGTGCACGGAGTGCTCGGGCCGAACGGCGCGGGCAAGAGCACCCTGGTGAAGATCCTGGCCACCCTGCTCCACCCCGACGCGGGCCGGGTCGAGGTGGCGGGCCACGACGTCGTGCGCGAGGCCTACGCCGTACGGCTGCGCATCGGGCTGCTCGGCCAGCACGCGGCGCTCGACGAGGAACTCGGCGGCCTGCAGAACCTGGAGATGTTCGGCCGCCTGCACCACCTGGGCGCCCGGCGGGCCCGCGCGCGTGCGGAGGAACTCCTGGAGCGCTTCGCGCTCTCCGGCACCGGGCCCAAGGCCGTCAAGCAGTACAGCGGAGGCATGCGGCGCCGTCTCGACCTCGCCGCGTCCCTGATCACCGAACCCGAGGTGCTCTTCCTGGACGAACCGACCACCGGCCTCGACCCGCGCGGCCGCGCGGAGGTGTGGGACTCGGTCCGCTCCCTGGTCGGCGGCGGCACGACGGTCCTGCTCACCACCCAGTACCTGGAGGAGGCCGACCAGCTCGCCGACCGCATCTCGGTCGTGGACGCCGGCCGGGTCATCGCCGACGGCACCGCCGACGAGCTCAAGGCGGCCATCGGCGGCGACCGCATCGACGTCGTTCTGCGCGACGCCGGGCAGCTGGCCGCGGCCGTCGCCCTGCTGCCCGTGCCGGAGGACGCGGTCACCGTGGACGCCGACCGGCGGCTGCTGAGCGCCCCGGTCACCGACCGCATGGCGGCCCTCGCCGGGGTCGTCCGCGCGCTGGAGGAGGCCGGCGTCGAAGCCGAGGACATCGCCCTGCGCGGACCCACGCTCGACGAGGTGTTCCTGCACCTCACCGGGGACGACGAACGAGTGAAGGAGGCCGCGTGACCACCATGACTCACACGCTGACCGACTCCTGGACCATGACCCGCCGGGAGCTCGCGCACTGGGGGCGGCAGCCGGTGGCGGTGGTGGTGAACCTGGTCTTCCCGGTGATGCTGCTGCTGATGTTCGGCTATCTGGTCGGCGGCGGCCGGGGGGTGACCGGGGAGTACCTCGCCTTCCTGGTCCCCGGCATGCTCGCGCTCACCATGGCCTTCGGCCTGGAGGGCACGATGATCGCCGTCACCCGGGACCTCGACAAGGGAGTCATCGACCGCTTCCGCTCCATGCCGATGGCCAATGGCGCGGTCCTGGTCGGCCGTTCCGTCGCCGACATGCTCCAGTCGGCGCTCGGTCTGGGCGTGCTGCTCGCCGTCGCCGCCGCGCTGGGCTGGCGCACCGAGGGCGGCCCAGCCGGCTTCCTGGGCGCCGTGGGACTGCTCCTGCTGTTCCGGTTCGCGATGCTGTGGATCGGCATCCACCTGGCGCTGGTCGCCGGGAAGCCGGAGCTGGTGCAGGCCGTGCAGATCCTGGTCTGGCCGGTCGGCTTCCTGTCCAACGCCTTCGCCACCCCGGACTCCATGCCCGGCTGGCTGGGCACGGCCGTCCAGTGGAACCCGCTGTCCCACACCGCCACGGCCGTACGCGACCTGTTCGGCGCTCCCGGCGGGCAGCCGGACCACGTGGGGGCCGCCGTCCTGTGGCCCCTGGCCCTGCTGGCGGTGTTCCTCCCGCTGGCGGTACGGCGGTTCACGCGGCTCGGCCGGTAGCGGCGCCCGTGCCGGTGGCCGGCGGCCGCGCTCCCGGAGAAGGGGACCCGGCCGCCGCCCACCACCGGCGTCGGCGCGCCGCACACGGGCGGGGCACGCTCAGCGCGCGGACGTCCCGTCCGCCCTCAGCCGCATGAACGGGCGGCCCGTGACGAGCAGCCAGGCCGGCAGGGAGGCGACGCACAGCAGGGCGAGGATGCCGGGGGAGACGACCAGGACGGCGGCGACGAACAGACTCAGCCAGCCCTGCCGGGTGACCGCCAGCAGGACGCCCAGCACGCCCGCCGCCACGCCCACCGCCGGGTGCACCCCGGACACCAGCGCGTGCGCGCACAGCCCGAGCGCCGTGCCGACGAACACCGCCGGGAAGATCCGCCCGCCCCGGAAGCCGCAGGACGCGGCGACGAGCATCGCGGCCAGCTTCACCACCGTCATCGTGGCGAACTCGCCCGCCGACCAGCCGTCCGGATCGCGCGCCAGCTCCGCGATCTGGTCGAGCCCCTTGAACAGGGTCAGCTGCCCGCCCAGGGCCGCCAGGGCCCCCAGCACCAGCCCGCCGGCCGGAAGCATCAGCATCGGGTGCCGCAACCGTCCGAAGGCCCCGTGGACGAACGGGAACGCGTACACGACGCACATGCCGAGCACCGCGCCCACCGCGGCCACCACCACGGACGCCAGCAGGTCGCCCCAGCCGGGCTGTCCGAACGGCGGCAGATGGAGGTCGAAGCTCGGCCGCGACACCAGCGTGATGGTGAGCGCCCCTGCCGCGCCGGCGGCCAGCGGCGCGAAGACGCTGTCCCACAGCTGCCCCTTGGTCCGCTCCCCGGCCAGCGCCTCGGAGATGATCAGCGCGGCGGCGACCGGCGTGCCGAACAGCGCGCCGATCGTCCCGGCCTCCGCCAGCGCCACCCAGCCACGCTCGGGGGCACCCGGGAAGGCCCGGGTGCCCACCAGGACCGCCAGCGAGACGTTCACGGCGATGATCGGGTTCTCGGGTCCCAGACTGGGTCCGCCGGCCAGCATGAGCGCGGTCGCCAGCAGCAGTCCGGGCAGCACGGTGGGCGGCAGCACGGGTGCGTCGAGTCCGGTGCTCGCCGGATCGGGGCCCGCGTGGCCCGGGACCTTCCACACCACCAGCCCGACCGCGACCCCGGTGGCGAAGAGCATCACGAACATCCACGGCACGGAGTACCTGCCGACGCCGAGCGCGTCCGGCAGGTTCTGCCAGAGCACGTACTGCAGCTGCTCGGCCGCCGTGCTGACCCCCACCAGGATCAGGCTCGCCACCATGCCCACGAGCAGCGCGGGGACGAGGGTCGGCAGCAGGGTGCGTGCCGTGGCGGCGGGGGATGCCTGTTCTGCGCTGTCCTGGGCCACGCGCACACGATAAGGGGGCAAAGGCGGCAAACCCGGAAGCGGCTTGCACCTCACGCGGCGTGAGGACCCACGCTGGAGCGCGTACCGAGAAGGGAGCGGAAGTGAGCTACTCCGTGGGACAGGTGACCGGATTCGCCGGTGTCACCGTGCGCACCCTGCACCACTACGACGACATCGGCCTGCTCGTCCCGAGCGGGCGCAGCCACGCGGGACACCGGCGCTACAGCGACGCCGACCTCGACCGGCTGCAGCAGATCCTGTTCTACCGCGAGCTCGGCTTCCCGCTCGACGAGGTCGCCGTCCTGCTCGACGACCCGGACGCGGACCCGCGCGCGCACCTGCGCCGGCAGCACGAACTGCTGACCGCCCGGATCGAGAAGCTGAGGAAGATGGCGGCGGCCGTGGAGCACGCCATGGAGGCACGCAAGATGGGGATCGATCTGACGCCCGAGGAGAGGTTCGAGGTGTTCGGGGACAAGGACCCCGAGCAGTACGCCGAGGAGGCGGAGGAACGCTGGGGCGGCACCGAGGCGTACGCCGAGTCGCAGCGCCGCGCGGCGAGCTACACCAAGGAGGACTGGAAGCGCGTCCAGGCAGAGGTCGACGACTGGCAGGAGCGGTACACCGCCCTGGTGGCCGCCGGAGGGCAGCCGTCCGGCGAGGCGGCCATGGACCTGGCCGAGGAGCACCGGCAGCACGTCAGCAAGTGGTACTTCGAGGTGCCGTACGAGATGCACACGTGCTTCGCGGAGATGTACGTCTCCGACGAGCGCTTCAAGGCGTACTACGACTCCATGAGGCCCGGTCTCGCCGAGCACCTCAGGGAGGCGATCCTCGCCAACGCCGCGCGGCACACCGCCTGAGCGTCGTGGCCCGGCTCACATCCGGGCCACGACCTGCGGGTTGCCTCCCGCACCACGGCTCACAGCTTTCTCCGGGGCGGGTCACAGGGCATCCTGGGTACCCCCGCGGAACCCGGGCCACGTCGGCTGCGTTCATAATTTGGGCAGCCAGCCCCCCACCCCGACCCCCAGCTGCAGGAGCCACATCCCCGTGACCACGCTTGCGCTCGGCCCTGAGTGGCTGAGCCCGGACTACCTCATCGAGACCTTCAGCCTGCCCGGCATCCTGCTGATCGTCTTCGCGGAGTCCGGACTCTTCGCGTTCCTGCCCGGTGACTCCCTGCTGTTCACGGCGGGTCTCTTCGTGGCCGAGGGCACCTACATCAGCCAGCCGCTGTGGCTGGTGTGCACGCTGATCGTGCTGGCCGCCGTGATAGGCGATCAAGTCGGTTACATGATCGGCAAGTTCTTCGGGCCCAAGCTGTTCAGCCGGCCGAACTCCAAGCTCTTCAAACAGGAGAACCTGGAGAAGGCCCACGAGTTCATGGAGAAGTACGGCCCGAAGGCGATCGTCCTCGCGCGCTTCGTCCCGATCGTGCGCACGTTCGCGCCGATCGTGGCCGGCGCCGGCCGGATGAAGTACCGCACCTTCCTCACGTACAACGTCATCGGCGGTGTCGCCTGGGGCTGCGGTGTCACCCTCGCGGGCTACTGGCTCGGGCAGATCGAGCTCATCAAGACCAACATCGAGCCGATCCTCATCCTGATCGTCCTCATCTCCGTGGTGCCGATCATCATCGAGTACCTGCGCGAGCGCGGGAAGAAGAAGCGCGCCGCCGCCGAGGCCCCGGCCACCGCCCCGCAGGCCCCGGTCATGGACGACGCCACGACCCAGCTGCGCCGCATCACCCCGACCGGCCCCCAGCAGCACTACGGCAACCAGGGCTACCCCCAGCAGCCCCAGCAGCACTACGGCAACCAGGGTTACCCCCAGCAGCCGCAGCAGCCCCAGCAGCCGTACGGCAACCAGGGCTATCCGCAGCAGCCCCAGCAGCCGTACGGCGACGAGCACTACAACCCCCAGCAGCCGTACAACCGCGGCCACTGAAACCCCCCAGGGGCGCGGGGAACTGCGCGAAAGGCCCCCGCGCCCCACCGCCGGACGGCACCCGCGTCAGAAGCCCCGCGTCCGCTTGGCGGCCCGCCGCTTCTCCGCGGAGCCGATCCGCAGGAAGAGCCGGGAGATCTCCGACCCGAGGTTCACCCCGATCGCGATGGCCATGGCCAGTGCCACGGCCTTCGTGAGGGACGTCAGACCCGAGTCGATCTCGCTCTGGGCGATGCCCAGCAGTCCGAAGTACGTGGCGGAACCGGGCAGCAGCGGCCCGATCGCCGCCGTGGTGTACGGCAGCGCGGAGGCGAACCGGTACCGGGCCATCAGCTGCCCGAACAGGCCCACCACGCCCGCCGCCACGGCCGTGGACGCCACCGGCGAGATCTCGCCCGTGTAGTGCATCGCCCCGTACACCACCCAGGCCACGCCGCCGTTCAGGGTCACCATCAGCACGGTGGACCGCTCCTGCTGGAGCAGCACGGCGAAGGCCAGCGACAGCGCCAGTGACGCGGCGATCTGGAGCAGCGGCTGCGGCTTGCCGCCGAGCGCCGCGTCCGGGACCAGGTTGGCGCCCAGCTGAACGCCGAAGTACAGCACCGTGAGCACCCCGGCCACGATGCCCACGAAGAAGTACAGGACCTCCAGCAGACGCGCGGACGCGGTGATGTAGAAGCCGGTCAGACCGTCCTGCACGCCCGCCACCAGGGCCCGCCCCGGCAGCAGCGCGAACAGCCCACCGGTGATCACCGCGGACGCCTTCACGTCCGCGTGCGCCAGCGTCAGCGCCACCCCGATCGCGGCCGGCGGCATCGCGGCCGCCGTGAACTGGTAGAACTCCGGCAGCCCGCGTCCCGCGCACAGCCAGGCCAGCCGGTCGCCGAGCATCGCGCCGATCGCGGCGGCGACGAACACCAGTGCGCCACCGCCGACCAGCACCGAGGCCGCTCCCGCGAGCAGCCCGCTCGCCGCGGTCAGCGTCCAGCCGGAGTACGGATGCCGGTTGCGGCGGATCTCCGCCAGCCGCCGGTAGGCCTCCTCCAGCGAGACATGGGTCTCGACGTCGCTGAGGTCGTCCACCAGCTGGTAGACCGCCGCCAGCCGGGTGTAGTCGGGGCTGCGGCGGCGCACCGTACGGGAGGCCGACACCGGGTCGTCGACCAGGGACGGCTGGTAGGAGATCGCCAGCAGGGTGAAGGTGACGTTGGGCTCGCAGCGGTCCAGGCCGTAGGAGCGGCACACGGCGAACATCGCCGCCTCCACGTCCTCGGCGCCCTCACCGCCGGCCAGCAGCAGCTCCCCGATACGCAGCGTCAGGTCCAGCACGCGGGGCACGGCCGGCCCCGTCTCGTCGTGCCGGTGCGGCGCCTCCGGTGCCGGCCGCTCGGTCACCGGCATGCGCAGCATCGCGCGCATCCGGTCCTGCCACGGCACGTCCTGGGCCAGCCGGACCAGCGGTATGCCGCTCGCGGGAGTGAACGCCGCCGCATGTTTCGCGTTGTACGTCCTCGGCGTGCTGAACGCCGACCCCTCCCCGTCGGCCGGCGGCGGCGGGGCCACGTCCAGGCCGTCCGGGACGGCGAACTCGGACGTCGTCTCGGACTCCGAGCCGGTCTTCGGGACGGCCAGCCCGCGCGGTACGGCGAACTCGGACGTCGTCGACGAATCGGGCTCGGCCGGCGCCGCTACAGCCGCCGGAGGCGTGTACGCGCTCCTCGCCTCGTCCGAATCCGGTTTGCGGTCCTCCGCGTCCTTCACCTGCTCCGCTCTCCCTGTACGACACCGTCCGGGCGACGTCCGTAAGCCTGCCCCCTACCGCCTCAGTATGCGCACGGACAGCAGAACGGGCCGCACGCCCACGCGTACGGCCCGTTCCGCGTTCCGCGGCGGGAGGGGCTCAGTGGCCGCCCGTCTCCTTGAAACGCTTGTAGGACCGCTCGATCTCCGCCTCGGCGTCCACCCGGCCGACCCAGTTGGCGCCCTCGACCGACTTGCCCGGCTCCAGGTCCTTGTAGACCTCGAAGAAGTGCTGGATCTCCAGGCGGTCGAACTCCGACACGTGGTGGATGTCGCGCAGGTGCTCCACCCGCGGGTCCGTCGACGGGACGCACAGCAGCTTGTCGTCGCCGCCGGCCTCGTCCGTCATCCGGAACATGCCGATCGCGCGGCAGCGGATCAGACAGCCCGGGAACGTCGGCTCGTCCAGGATGACCAGCGCGTCCAGCGGGTCGCCGTCCTCGCCGAGGGTGTTCTCGACGAAGCCGTAGTCGGTCGGGTAGGCGGTCGAGGTGAAGAGCCGACGGTCCAGGCGGATCCGACCCGTCTCGTGGTCCACCTCGTACTTGTTCCGCGAACCCTTCGGGATCTCGATCGTGACGTCGAACTCCACCGGACGCTCCTCCATGATCAGCACATAGTTCTGGTGGTTAAGTGTCCCTCACGCAGGTGTGTGATCGCGAAAGGGGCTGGTGGTCGTGCCAGAGCGGAGGCCTTGGCGGGCCGCGGGACCGCACGTCGTGCGGATCGCGGACGCCGTCCGGCCGCGTCTCGCCCGGGCCGCGGAGACCGTACGGCCGCGTCTGGCGCGCGTCGCCGCGGCCCTCGGGCCACGGTTCGGGCGGCCGGACCGGCCCGGATCACCGCAGGTCCCGCGCGTCGCGCGGCCGAGGACCTGGCAGTTCACCGCGACCGCCGCCACCGCCGGTCTGGCGCTGGCCGCGGGAGTGGTGACCGCCGCCGGTCCCTGGGACTCCTCGGGTCAGCGTACGGCCGAGCGGGACCGGGCCGTGGCCCTCGGCGCCGCGCGTGGCACAGATCACGGCGGCGCCCGCGCCAACGCCGGCACTCCGCCCCGCGGACCGCGGGCCGCCCCGCCTGCCGCCTCCGTGCTCACCGGCCTCGGCGGCACCGCCACCACCGTGAAGTCCGCGCCCGGCGGCACCGCCCTGGCCACCGTCCTCGACCCGCTGCTGAAGAACCCCGCGCTCGGCGACCGCTCCGCCGCCGTGGTCGACGTCGCCACCGGCACCCGGCTCTACGGCACCGGCCCGGGCACCGGGAAAGCCCTCACCCCGGCCTCCACCACGAAGATCGCCACCGCCGTCGCCGCGCTCTCCGCCATGGGCGCCGACCACCGCCTCACCACCCGGACGGTGTACGAACCCGACACCGAGGAGGTCGTCCTGGTCGGCGGCGGCGACCCCACCCTCACCGCGCGCAAGGACAAGGACGCCGCGGGAGGGCCGGCGAGCCTGCGCGAGCTCGCGGACCGGACCGCCGCCGCGCTGGCCAGGAAGGGCGTGCGCGAGGTGACGCTGTCGTACGACACGACCCTCTACAAGGGCGGCACGATCCACCCGATCGGGGTCAACCCGAACCTCGCCGCGGTCACCCCGCTGATGGCCGACGAGGGCCGCACCGACGGCTCCTCCAGCGGGCCGGCCGCGCGGGTCGCCGACCCGGCGGCGGACGCCGCGCGGAAGTTCGGCGACCTCCTCAAGGAACACGGCATCAAGACCACGCCCCCCGGCCCCTCGAAGGCCACCACCCGCGCCTCGACCCTGGCCACGGTCTCCTCGCCCCCGCTCTCCGCCCTCGTCGAGCGGATGCTGACCCACAGCGACAACGACCTCGCCGAGTCCCTCGCCCGGCACACCGCGCTCGCCACCGGCAGGCCCGCCGACTTCGCCGGCGCCGGCGAGGCGATCACCGCCCGGCTGAAGCAGCTCGGCCTCCCCGTGAAGGGGGTCGACGTCAAGGACGGCAGCGGCCTCGACCGGCGCGACAGGCTCACCGCCGACCTGCTCACCGCGCTGCTCGTCAAGGCCGGCGACCCGGCCCACCCCGAGCTGCGGTCCGCCCTGACGGGGCTGCCCGTCGCGGGCTTCACCGGCACCCTGGCCGGCCGCTACGGTGACGGCGCGGCCGGCGTCGTACGCGCCAAGACCGGCACGCTCACCGGCGTGAACACCCTGGCGGGCACCGTCGTCGACAAGGACGGACGCCTGCTGGCCTTCGCCTTCCTGGCGAACGCCACCACCGACCCCGCGGCCGCCCAGTCCGCGTTGGACAAGGCCGCCACAGCCCTGGCCACCTGCGGCTGCCGGTGACCCCGGCAGGGGCGCGGGGAACCGCGCGAGGGGGCCCGGGGGCTTCGCCCCGTCACCTCGCCGCCCTGCCCCCAACCGGCCCACTCACGTACCGTTGACGCATGACGAGCATCGGTGGTGCCGCTTCTTCCGGGATGGTCGACTGGAACCTCGCGGTCGCGACCGCGACCCGCCTCATGCGACCGGGCCCCGACGTGAGCCGCGACGAGGCCCGTGCCGTCGTCGCGGAACTGCGCCGGCACGCGAAGGCCTCGGAGGAACACGTCCGGGGCTTCACCCGTCTGGGCACCGAGGAGACCCACGACACCCCCGTCCTCGTCGTCGACCGCCCCGGCTGGGTCCGGGCCAACGTCGCCGGCTTCCGCGAACTGCTCAAACCACTCCTCGACAAGATGCAGGAGCGGCGCGGCACCGGCCCCGGCAACGCGGTCCTCGGCGCCGTCGGCGGCAAGGTCACCGGCGTCGAACTCGGGATGCTGCTCTCCTTCCTGGCCTCCCGCGTCCTCGGCCAGTACGAGACCTTCGCCCCCGCCACCCGCGACCTCCCGGCCGGCGCGAACGGCGCCGGGCGGCTGCTGCTCGTCGCCCCCAACATCGTCCACGTGGAGCGCGAACTCGACGTGGAACCGCACGACTTCCGGCTGTGGGTGACCCTCCACGAGGAGACGCACCGCACCCAGTTCACCGCCGTGCCCTGGCTGCGGGACCACCTGGAGGGCGAGATCCAGTCGTTCCTCGAGGAGACCGACGTCGACCCCATGACCGTCCTGGAACGCATCCGCGAGGCCGCGCAGTCGCTGGCCGGCGGGCGTCCCGAGGGCGAGGAGGGCGACGAGGGACGCTCCCTGGTCGAGGTCGTGCAGACCCCCGCGCAGCGGGAGATCCTCGGCCGGCTCACCGCCGTGATGTCGCTGCTGGAGGGGCACGCCGACTTCGTCATGGACGGCGTCGGCCCCGCGGTCGTGCCGAGCGTCTCCGAGATCCGCGAGAAGTTCCAGCAGCGCCGCGCCAAGGGCGCCTCCCGCCTGGACATGGCCCTGCGCAAGCTGCTCGGCCTGGACGCCAAGCTCCGCCAGTACCGCGACGGCGAACGTTTCGTGCGGGCCGTCGTCGAGGAGGTCGGCATGGACGGCTTCAACCGCGTCTGGACCTCGCCCAACACCCTCCCCACCAAGGCCGAGATCGCCAAACCTGCGGACTGGATCACACGGGTGCACCGCAAACCGGAAGCCTGAGCCCCGCGCCCCGTCATGCGCCGCGCACGGCCGACGGCAGACGGACGCCCCTCCAATCACCCGTCCGAGGGACCGTGAGTCCGGAGTAGGCGTGCAATGCTCGGGGAACGGCCCGGTTCTGTCACCATCTACACACTCTGAGTGACCGATCTCGGGCTCACCCCCCGAAAACTTCATGAAGGGAACCGGACATGGGTCCCCATCCTGCGGTCGCGGCGATACGCCTGGCGGTCCGCCGCGTCCTGACCGACATCCGCGACGGCCAAGGCCGGACACCGGGCCGCCCCCCGCACGAGCAGCCCCCCTCGCCGCTCGTGCTCGTGGCGTGTTCCGGCGGCGCCGACTCCATGGCGCTCGCCTCCGCCCTCGCCTTCGAAGCCCCCCGCCTCGGCGTCCGCGCCGGCGGCGTCACCGTCGACCACGGCCTCCAGGCCGGCTCCGACCTGCGCGCCGCCGAGGTCGTCCTGCGCCTGACCGAACTCGGCCTCGAACCCGCCGAGTCCGTCGCCGTCACCGTCGGCCGCGACGGCGGCCCCGAGGCCGCCGCCCGGGACGCCCGCTACGCCGCCCTGGACGCCGTCGCCGAGCGGCACGGCGCCTGCGCCGTCCTGCTCGGCCACACCCGCGACGACCAGGCCGAGACCGTCCTCCTCGGCCTCGCCCGCGGCTCCGGCATCCGCTCCCTGTCCGGAATGGCCGCGGTCTCGGGGGCCGACGGCCGTTACCGGCGCCCCTTCCTCCAGGTCGACCGGCAGACGGCCCGCAAGGCCTGCATGGCCCAGTCCCTGCCCGTCTGGGACGACCCGCACAACACGGACCCCGCCTACACCCGCTCCCGGCTCCGCCACGAGGGCCTGCCCGCCCTGGAGAAGGCCCTCGGCAAGGGCGTCGTCGAGGCCCTCGCCCGTACGGCCCAGCTCTCCCGTGACGATGCCGACGCCCTCGACGCGTGGGCCGGCCGGGCCGAGGCCGGCGTCCGCGACGCCGACGGCCGCCTGGAGTGCGCCAAGCTGTACGAACTGCCGCCCGCCGTGCGCCGCCGAGTGCTGCGCCGCGCCGCCATCGAGGCCGGCGCGCCGGCCGGTTCGCTGTTCGCCCGCCACATCGAGGAGGTGGACCGGCTGATCACCGGCTGGCGCGGCCAGGGGGCCATCAATCTCCCCGGCCGGGTCGTCGCCCGCCGGCAGGGTGGCAGACTGGTGATTCGGCAGGGCTGAATCCGGACCCCACCGACCCGTACGAGTCGCGGGGCGGACCGGACCGGCCGGTGGGACGACCGAAAGTGATGCGGGTGGACGCGAACGACATGGGTGCCGACCTCGAGAAGGTGCTCATCACCAAGGAAGAGATCGACGCCAAGCTGGTGGAGCTGGCAGCGAAGATCGACGCGGAGTACGCGGGCAAGGACCTGCTGATCGTCGGCGTGCTCAAGGGCGCGGTGATGGTGATGGCGGACCTCGCCCGGGCGCTGTCCACCCCCGTCACGATGGACTGGATGGCCGTGTCCTCGTACGGGGCGGGCACGCAGTCCTCCGGTGTGGTGCGGATCCTCAAGGACCTCGACACCGACATCAAGGGCCGGCACGTCCTCATCGTCGAGGACATCATCGACTCCGGACTGACACTCTCCTGGCTGATCTCCAACCTCGGCTCGCGCGAGCCCGCCTCCCTCAAGGTGTGCACGCTGCTGCGCAAGCCCGAGGCCGCCAAGGTCGCCATCGACGTGGAATGGGTCGGTTTCGACATTCCCAACGAGTTCGTCGTCGGCTACGGCCTGGACTACGCCGAGAAGTACCGCAACCTCCCGTTCGTCGGTACGCTCGCGCCCCACGTCTACGGCGGCTGAGCCCCGGCGCCCGGCCCGCCGTACGTGATCGGGAACCCCGGCGGGCTCCGCGGCGTTGGAGCATGCGTGGACGCGATTGCCGGCCGTCCTCCGCAGCGTCGGGGGACGAAGCTGGGGTACCGTCCGAAGAACAGCCTTTATCAAACTCACTATGGCAGGAGGGACGGGGCGGCACCGCTCCGTATGGATGGACGTGAAGCGATACTTCCGTGGGCCGGTCATGTGGATCGTGCTGGCCGTCCTTGCCGTGGTCGTGTTGATGCAGGTCGTCGGCTCGTCCGGCGGCTACAAGACGGTGGACACCGGCCAGGTCGTCCAGGCGATCAATGAGAACAAGGTCGACTCGGCCAAGCTGACCACCGGCGACGAACAGACCATCAAGGTCGAACTCAAGGACGGCCAGAAGGTCGAGGGCAGCTCGAAGATCCAGGCGAGCTACATCGGCGATCAGGGCGTCACGATTGCCAGCACGCTGCAGGACAAGTTCCAGAACAAGCAGATCCCCGACGGCTACACGGTGTCGCCGTCGAAGCAGAACCCGTTCGTGAGCATCCTGCTGTCGCTGCTGCCGTTCGTCCTCATCGTGGTCGTCTTCCTGTTCCTGATGAACCAGATGCAGGGCGGCGGCTCCCGGGTCATGAACTTCGGGAAGTCCAAGGCGAAGCTCATCACCAAGGACACCCCGAAGACGACGTTCGCCGACGTCGCCGGTTCCGACGAGGCGGTGGAGGAGCTCCACGAGATCAAGGAGTTCCTGCAGGAGCCGGCGAAGTTCCAGGCCGTCGGGGCGAAGATCCCCAAGGGCGTCCTGCTCTACGGCCCGCCCGGTACCGGCAAGACCCTGCTCGCGCGTGCCGTGGCGGGCGAGGCCGGTGTGCCGTTCTACTCGATCTCCGGTTCCGACTTCGTCGAGATGTTCGTCGGTGTCGGCGCCTCCCGGGTCCGTGACCTGTTCGAGCAGGCCAAGGCGAACGCCCCCGCCATCGTCTTCGTCGACGAGATCGACGCGGTCGGCCGCCACCGCGGCGCCGGCCTCGGCGGTGGTCACGACGAGCGCGAGCAGACCCTGAACCAGCTCCTCGTCGAGATGGACGGCTTCGACGTCAAGGGCGGCGTGATCCTCATCGCCGCGACGAACCGGCCCGACATCCTCGACCCGGCCCTTCTGCGCCCCGGCCGCTTCGACCGCCAGATCGCGGTCGACCGCCCGGACATGCAGGGCCGGCTGGAGATCCTCAAGGTGCACCAGAAGGGCAAGCCGGTCGCCCCGGACGTCGACCTCTCGGCCGTCGCCCGCCGCACCCCCGGCATGACCGGTGCCGACCTGGCCAACGTGCTGAACGAGGCCGCGCTGCTGACCGCGCGCAGCGATCAGAAGCTGATCGACAACCACATGCTGGACGAGGCGATCGACCGTGTGGTCGCGGGCCCGCAGAAGCGGACCCGGATCATGTCGGACAAGGAGAAGAAGATCACCGCGTACCACGAGGGCGGACATGCCCTGGTCGCGGCGGCCTCACCGAACTCCGATCCGGTCCACAAGATCACCATCCTGTCCAGAGGCCGTGCCCTCGGCTACACCATGGTGCTGCCGGACGAGGACAAGTACTCCACCACGCGCAACGAGATGCTGGACCAGCTCGCGTACATGCTGGGCGGCCGCGCGGCCGAGGAGCTCGTCTTCCACGACCCCACCACCGGTGCGGCCAACGACATCGAGAAGGCCACCGGACTGGCCCGCGCGATGGTCACCCAGTACGGCATGACCGAGCGGCTCGGCGCCATCAAGTTCGGCGGCGACAACACCGAGCCCTTCCTCGGCCGTGAGATGGCCCACCAGCGCGACTACTCGGAAGAGGTCGCCGCGCTGGTCGACGAAGAGGTCAAGAAGCTCATCGAGACCGCGCACAACGAGGCGTGGGAGATCCTGGTCGAGAACCGCGACGTCCTCGACAACCTGGTCCTGGCCCTCCTGGAGCGGGAGACGCTGGGCAAGGAGGAGATCGCCGAGGTCTTCGCGCCGATCGTCAAGCGCCCGCCCCGGCCCGCCTGGACCGGCTCCTCGCGCCGTACGCCGTCCACCCGTCCGCCGGTCCTCTCCCCCAAGGAGCTGGCCCTGACGAACGGGGCGAACGGAGCGACGCCGGCCATCAGCACCGCCAAGAGCACCACGGCGGAGCCCGCCCCGGCGCCCGAGCGGACCCCGGAGGAACGCCCCGAGAGCTGACCCGAGGCTCCCGGTGGCCCCACCGGGCCCGGAATGGATGCCGCGCCCCCCTGGTTCTAGCCTGGGGGGCGCGGCGTTTGTGTATACCCGCAGTTGAGACGCGTGCCCCTCACGCGTGAGGACACAGGAACGAGGCACCTCTGATGACCGACCCCGTGACGCTGGACGGCGTGACCCCGATCGGCGAGTTCGACGAGAAGCGGGCACGGAACGCCGTACGCGAGCTGCTGATCGCGGTCGGCGAGGACCCGGACCGCGAGGGCCTGCTGGAGACCCCGGCGCGGGTGGCGCGGGCGTACCGGGAGATATTCGCGGGGCTGTGGCAGAAGCCCGAGGACGTGCTGACGACGACGTTCGACCTCGGTCACGACGAGATGGTGCTGGTCAAGGACATCGAGGTGTACTCGACCTGTGAGCACCACCTGGTGCCGTTCCGCGGCGTCGCGCACGTCGGGTACATCCCGGCCACCAGCGGCAAGATCACCGGCCTGTCGAAGCTGGCCCGGCTGGTGGACGTCTACGCCCGCCGCCCGCAGGTGCAGGAACGACTCACCACGCAGATCGCGGACTCCCTGATGGAGATCCTGGAGCCGCGCGGGGTGATCGTGGTGGTGGAGTGCGAGCACATGTGCATGTCGATGCGGGGGATCCGCAAGCCCGGCGCGAAGACGCTCACCTCGGCGGTGCGCGGTCAGCTGCGGGACGCGGCGACCCGCAACGAGGCGATGAGCCTGATCATGGCGCGCTGACGGCCGCTCACGCCGCCGGGGCCGCGCCCTGGCCGTTGTTGTCGTCGTCCTCCGGGAGCTTGCAGACGCGCTCCAGGAAGATGGCCGCCGCTATGACGCCGAGGGCGGCCAGCACCGAGAAGCCGGCGTAGATGGCCTGGTCGCGGCGGGCGGGGATGTCCAGGAACTCCAGCAGGAAGACGCCCGTGCCGCCGTACATCCCGGCGACGAGGGCGGCGACCAGGGCGCTGGCCTGCCCGAACACGACCGCCCGGGCCGCCATCAGCGGGTCGACGCCCTTGGCGTCGGGCTGCCGCTCGCGCTGGGCCTTGAGACGGGCGCGGATCGAGAGCGCGGTGGCCGCGAGGACCACCGCGATCAGCGCCAGCACGATGGGCGCGGCCACCGGCACGCTCGGCAGGGAGCCCACGGAGTTCCAGAGGCGGGCGCCGGCCCAGGACAGGATCCCGGCCACGACGAAGACGCCGGCCAGCACCCTGATGCGCAGCTCTTTCACGGTGTCCCTTCGCGTTCCCCGGACGGTGCCCCGGAATGTGGTCGTGTCGACCTTAACGGCTACTCGGGCAGCCGGAGTTCCAGGTCCTGGCGGGGCGTGACGCCTTCGCGGGTGACCGTGCCGAGGAGATCGGCGACGGGGCCGTGGCCGGGCAGCTCCGCCTGCGGGTCCACGTCGTGCCAGGGGGCGAGCACGAAGGCGCGCTCGTGGGCGCGCGGGTGGGGGAGCGTGAGCTGCGGGTCGTCGGAGTGGAGTTCCGCGTAGGAGACGATGTCCACGTCCAGGGTGCGCGGGCCCCAGCGCTCGTCGCGGACCCGGTGGAAGGCCTCCTCGACCGCGTGCGCCCGCTCCAGCAGGGAGGACGGCGGCAGGGTGGTCTTCAGGACCGCGACCGCGTTGAAGTACGAGGGCTGGCTGCCGGGCTCGACGCCCCACGGCTCCGTCTCGTACACCGGGGAGACCGCCTTGACCCGGATGCCCGGGGTGTCCTCCAGGGCGTCGACGGCCCCCTGGAGGGTCTCCAGGCGGTTGCCCAGGTTGGCGCCGAGGGAGACGACGGCCCGCTTCGGGTTCTGCAGGGTGGTGTCGGCGGCGTCGACCCGCTCGACCACGGAGGCGGGGACGGGCTGGACCGTCGGGTCGGTGTGGCCCTGGTGGGACGGCCTGGTCATACGCGGCTCCGGGTGATGGTGACGGTCACGTCGTCGAAGGGCACGGTGATCGGCGCGTCGGGCTTGTGGACGCACACCTCGACCTCCCGCACCATGTCGTGCTTCAGACAGACCTGGGCGATGTGCTCGGCGAGCGTCTCGATGAGATTGACGGGCTCGCCCCGCACGACGGCCACGACCTCCTCCGCGACGATCCCGTAGTGCACGGTCTTCGTCAGGTCGTCGTCCGCCGCGGCCGGCCGGGTGTCCAGGCCGAGGACGAGGTCCACGATGAAGGTCTGGCCCTCCTCGCGCTCCTTCGGGAACACCCCGTGATGCCCACGGGCCTTCAGGCCGCGCAGCGCGACACGATCCACGCGAATCACTCCTGCAGTCGTCGGTCCGGCCGGTCGGTGCCTGCGGATGGCGCACCGGCCTGCCTGTGAATCTACCCGCGCGCACCGACAGGGCCGGTGGCCCGGGGGTGCGGGAACGGTCCGGCGGCCGGAGGTTTCACCGTCCGTTTCCCCGGCGGAGGCCGGGCACTGCCCGCCCCGCGGTGTTCCGTGCGGGGGCGGGCAGTGGTCCCGGGTTCCTGGGTTCCGTCTACCCGCTCAGGCCGGAGCGCCGCCGTCCGTCTCGTCCTCGTCGTCCTCCTCCTCGGCGAGGACGGGGGAGGCGTGGTGGGCCCAGAGCTTCCAGCCCTCCGCGGTCCGCCGGAACACGTTGGTCGCCACGACGAGCTGGCCGACCAGCGGTCCCAGCTCCTCGCCGGCCCTGGGTGCGGGGCCGCCGCTGAGGATGTTCTCCGTGCAGGTCACCAGGGCGGTGTCGCCGGTGACCGAGACATGCGTGTCGGTCAGGAAGAACTGGATGTAGTCGGTGTTCGCCATGATCAGGGCGTACGACCTGAGGACCTCGCCGCGTCCGGTGAGCACCGGCCAGCCGGGGTGCACGCAGGAGACCACACCGCTGTCCGCGGGGTCGTGGTACGTCTCGTCGATGCCGAGGTCGCCCGGGGTGAGCCAGAGCGAGGCGACCTCTTCGAAGTCGCCCCTTTCGAGTGCCTCGTAGAAGGCGGTGTTGGCGGCCTCGACCTGCTCGACATCGGTGTGGGGTGCGCTCACCGGGCTCCTTCTGCGCCGTGCGCGCCGGGTACGGGGGGTGTCGGGTCGGCCGTGCGGGCCTGCTCTATCGCGCGGGTCACGCGTACGGCGTCCGCGGTCGCGCGCACCTCGTGCACGCGGACCGCCCAGGCGCCCGCGCGGGCGGCGAGCGCGGAGACGGCGGCGGTGGCGGCGTCGCGCTCCCGCGCGGGCGGGGGCGCGCCGTCCGGGCCGGCCAGGACACGGCCGAGGAACCGCTTGCGGGAGGCGGCGACGAGCACCGGGTGGCCGAGGTCCAGGACGCGGTCGAGACGGGCGAGGAGCGCCAGGTCGTGGTCGGCGCCCTTGGAGAAGCCGAGGCCGGGGTCGACGATCACCTTGTCGGCGGCGATGCCGCCCTCGAGGACGGCCTCCACGCGCGCCCGCAGTTCGTCGGCGACCTCCGACACCACGTCGGCGTAGACGCCCTGGATGGTGCCGCCCTCCAGGAAGCCGCGCCAGTGCATGACGACGAAGGGGGCGCCGGCGGCGGCGACCGCGGGGATCATGGCGGGGTCGGCGAGTCCGCCGCTCACGTCGTTGACCAGGGCGGCGCCGGCCGCGAGGGACTGTTCCGCGACGGAGGCGCGCATGGTGTCGACGGAGACGGTGACGCCCTCGGCGGCGAGGCCGCGCACCACGGGGATGACGCGCCTGAGCTCCTCGGCCTCGTCGACGCGGGTGGCGCCGGGCCGGGTGGACTCGCCGCCGACGTCGATCAGGTCGGCGCCCTGGGCGACCAGGTCGAGGCCGCGCTTGACGGCGGTCGTCGTGTCGAACCAGCGGCCGCCGTCGGAGAAGGAGTCCGGGGTGACGTTCACGACCCCCATGACCGCGCAGCGGTCCCAGTGAGGAAGGCCCGCGACCTGGCGGCGTCCGCTGTGGTTGCTCATATCTTCAGCGTAGGCCCAGGCACTGGCCGGGGTACGCCTCGGCCCCGGCGGCGCGCGCACCGGCCGCACGCGGCCAAGCCGGTGCGCGGGAGAGCGGCGGAACGCGAAAGGCGACCCGGGCCGGAGAACGCGCCCAGGAAAAGGATCTTGGTAATTGGTCAATACGTCTATTCACGTATGGCGCGAGTTCCCTGATGCCCTGTGAAAGCCCCGGCGTGGCTTTGTTTTTACGGGGCGGGGCACCATCATTCGCCTACGCGCGGTAAGTTTCTGGCCATGCCACGTGGACGTCACCGTCATTCCCCGCCCCTGCACAGGATGCTGCCCCCGTCGGCGATCGCAGGCGTCTCCGTCGTCTGCGCCCTGGGGCCCTGGGTGTTCACACAACCGATGGTGCTTCGTGTCCTGGCCGGGGCCGCCGCGGTCACGGCGGTCGTCGGTGCCGTCGTCATGCGGAACTGGGACGCCCAGGCGGGTAAGCGCGTCGCCGAACTCACGCGCGCGCGTGCGAGCGACGAGTGGCGTTTCGAGGAGCGGGTCGCCGAACTGGAGTCGGACCTCGAGGAATCGCGCGAACTGCGGGCGAAGCTGGAGCAGCGGCTGCGCGCCAAGCGCGGCGAACTCGCCGGGCTGCGCAACGAACACGCGGCCCTGCTGCGGCGGTACGCCGCGTCGGAGGTCGACCGGGCGAGCGTTCTGGAGGAACGCCGGGTACTCGAGATAGAGGCCGCGGTTCCGGCCCGCGCGCTGCCGGCGGGGCCGTCGGCGGAGCCGGGCGACGGGGCGGCCGGGGCGGCCGGGGAGTCCGTCGAGGCGGTCGCGGAGGAGGAGCCGGCAGCTCCCTCCGTCTTCTCGCCGGAGGGCTCGGAGCTGTTCCTGCGGGCCGGCGCGGCGCTGGCGCGGCTCGCCGGTGACGCCGATGCCGACGCCGATGCCGATGTGGATGTCGACGCGGACGCCGACGCCACGGAGGACGAGGCCGTCGCCTCCGCGGCGGCCGACGAGACGTCCGGGCCGGCCGGCGACGCCGCCCCCGCCCGGCCCGGTGACACGCCGGGGGCCGAGGGCTCCCCGGCGGACGACGGGGCCCCCGGGGGCCCCGAGGACGACGGTCCCGAACCCACGAAGAGGCCCGGGCGGGAGCAGGCGCAGGAGGACGAGGCCGAGGGGCGGTCCGAGGCGGTCGGCGAGCACGAGCGTACGACCGCCGCCCCCGCGCCGGCCGCTTCTCCCGACCGGCCCGCACGGCAGCCCTCCGGGCACTTCACCGTGCCGACGGCGGTGGCGGTCGTCCCGCCGAAGGCGCCGGTGCGGCGGCCGGTGTCCGACGGCGGCTTCGACTTCTTCGGGACGAAGAAGGACGCGGAGGGCACTGCCCTGGACTCCGTGCAGAACGAGGACCTGGCCGACGTCGTCGGCCAGGAGGCGCTCGCGCTGCACAAGGCGGAGGCCGAGGCGCGCTTCAAGCCCGCCGACGAGCAGGCGCGCGGCATCGGCCAGGTCATCGACCTGACGGCGCACGACGAGACGGAACACATCGACGTCCAGGGCCTGCGCAGCGCGGCGTCCTGACCCCCGCACACCCCGACGGGCCCCGCGCACCGCGCGGGGCCCGTCGCCGTTCGCCCCCACGGCCAACCGGCCTCCACGTCCCGGGCAACTGCCCCTGCGAGGGCCGACAAGCGCCCGCACGGCGCCCGTCCCGCGTGCCCTGAGCCGCCCGGTGCTCCTGCGTCCCGTGGGGCGCGTGCGGCGACCGGTACGGCACCACGGGCCCTCGCTCTCCGCGCCGCACGCCGTCCCGGCTTTCCGGCACATGGTGTGCTGCTTCGCGGGCTGCCGTGTGCCGCTGCTGGCTGTCGGTACGTACTGGCGGGGCCGGTGCTGGGGCGGTGCGGGTGCTCCGGGGGCGGTCAGGCCATCCAGCGGTCCGGGCGGGCGTCGCGGCGGCCGGTGCGGGAGCGTTCGGCCTGGGAGCGCAGGAGGGCCGCGGCCTCCCCGGCGTCGCGCAGGTGGGCCGTCACCGACTTGTTCGCGCCGGTGTCCACATGGACGTGCGCGACGCCCCGCGCCCGCTGCCACGGCCCCTGGGCCAGCCGCACGCTCTGCACCTTGGCGTGCGGCACCAGGGACAGGCTGCGCCGCAGCAGCCCGCGGCGGGTGGCGAACACCGCGTCGGTGACGGCGAGTCCGTACCCCCGCCACCACAGCGGAACGCACCACCGCGCGCGGCGCGGCGGCCGGGAGAACGCCTCGCGCGGGGGCACGTTCACCCCGGGCAGCACCCGCGCGACGACCGACTCGGCGAGCTCGCGCGGAGCGACGGGCAGCAGCAGCGAGTTGGACGACCCCGCCACGTCCAGTTCCACCCGCACCCACCCCCGCCGTCGCCACAGCAGCGGCTCGACCAGCCGCACCGCCTGCACCCGCCCCGGCGGCACCGTCCCGTGCGCCCGGTCCAGCAGCCCGTGGTCGATGCGCAGCCCGTCCGGCGACTCGCCCAGCGTCCAGTCGTACTCGGCGACGAACCGGCCCACGCTGCTCGCGCCCGCCGCGCCCAGCATCGGCACGGCCGCGGCGAGCACCGTCCACACGCTGTGGGTGGCCGTCCACAGCAGCGGCACCACGACGCCGGCGACGATGAGCCAGCCCCAGGTCGCCCCGGTCAGCAGCAGGGAGACGGCGAGGACGCCCGGCGGCACCCGCAGCATCTGCCGGGACGGCGCCTCACCCACCTCGTGCGCGGTCTCCGGCGCGAAACCCGCCGCCCGCGCCAGCAGTTCGGCGCGCAGCGCCCGTGCCTCGCCGGCCCCCAGGAACGCGAGCTCGTCCTTCTTGTCGGTCCCGATGACGTCCAGTTTGAGCTTCGCCACGCCGGCGACCCGAGCGAGCAGCGGCTGGGTGACGTCGATGGCCTGGATCCGCTCCAGCCGGATGTGCGCGGTCCGCCGGAACAGCAGCCCGGTACGGATGCGCAGTTCGCTCTCGGTCACCGCGAAGTGGGTGAACCACCAGGTCAGAAAGCCGTAGAGGGCCGCCGCCGGGATGAGCACGGCGAGGCCGATCAGCAGGGTGGTGGTCGTCAGCCGGGTCAGCTGGCGCTGCGCCTGGTCGGGATCGTGCAGCGCCCACCCGATGAGCACCGCGACGGGCGCCCACGCCCGCCTGAGCGGTGTGACGGGGTGCAGCCGCCTCTCGGTCACCGGCGGGCGGTCGCGCACGTCCCCCTGGACGTCCGGGGCCGTCACAGCCCCGCCGATCGGGCCTCGCCCAGCTCGGTGAGCCGGTCGCGCAGCCGTTCCGCCTCGGCCGGGTCGAGGCCGGGGATGGTGGCGTCGGTCGCCGCGGCGGCCGTGTGCAGCTGCACGCTGGCCAGCCCGAAGTGCCGCTCCGCCGGCCCGGAGGTGACCTCGACCAGCTGCATCCGCCCGTACGGCACGACAGTTTCCCGCCGCCACAGCACGCCCCGGCTGATCAGCAGGTCGTCGGCGCGCTCCGCGTACCGCCAGGAACGCCAGTTCCGCTCCAGCAGCACCCAGCCCCAGAGCAGCAGCGCCAGCGGCAGCAGCGCGAAGGCGGCCCAGCCGGGCCCGGCCAGCAGTCCCGGCACCAGCCCGGCGGCCAGGGTCAGCAGCCCCAGCCACACCACCAGCAGCAGCCGCCGCATCCTGAGCAGCCCGGGAGGCAGCGCGATCCACACCGGCTCCCCGCCGTCCGGGACCGCCGGCCCGCTCGTCGCCGCTGTCCCCGTTTCGTGCGGGCTCCCCGTCTCCATGGGGCCAGCGTACGTAGGGGAGACTGTGTTCATGACTCCTACGACGGAGACCATGGTCGGTATCGGCGGCGCGGCGGAGAGCACCGACATGGTGCTCAACATCGGGCCCCAGCACCCGTCCACCCACGGCGTGCTGCGGCTGAAGCTCGTCCTGGACGGCGAGCGCATCGTCCACGCGGAGCCCGTGATCGGCTATATGCACCGGGGCGCGGAGAAGCTGTTCGAGGCCCGTGACTACCGCCAGATCATCATGCTGGCCAACCGCCACGACTGGCTGTCGGCGTTCTCCAACGAGCTGGGCGTGGTCCTCGCCGTCGAGCGGATGCTCGGCATGGAGGTCCCCGAGCGGGCGGTGTGGCTGCGCACGCTGCTCGCCGAGCTGAACCGGGTCCTCAACCACCTGATGTTCCTCGGTTCCTATCCGCTGGAACTGGGCGGCATCACCCCGATCTTCTACGCGTTCACCGAGCGCGAGGAGCTCCAGCACGTCATGGAGGAGGTCTCCGGCGGGCGGATGCACTACATGTTCAACCGCGTGGGCGGCCTCAAGGAGGACCTCCCGGCGGGATGGACCACCCGTGCCCGCGCCGCCGTCGCCGACGTCCGCTCCCGGATGGACCGCTTCGACGACCTGGTGCTGGGCAACGAGATCTTCCGGGGCCGCACGCGCGGCGTCGGCGTGCTGTCCCCCCGCGCCGTGCACGCGTACGGCGTGAGCGGGCCCATCGCGCGCGGCTCCGGCGTCGACTTCGACCTGCGCCGCGACGAGCCGTACCTCGCCTACGGCGAACTGGGCGACGTCCTGAAGGTGGTGACCCGCGAGGAGGGCGACTGCCTCGCCCGTTTCGAGTGCCTCCTGGAGCAGACCCACAACGCCCTCGACCTCGCCGACGCCTGCCTCGACCGGCTCGCCGAGCTGCCGCCCGGTCCGGTCAACCAGCGGCTCCCGAAGGTCCTCAAGGCCCCCGAGGGGCACACGTACGCGTGGACCGAGAACCCGCTCGGCATCAACGGCTACTACCTGGTCAGCAAGGGCGAGAAGACGCCGTACCGGCTGAAGCTGCGCTCGGCGTCGTACAACAACATCCAGGCGCTCACCGAGCTGCTGCCGGGGACGCTGGTCGCGGACATGGTGGCGATTCTCGGGTCAATGTTCTTCGTCGTCGGCGACATCGACAAATAGGTCCGCCGCCCGCGCGAGCCCGACCGGCTGCACCAGCCACCCGAAGTCGCCGAGACCGCCCGGCGCGGTGAGCTCGGCGGCCTCCCCGGCGCCCGCCAGGGCGCGCACGTAGCCGGCGGGGTCGGTGGCGGCCAGGGTGAGCGGCGGGCGCGCGCCGCTCACCCCGAGGGCGCGCAGGGCGTCGCGCTGCGCCAGCAGCAGCGCGCCGGGGAGCGGACCGGCCGCGGCGCACGCGTCCAGGGCGACATGCGCGGTGAGGTCGCACGACCCGTCCGGCACGGGTGCCGTCTCCCGGCCCTCCCGGAACGCGGTGAGCGTCCCGAACGGCGGCCGCGACACGGCCGTGTGCGCGTAGTCCACGGCGACGGCCAGCCCCCGTGCGACCGTCCCGGCGGCCGCCGCCCAGGCGCGGTCCCGGGGCAGCCCGATCTCCGCGCGCAGCCCCTCCTCGCCGCCCGGTGGCCACCACCGTGCCAGCCACTCGGCGTCCGGGCCCGCGACCGGCTCCCCGAGCAGCTCCGTGCCGTCGTCCCGCACCAGCACCAGCCGCGGGACGCCCGCCGCGTCCACCTCGGCGACGTTCAGCGGCACGTTGTCCAGCCACTCGTTGGCGAAGAGCAGCCCCGTGATCCCCTCCGGGGGCTCCGCCCGCCACCCGATCCGGGGATCGAGCCCGGCGGGCCGGCCGGTGAGCTCGACCGCGTACGCACGCGTGCGGGCCGCCACCCCGGCGGGCAGCGCGGCGAGGACGCCGGTGACCAGTTCGCCCCGCCCGGCCGCCATGTCCACGAAGTCGAGCACCGCGGGCCGCCCCAGCGCCTCGTCGACCCGGCACAGCAGCCGCGCCACGGCGCCGGCGAACAGCCGCGAGGCGTGGACGGAGGTACGGAAGTGCCCGGCCGGGCCCTCGCCGGGCCGCCGGTAGAAGCCGCCCGGCCCGTACAGGGCCTCCTCGGCCGCCGCCCGCCAGCCCCGCGCGCCGCCCTCCGCGGCCCCCGCCACCTGCCCGTCGTCGCCTGTCACCGGGCCAGACTAAGCGCGCGGATATGCCCCGCCTCCACCTTGCGGAGTACACGTACCGACCGGGGATCGGCCCTCCGGTTGACCCCTGCACGCATCCGGCAAACCTACGCTGGGTTACGTGCAGCGCCTCTATGACTTCATCCGCAGACACCCGACGTGGGTCGACGGCTTCTGGGCCGTGGTCCTGTTCGGGATTTCGGTCCTCAGCGGAACGACCATGGAGGAGTCCCGGGGGACGGACCTGCCCGCCCTCACCGTGCCGGTCATGCTGCTGCTGTCGCTGGTCGTCACGCTGCGCCGCCGGATGCCCGAGCGGATGCTGCTCCTCGCCCTCGCGGTGGGCCTGGGACAGCTGATCGCGGACGTGGCGACGCTGCCCGCCGACTTCGCCCTGCTGGTGATCGTCTACACGGTCGCGGCGGTCGGGGCCCGCTGGGCCTCCCGCGTCGCGCTGACCGCCGGCCTGTGCGCCGCGCCCCTCGCGCAGCTGCGCTGGCCGACCGAAGAGGCGAGCACGGCGCAGAACCTCGCCATCATGGTCCTCCAGACCGTGCCCTTCGCCCTTGCCTGGGTGCTCGGCGACTCCATCCGCACCCGCCGCGCGTACTTCGCGCAGCTGGAAGAGCGTGCCGCCCGGCTGGAGAAGGAGCGCGAGGCGCAGGCGAAGGTGGCGGTCGCCGCCGAACGCGCCCGGATAGCCCGCGAGCTGCACGACGTCGTCGCGCACAACGTGTCGGTGATGGTGGTGCAGGCCGACGGCGCCGCCTACGTCCTCGACGCCGCCCCCGACCAGGCGAAGAAGGCCCTGGAGACCATCTCCTCCACCGGCCGCCAGGCCCTCGCCGAGATGCGCCGCCTGCTGGGCGTGCTGCGCACCGGCGAGCACCAGGAGGCCGGGGAGTACGTCCCGCAGCCCGACGTGCAGCAGATCGAGGATCTCGTCGAACAGTGCCGGGGCTCCGGCCTCCCGGTGGACTTCCGGGTCGAGGGCACCCCGCGCCCGCTGCCCAGCGGCGTCGAGCTCACCGCGTACCGCATCGTGCAGGAGGCGCTCACCAACACCCGCAAGCACGGCGGCCCCGACGCGGGCGCCAGCGTGCGCCTGGTGTACTTCGACGACGGCCTCGGCCTCCTAGTGGAGGACGACGGCAAGGGCGCGCCGCACGAGCTGTACGAGGAGGGCGGGTTCGACGGCCAGGGCCACGGCCTGATCGGCATGCGCGAGCGGGTCGGCATGGTCGGCGGCACCCTGGACGCGGGTCCGCGGCAGGGCGGAGGATTCCGCATCAGTGTGCTGCTGCCGCTCAAACCCGCGCATTGACGCCCGCGCACGCCCCTTGTTGACACCTGTCACGCCCCCTGCGGCTGCTGACGACCGAACGGAAGAAGAGGCCCGATGACGATCCGCGTGATGCTCGTCGACGACCAGGTGCTGCTGCGCACCGGGTTCCGGATGGTGCTCGCCGCCCAGCCGGACATGGATGTCGTGGCGGAGGCGGGCAACGGCGTGGAGGCCCTGGAGGTGCTGCGGTCCACCGCCGTCGACGTGGTGCTGATGGATGTCCGCATGCCCAAGCTGGACGGCGTGGAGACGACCCGGCGGATCTGCGCGGACACCGATCCGCCGAAGGTGCTGATCCTCACCACCTTCGACCTCGACGAGTACGCCTTCTCCGGGCTGAAGGCGGGCGCGTCCGGCTTCATGCTCAAGGACGTGCCGCCGGGCGAGCTGCTCGCCGCGATCCGCGCGGTGCACAGCGGCGACGCCGTGGTCGCCCCCTCCACCACCCGCCGGCTCCTGGACCGGTTCGCGCCGATGCTGCCCGGCACGGGCAAGCAGGCCGAGCACCAGGAACTGGGACGGCTCACCGGGCGCGAGCGGGAGGTCATGGTGCTGGTCGCGCAGGGCCTGTCCAACGGCGAGATCGCGGCCCGGCTGGTGCTCTCCGAGGCCACCGTGAAGACCCACGTCGGCCGCATCCTGACCAAGCTGGGGCTGCGGGACCGGGTGCAGGTGGTCGTCCTCGCCTACGAGACGGGTCTGGTGCGGGCCGGCGGACACGGCTGAACGCGCGGCCGCGCGTCGGTAGGGTGCGCGCATGCTTCTGTGGATCAACGGGCCCTTCGGGGGCGGCAAGACGCAGACCGCACATGAGATACGGCGCCGTCTGCCGGGCAGCGTCGTCTGCGACCCGGAGCATCCGGGGTTCGGCCTGAACCGCATGCTGCCGCCCGGACTGCGCGGCGACTTCCAGGACTTGAGGTCCTGGCGGCAGGGCGTGGTCGAGGTCCTCGACCTGACCCTCACCCGGCACGAGGGCGTGGTGATCGCGCCGATGACCGTCACCGATCCCGGGCACTTCGCGGAGACCGTGGGCCGGCTGCGCGAACTCGGCCACGACGTCCACCACTTCACCCTCCTCGCCGAGCGCGAGACGGTGCTGCGGCGGCTGCGGGAGCGCGGCCTCGGCCGCCTCCTCGGGTCGGTCCTGGGCAACGCCGCCCTCCGCCGGGAGAGCTGGGCGGTGCGGCGGCTCGACGACTGCCTGGAGCGGCTGCGCGAGCCGGAGTTCGCCGAGCACCTGTGGACGGACCGCGTCACGGTGCCGAGAACGGCCGACCGCATCGCCGTGCTCGCCGGCCTGACGCTGCGCCCCAACCACGAGGGCCGGCTGCGGACCCGGCTGCGGCAGGCGGGCGTGGGCATCCGGCACATCCGCCTCGACTGATACGCGGGGTGCGCGCCGTCAGCGCAGGATCCCCTCCAGGAAGTCGCTGCCGAGCCGCGCCACGACCGTCACGTCCAGCTGGTGCAGCACATACCGCCCGCGGCGGCGCGTGGTGAGCAGGCCGGCCTTCTTCAGCACGCCCAGGTGCCGGGATATCTCCGGCGCCGTCATACCGTGCGCCTGGGCCAGCTCACTGGTGGTGTACGCGCTGCGGGCGAGGTTCCGGCACATGCGCATACGGACCGGGTGGGACAGCGCGGTCATCCGCAGGGCCAGCTGCCCGACCGTCTGCGGGGCGGCCAGCTCCGGGGAGCCGACCGGGTAGTGCAGCACCGGCTGCCAGCCGTACCGGTGCAGCACCATCAGGTGCGGCCAGCCGAGGCTGGTCGGGATCAGCAGCAGCCCGCCGTCGCCCGTGGCCGTCCGGCCCTCGCCCAACTTGTCCACGGTGATCCGCCCCGCGGCCTCGTCGACCGTCACCGCGGGCGACACCGCCGTCAGCGCCCCGGCCGGCCCCTTGTGCCGGAGCAGGTCGGTCTTGTGGCGGGTGTCCGCTGCGAGCTGGTGCCGCAGCCGGGACCAGGTCTCGGCGAAGAAAGCCTCGTCGCAGTCCTCGAGGAACTGCCGGAGCCGGCCCCGGATCCCCGGCGGGTCGGACAGCAGCCGCTCGGTGAACTCCGTCTGGCGCGGCCCCCGCGCGGCGGCCAGCTCCAGCGAGCGGCGCCTCAGCCCCGCGTCGGTGAGCGGCCCGGCGCCCGGCAGGCCGTAGGGGAGCGCGCAGGTGAACTCCAGGGCGGCGTCCACGAACTGCTCGTCGGACAGCTTGTCCAGCAGGTCCAGGTCCTCCGCGAGGGTGCCGCCCGGGAGCGTGGTGCGGCCCGGAACGCCGGCGCACGGCAGGAACAGGTCCGAGAACGTGCTGCGCCACAGGAAGTCCGCCTCGCACATCCGG
This sequence comes from Streptomyces fungicidicus, assembly GCF_003665435.1. Classification (NCBI taxonomy): domain Bacteria; kingdom Bacillati; phylum Actinomycetota; class Actinomycetes; order Kitasatosporales; family Streptomycetaceae; genus Streptomyces; species Streptomyces fungicidicus. Next base: position 4,276,588 of record NZ_CP023407.1, read on the forward strand.
TCCGCGAGGTGCGGGTCCAGGCGTGCGGTCACGCCGGTCGCCCAGGCCTGCAGCCCCGGGTGGTGTCCCGGCTCGGACAGCGCGTGCAGCGCCATGCCCAGCTCCGCCAGCGGGGAGGGCACGACGGCGACCTGTTCCGGCCGCAGCCCCGAGATGTCGATGTGCACGCCCATGCCCACATGGTGCACGAGCCCTCGGGGGCGCTGCCCCCGAACCCCCGCTCCTCAAACGCCGGAGGGGCTGAAGTCAGCCCCTCCGGGGCGAGAGAGGTCAGGCCTGGACCAGCCGCCGGGCGAACTGCACCGCCGCCCCGCGTACGTCGTCGGCGGTCCACTCGAGGCCCGCCGCCCGCACGTACACCTCCGTGAAGGACAACCCCGGCCCCTTGGCGTCCCAGTGGTTCGCGAAGAGCACCGCCCCCGTCTCCTCCGCCACCGCGATCGCCACCTCGGCGGCCACCTCCGCCTCGTACGGCAGCCACACCTGGAAGTCGTGAGTGTGCGGCACCTCCGGATGCACCCGGAACCAGGGCAGCCCCCCGGCCTCCAGCCCCTCCCGCAGCGCCCCGGCCACCACGCGCGCGTGGCGGACGTACTCCGGCAGCCGGGGCAGTTCCCGCTCCAGGCCGATCAGCGCGGACAGCGCGGTCGGGAACTGCTGGAAGACGTTGCCCCCGTACCGGTGCCGCCAGGCCCTCGCCTCGTCGACCAGCGTCGCGGGCCCGGCGAGGGCCGCGCCGCCGAAGGCGTCGAGGGACTTGTAGAACGACACGTAGACGCTGTCCGCGAGACCGGCGATCTCCTCCAGCGGCCGCCCGAAGTGCTCGGTGCACTCCCACAGCCTGGCCCCGTCGAAGTGGACGACCGCCTCGCGTTCCCGCGCGGCGTCCACCACCCCGGTCAGCTCCTCCCAGGTGGGCAGCACGAAACCGGCGTCCCGCAGCGGAAGTTCCAGCATCAGCGCCCCGAAGGGCTCCTCGAAGTCGCGTACCTCGGCGGCGGTCGGCAGCCGGGGCTCGTTCGTGATCCGCACCGGACGCAACCCGCTGACCTGGCTGAACGCGTTGCGCTCGTACACCTCCGGGTGGCTGAGCGGATGCAGGGCCACCGCCGGGTCGCCGGTGCGGCCGGCCCAGCAGCGCAGGGCCACCTGCTGGGCCATGGTGCCGGTCGGGAAGAACGCGGCGGCCTCGGTGCCCAGCAGCTCCGCGACCCGCTTCTCCAGCGCCTCGACGACGCCGTTGCCGTAGATGTCGGACGTCTCGTCGAGGTCGTACACGTCGCCCGCCGCCGCCAGCAGGGCCAGCCGCTCGCCGAGCGGGGCGAGGAAGCCGAGGCGGGCGAGCACCCGCGGGGCGCTGCGCCAGGCGGCTATCCGCCGCTCGCGGGACGTCGGCGCCGCCGCCGTGCCCGCCGCGTCCCCCTGGCCCCGCTCGTCCTCGTGGCCCCGCTCGTCCCCGGTCCGTGCCTCGTCGGTGCCGTCCGTCGTTTCCGTCATGCCCGCGATCATCCCGCGTCCCGGCCCGCGCGGGCATCCACATTTCCGCACGCGGGTGTGGTGCGGCGGCGCACGGAAACCCACAGCCTGTGGACAACCGACCGCCCCCGGAACCGATCGCGTTAACATGACGAGAAATCGTCCGGTACCCCGAGCGGACTGGAACGGGAAGGCCCCCGCTGCGTGAACACAACCCCACAGCCAGACCCCCAGGACCGCCCCGCGCGGCTCACCGTCGGCGTCGTCGGCGCCGGACGCGTGGGCCCCGCCCTCGCCGCGTCGCTCCAGCTCGCCGGGCACCGCCCGGTGGCGGTCTCCGCCGTCTCCGAAGCCTCCCGCAGGCGTGCCGAGCAGCTGCTCCCCGACGTGCCGGTGGTGCCGCCCGCCGAGGTCCTGCAGCGGTCCGAGCTGGTCCTGCTGACCGTCCCGGACGACGCCCTGCCGGAACTGGTCTCCGGACTCGCCGACACCGGCGCGGTACGGCCCGGCCAGCTGCTCGTGCACACCTCGGGCCGCTACGGCGCGAGGGTCCTCGACCCCGCCCTGCGGGCCGGAGCCCTGCCGCTCGCCCTGCACCCCGCCATGACGTTCACCGGCACCCCCGTCGACGTGCAGCGCCTCGCCGGATGCTCCTTCGGCGTCACCGCCCCCGAGGAGCTGCGGCTGGCCGCCGAGGCCCTCGTCATCGAGATGGGCGGCGAGCCGGAGTGGATCTCCGAGGAGAACCGCCCGCTCTACCACGCCTCCCTCGCACTGGGCGCCAACCACCTGGTCACCCTGGTCGCCCAGTCCCTGGAACTGCTGCGCACCGCCGGAGTCGGGGCACCCGACCGGATGCTCGGCCCGCTGCTCGGCGCCGCCCTGGACAACGCCCTGCGCTCCGGCGACGCGGCCCTCACAGGCCCGGTCGCCCGCGGCGACGCCGGCACGGTCGCCGCGCACGTCACCGAGCTGCGGCGGCACGCGCCGGGGGCCGTCGCCGGCTATCTCGCGATGGCCCGCGCGACCGCCGACCGCGCCCTCGCCCACGGCCTGCTGAAGCCGGAACTCGCCGAGGACCTGCTCGGCGTCCTCGCCGACGAGGCCGCCGGGGCCGACGGCACCGGAAGCACCGGATCCACGCCGGGGGAGGACCGATGAGCGGCACACCCCGCCCCACCGCCCACCCCCGCCGCACGACGCCGCGCGCGTCCCGGAACGGAGCCGCCCGATGACCGCCACCCTGCTGCGCACCGCCGCCGAACTGCACACACGCGCGCGGAAGGGCCGCCGCGCCGTCGTGATGACCATGGGCGCGCTGCACGAGGGCCACGCGACGCTGATCCGCACCGCGCGGAAGGCGGCGGGCCCCGACGGCGAGGTCGTGGTCACCGTCTTCGTCAACCCGCTGCAGTTCGGCGCGGGCGAGGACCTGGACCGCTACCCGCGCACCCTGGACGCCGACCTCGACCTCGCCGGACGGTCGGGCGCCGACGTCGTGTTCGCCCCCGCCGTGGACGAGGTCTACCCGGGCGGCGAACCCCAGGTCCGCATCACCGCCGGCCCCATGGGCGCCCGCCTGGAGGGCGCGTCCCGCCCCGGCCACTTCGACGGCGTGCTCACCGTCGTCGCCAAACTGCTCCACCTCACCCGTCCCGACCTCGCCCTGTACGGCCAGAAGGACGCCCAGCAGCTCGCCCTGATCCGCCGCATGGTGCGGGACCTGAACTTCGGCCTGGAGATCGTCGGCGTGCCCACGGTCCGCGAGGAGGACGGGCTCGCCCTGTCCAGCCGCAACCGGTACCTCTCGCCCGCCGAGCGGCGCACCGCGCTCGCCCTCTCCCAGGCCCTGTTCGCCGGCCGCGACCGGCACGCGGCCCAGCAGGCGCTGCGCGCGCGGGCCAGCGCGGTGCCCACCACCCGTGCCCGTGCCGAGGCGCTCAGCGCGATCGGGGAGTCCCGCGCGGCGGCCGACGCGCACGCCGTCGCCACGACCGCCGGCGGACCGGCGGCCCTCCTGGCGACCGCCCGTCTGGTCCTCGACGAGGCCGCCCGCCTCGAACCGCCCCTCGCCCTGGACTACCTGGCCCTGGTCGACCCGTCCGACTTCACCGGGATCGGCGACGACTTCACCGGTGAGGCCGTCCTCGCCGTGGCCGCCCGGGTGGGCGCCACCCGCCTGATCGACAACATCACCCTGACCTTCGGATCCTTCGGAGACGCCGCGTGACCAGCACAGGCATACGCCCGCCCGTCGCCCGCCCCCGGCTGCACGCGCCGGCGCCCGGGTGGTCCATCGCCGCGGACGTCGTGGTCGTCGGCTCCGGCGTCGCCGGCCTCACCGCCGCACTGCGCTGCGAGGCCGCGGGACTGACGACGGTCGTCGTCACCAAGGCCCGCCTCGACGACGGCTCCACCCGCTGGGCGCAGGGCGGCATCGCCGCGGCCCTCGGCGAGGGCGACACCCCCGAACAGCACCTGGACGACACCCTGGTCGCCGGCGCGGGCCTGTGCGACGAGGAAGCGGTCCGCCTCCTGGTCACCGAGGGCCCCGACGCCGTACGCCGCCTCATCGCGACCGGCGCGCACTTCGACGAGTCGACCGACGGCGCCCTCGAACTCACCCGCGAGGGCGGCCACCACCGCCGCCGCATCGCCCACGCGGGCGGCGACGCCACCGGCGCGGAGATCTCCCGCGCCCTGGTCGAGGCGGTCCGAGCCCGGGGACTGCGCACCATCGAGAACGCCCTCGTCCTGGACCTCCTCACGGACGCCGGGGGCCGCACCGCCGGCGTCACCCTGCACGTCATGGGCGAGGGCCAGCACGACGGCGTGGGAGCCGTCCACGCGCCCGCCGTGGTCCTGGCGACCGGCGGCATGGGCCAGGTCTTCTCGGCCACCACGAACCCCTCCGTCTCCACGGGCGACGGCGTGGCCCTCGCGCTGCGCGCGGGAGCCGAGGTGAGCGACCTCGAGTTCGTCCAGTTCCACCCCACCGTGCTCTTCCTCGGCCCGGACGCGGAGGGCCAGCAGCCCCTGGTGTCCGAGGCGGTACGCGGCGAGGGCGCCCATCTCGTGGACGCCGACGGCGTGCGCTTCATGCAGGGGCGGCACGAGCTCGCCGAACTGGCGCCCCGGGACATCGTCGCCAAGGGCATCATGCGCCGCATGCGGGAGCGGGACGCCGAGCACATGTACCTCGACGCCCGCCACTTCGGCGCCGAGATGTGGGAGAACCGGTTCCCCACGATCCTCGCCGCCTGCCGCGCCCACGGCATCGACCCGGTCACCGAGCCGGTCCCGGTCGCCCCGGCCGCCCACTACGCCTCCGGCGGCGTCCGCACCGACTCCCACGGGCGCACCACCGTCCCCGGCCTCTACGCGTGCGGCGAGGTCGCCTGCACCGGAGTGCACGGCGCCAACCGCCTGGCCTCCAACTCCCTCCTCGAAGGCCTGGTCTACGCCGAGCGCATCGCCGCCGACATCGCGGGCGCCGGGGACGCCCTCGCCGCCCGCGTGCCCCAGCCGCTCCCGGCCGCCGAGCGGCCCGCGTACCCGCTGCTCCCCGCCGAGGCCCGCCTCACCATCCAGCGGGCCATGACCCGGGGCGCCGGCGTCCTGCGCTCCGAGGAGTCCCTCGCCGGGGCGGCCGACCGGCTCCACCGGCTGCACGCCGACGCCCGCGACGCCCTCGACGAGCACGGCAAGACGGCCGAGCCCGGCGTCGACACCTGGGAGGCGACCAACCTCCTGTGCGTGGCCCGGGTCCTGGTCGCCGCCGCGCGGCAGCGGGAGGAGACCCGCGGCTGCCACTGGCGCGAGGACCGTCCCGAACGCGACGACACGACCTGGCGCCGCCACATCGTCGTACGGCTGAATCCCGACCGATCGCTGGCGGTGCGCACCACCGACACCACAGACTTCCCCCCGACCCTCCCTCAGCCCCAGGAGCAGTGACAGCAGTGACCACCCCCGACCTTCCCCTCGTGTCCTCCGGCGGCTGTGGCGACGGCTGTGGCTGCGGCGCCGACGAGGAGACCTACCTGGAGTGCGGCCTCGACCCCGCGCTCGCACAGCTCCTGGCCGACGCGGGCCTCGACCCGGTCGAGGTCGAGGACATCGCCAACGTGGCGCTCCAGGAGGACCTGGCGCACGGCGTGGACGTGACCACGGTCGCGACCATCCCGGAGGACGCCGTCGCCACCGCCGACTTCACCGCGCGGGAGGCGGGCACCGTGGCGGGCCTCAGGATCGCCGAGGCCGTCATGTCGGTCGTCTGCACGGAGGAGTTCGAGGTCGAACGCCACGCGGAGGACGGCGACCGCGTCGAGGCCGGCCAGACCCTGCTCTCCGTCACGACCCGCACCCGCGACATCCTCACGGCGGAACGCAGCGCCCTGAACCTCCTGTGCCGCCTGTCCGGCATCGCGACCGCCACCCGCGCCTGGGCGGACGTCCTCGAGGGCACCGGAGCCAAGGTCCGCGACACCCGCAAGACCACGCCCGGCCTGCGCAGCCTGGAGAAGTTCGCCGTGCGCTGCGGCGGCGGCGTCAACCACCGCATGTCCCTCTCGGACGCGGCCCTGGTCAAGGACAACCACGTGGTGGCCGCGGGCGGCGTCGCCGAGGCCTTCACCGCGGTCCGCGAGCGCTTCCCGGACCTCCCCATCGAGGTCGAGGTCGACACCCTGCACCAGCTCCGCGAGGTCCTGGACGCCGGCGCCGACCTGATCCTGCTGGACAACTTCACCCCCGCCGAGTGCGCGGAAGCGGTGGCCCTCGTCGACGGCCGCGCCGCCCTCGAGGCGTCCGGCCGCCTCACCCTGGCCAACGCCAAGGCGTACGCGGACACGGGCGTCGACTACCTGGCCGTGGGAGCCCTGACCCACTCCTCCCCCATCCTGGACATCGGCCTCGACCTGCGAGCGGCGGAGTAGGACCGGCCATGCTGCTGACGATCGACGTAGGCAACACACACACCGTCCTGGGCCTCTTCGACGGCGAGGACATCGTCGAACACTGGCGCATCTCCACGGACGCGCGCCGCACGGCGGACGAGCTCGCGGTCCTCCTCCAGGGCCTGATGGGCATGCACCCGCTGCTGGGCGAGGAGCTCGGCGACGGCATCGACGGCATCGCCATCTGCGCGACGGTCCCGTCCGTGCTGCACGAACTCCGCGAGGTCACCCGCCGGTACTACGGCGACGTCCCCGCGGTGCTCGTCGAGCCGGGCGTCAAGACCGGGGTGCCGATCCTCACCGACAACCCCAAGGAGGTCGGCGCGGACCGCATCATCAACGCGGTGGCGGCGGTCGACCTCTACGGCGGCCCGGCCATCGTCGTGGACTTCGGCACGGCGACGACGTTCGACGCGGTGAGCGCCCGCGGGGAGTACATCGGCGGCGTCATCGCGCCCGGCATCGAGATCTCCGTCGAGGCGCTCGGCGTCCGCGGCGCGCAGCTGCGCAAGATCGAGGTGGCCCGGCCGCGGAGCGTGATCGGGAAGAACACGGTCGAGGCGATGCAGTCCGGCATCATCTACGGGTTCGCCGGTCAGGTCGACGGCGTGGTCAACCGGATGGCGCGGGAGCTCGCGGACGATCCCGAGGACGTGACGGTCATCGCCACGGGTGGGCTGGCGCCGATGGTGCTGGGGGAGAGCTCGGTCATCGACGAGCACGAGCCGTGGCTGACGCTGATGGGACTCCGCCTGGTGTACGAACGCAACGCGTCCCGCCTGTAGCCCGGCGTGGGTGCGGGCCGGGGGGTGTCGCGCAGCCCGGCGCTTACGGGGTGCCGCCGCGCCCACCCGTGCCGCCCTGCGGCACGACTGCCCGCGGAGACGGCGGGTGCGGAGGCGTGGCTGCCGGCGACGGCGGGGAGGGGGTGGGGCGGGGGTGGTCGCCCGCAGTGGCTGGCGCGTCCGCGCCCTGTACCCCTTCCAGCGGGGCCAGTCGCGCCAGTCCGAGGACGTCCACCCCCGCCCCGCCCCCGCACCACCCACCCACCCGCCCCACCCACCCACGCAGCCGAGCGGGTGGCACCCCCACGCCACACCCACCCCCTATGCGTTGTTTGTCTGATTAGCGCGTATCGTCGCGGCATGCCCACGCCCTACGGATCCCGCGGCGGCATGGCGTTCGGCGCGGAGGAACTGCGCGTGCTCCGCCGCGCTCTCGCCCTCGCCCTGCACCCCACCCCCGCCTCGGCCGACGACGTCCAGGACTGCCTCCGCCTCGTCGACTCCCTGGACGAGGCGACGCGGGAAAGTGCCCGGCTGCGCGCCTTCCTCCTGGCCGACCTGGGCCGCTACCGCGCCGCCCTCCCCGGTACCGCCGCCGGCTACCTCACCCTCCTGGAAGAGGCGCTGGGCGCCGGCTACCGCCCCCACCCCGACGACCTCGCCGCCCTCCGGGCCCTGCGCGGCAACCCCACCGCCGCCGCCCTCCTGCGCCACTGCCGCCGCACCCACCTCCTGGCCCTCCCCGGAGGCCGCGCGGCCGCGGACGACCCGGCGAAGAAGAAGGACCCGGCCCAGAAGCCCGCCACCCCGGCCCCCGCCCCCGCCCCCAGCCGCCCCGCCCCGTCCCCCCGGCCGGCCCGCCCCGTCCCCACCCCCGGCGAGGTCTTCCCCCGCCGCAAACCCACCCCGCCCCCTCCGAACGAGCACCTGGCCGCCGGCTGACGGCCCCCGCTGGCCTACCCTGGGTCCATGGACTACGTCTCCGCGCTCCTCCCCCCGGCCGTCATGGCCGTCCTCTTCGTCGCCGTGATCCGGGTGATCGTGAAGACCCAGGGTGGCGCCAACAAGACCAAGGAAGACGCCGCGGTCGACGCGGCCCTCGCCCGGGTCGAGGCCTCCCGCCCCACCCCCGGGACCGACGCCTGACGAGCCCCACCCACCGCACCCCTCCAGGGCGTACGACTCCAGGTCGTACGCCCTTTTTGTGCGCGTTCACCCCGCCTCGCGCCCGTCCGGCACGCCATTGCCGGGATCTCCCACTATTGTTCTGAGTTGTGCCTCGCCCATTGGGAGAACTCGAAGACGCGGTCATGACGCGGGTGTGGAAGTGGAACCGCCCGGTGACCGTTCGGGAAGTCCTGGAAGATCTTCAGAAGGAACGGTCCATCGCGTACACCACGGTGATGACCGTTTTGGACAATCTCCATCAGAAGGGCTGGGTGCGCCGAGAGGCGGAAGGCAGGGCCTATCGATATGAGGCGGTCTCCACTCGCGCCGCCTACGCCGCGGCGCTCATGAACGACGCGTGGTCGCAGAGTGACAACGCCGCCGCCGCTCTCGTCGCCTTCTTCGGCATGATGAGCGAGGAACAGCGCCAGGCTCTCACCGACGCGGTCCGCATCGTGCAGCTCCCGGAAAGCCCCGCCGGCGAGAACCCCGGCTCGGCGGAGGACGGGAGCGGACGATAGCGTCCGCACATGTCCGCAGACAGCCCCGAAGTCACCGCAAAAGCCATCACGGTCCGGCGGGCCCGTACCAGCGATGTCCCCGCCGTACGCCGGCTCCTTGACGCCTACGTCCGCGGGCGCATCCTGCTCGACAAAGCGACGGTGACTCTTTACGAGGACATCCAGGAGTTCTGGGTCGCGGAACGGGACGACAACGCGGAGGTCGTCGGCTGCGGCGCCCTGCACGTGATGTGGGAAGACCTCGCGGAAGTGCGCACTCTCGCGGTGAAGCCGGGCCTGAAGGGCGCGGGCGTCGGGCACCGGGTGCTGGAGAAGTTGCTGGACACCGCCCGCTGGCTCGGTGTTCGCCGGGTTTTCTGCCTGACCTTCGAAGTGGACTTCTTCGGCAGGCACGGCTTCGTGGAGATCGGTGAGACCCCGGTCGACACCGATGTGTACGCGGAGCTGCTTCGTTCCTATGACGAGGGCGTCGCGGAGTTCCTCGGTCTCGAACGCGTGAAACCGAACACCTTGGGCAACAGCCGGATGCTTCTGCATCTGTGATCTGCACGGGGTGCCCTATGTCCGAAACGCGCATGTTTCCGGGCCCGGTGCCGGCCGCGGGTCTCTCCCAGGGGTTTGTGTTTTTACGGCAAAAGCGGTTTGCTTTCCGCAGTACTGCAGTACTGGATATAACAAGGGGCGGCGATACGGCGGACGCCGGCACACCCCGGCCCTCAAGTTATCGATGAAAGGAAATCCGGTGGCACAGAAGGTTCAGGTCCTTCTTGTCGACGACCTCGACGGTGGCGAGGCGGACGAGACCGTGACGTTCGCGTTGGACGGCAAGACATACGAGATCGATCTCACCACCGCCAATGCGGACAAGCTCCGCGGCCTTCTCGATCCTTACGTGAAGGGCGGTCGTCGTACCGGAGGCCGTGCTTCGGGCGGGCGCGGAAAGGCGCGTGCGTCTTCCGGTGGCAGCCAGGACACCGCGGCCATCCGCGCCTGGGCGAAGGAGAACGGTTACGAGGTCAACGACCGCGGCCGGGTCCCCGCGTCCATCCGCGAGGCCTACGAGAAGGCCAACGGCTGACCGTCGGCCTCTGCCGCGGCGGCACCCGCCCGCCGCAGCCGGACCCGGTGGATCTGCGTCGCCACCGTGTTCACCAGCCGCACGAGATCCGGGGGACCGGCACTGTCACCCTCCGTACCCCTCGTGCCCATCGCCGACAGCGTCGGCAGCGAAGCCTCGACATCGCGTTCCGGCCCGGGGGGCCGCAGCCATACGGCGGCCCCCTGCGAACCGCCACGGCCCAGGGGAAGCGGCCGCCCGGCGACAGCACCCGGGCCGGAAGCGGCCTCCCCGCCGAACGCGGAAACCCCGCCGAACGCGGCCTCCTCACCGAACGCGGCCCCGCAGCCGAAAACGGCTTCCTCACCGGACAAGGGGCCCCCGCCGACCGCGGAAACCCCGCCGAACGCGGCCCCGCAGCCGAACACGGCCTCCTCACCGGGCAAGGCGCCCCCGCCGACCGCGACACCGCGACCGAACACGGCACCGGACGGCCAGGGTGCGTCCATGACACCCCCCGCCCCGACCGCCACGAGGTCCAGCTCCACCGCACCCCAGTCGAGCCACTCCAGCAGCCCCGGCAGCTCCTCCGCGCTGCCCGCCGCCACCAGCAGCCGCATCCGCCCGCCGCACAGCGCCACCGGGAAGCGCCGCCAGGCGGCCCCGGAAGAGCCGCCGCACGGCCGCCCCAGACGCTCCAGCGCCGCACCTCCCGCCTCCGCGGGCAGGTCCAGCACGTCGAAGCGCACACCGGCCGCCAGCCGCAGCGGCGCCCCGGGCACCGTGGGCCACCCCAGCGCGTCCTCGTACCAGAGGCGCAGTTCGCCGGCGCTCGCCGGGAGCGGCCGGCGGGGAAACGGCACTGTGGGGGCGACGGTCCGGACCATGCCCGGCGCAACCGCCGCGGAACCCCACGGGTTACGCTGGGTACTCCCACGTGAGCACAGGGTGTCGAACAAGGGGGCGCGAGGGGGTGAGGGGTGGTGCAAGGTTGTTCGCCCGTAGCGGAGGGGACCCGTGCACTCGGCATGGACTGTCAGTAGCAGCGGGTAAGACATCCCTAGTGGGAGGGGGCGACACGCAGGACGGGAGGCTCTCCGTTCGCCATGGGCGTACTGGCGAAGGGGGTAACTGCCTGGCCTGCGGGAACATCGTCTCGCACCATCGGGTTGGAGCAGATGTCGGCGTGAGCGGGGTCAGGAGGCCATCGACGGTGTCGGCAGTTGGAATGAGCGGTCCCCGCTTGCGGGACTAAGCTGCGGAAGGACAGGGAGGGGAAGTTCCCCCCACTGCCTGACCGCTCTGAGGAGCGATTAACGATGTTCGAGAGGTTCACCGACCGCGCGCGGCGGGTTGTCGTCCTGGCTCAGGAAGAAGCCCGGATGCTCAACCACAACTACATCGGCACCGAGCACATCCTCCTGGGCCTGATCCACGAGGGTGAGGGTGTCGCCGCCAAGGCCCTTGAGAGCCTCGGGATTTCGCTCGAGGCGGTCCGCCAGCAGGTGGAGGAGATCATCGGGCAGGGCCAGCAGGCCCCGTCGGGTCACATCCCCTTCACCCCCCGTGCCAAGAAGGTCCTGGAGCTGTCGCTCCGCGAGGCCCTTCAGCTGGGCCACAACTACATCGGCACGGAGCACATCCTGCTCGGCCTGATCCGTGAGGGCGAGGGCGTCGCCGCCCAGGTCCTGGTCAAGCTGGGTGCCGACCTCAACCGGGTGCGGCAGCAGGTCATCCAGCTGCTCTCCGGTTACCAGGGCAAGGAGACCGCCACCGCCGGCGGTCCTGCCGAGGGCACGCCCTCCACGTCCCTGGTCCTCGACCAGTTCGGCCGGAACCTCACCCAGGCCGCTCGTGAGTCCAAGCTCGACCCGGTCATCGGGCGCGAGAAGGAGATCGAGCGGGTCATGCAGGTGCTGTCCCGCCGTACCAAGAACAACCCGGTGCTGATCGGTGAGCCTGGCGTCGGCAAGACCGCCGTCGTCGAGGGCCTCGCCCAGGCCATCGTCAAGGGCGAGGTGCCCGAGACCCTCAAGGACAAGCACCTCTACACCCTGGACCTCGGTGCCCTGGTCGCCGGCTCCCGCTACCGCGGTGACTTCGAGGAGCGCCTGAAGAAGGTGCTCAAGGAGATCCGCACCCGCGGCGACATCATCCTGTTCATCGACGAGCTGCACACGCTGGTCGGTGCGGGTGCCGCCGAGGGCGCCATCGACGCCGCCTCGATCCTCAAGCCGATGCTGGCCCGCGGTGAACTGCAGACCATCGGTGCGACCACGCTGGACGAGTACCGCAAGCACCTGGAGAAGGACGCGGCCCTGGAGCGCCGCTTCCAGCCGATCCAGGTCGCGGAGCCGTCCCTGCCGCACACGATCGAGATCCTCAAGGGCCTGCGCGACCGCTACGAGGCGCACCACCGCGTCTCCATCACGGACGAGGCCCTGGTGCAGGCGGCGACGCTCGCCGACCGCTACATCTCGGACCGCTTCCTGCCGGACAAGGCGATCGACCTGATCGACGAGGCCGGCTCCCGGATGCGCATCCGCCGGATGACCGCGCCGCCGGACCTGCGCGAGTTCGACGAGAAGATCGCCGGCGTCCGCCGCGACAAGGAGTCCGCGATCGACTCGCAGGACTTCGAGAAGGCCGCCTCCCTGCGCGACAAGGAGAAGCAGCTCCTGGCCGCCAAGGCAAAGCGGGAGAAGGAGTGGAAGGCCGGCGACATGGACGTCGTCGCCGAGGTCGACGGCGAGCTGATCGCCGAGGTCCTCGCCACGGCGACGGGCATCCCGGTCTTCAAGCTCACCGAGGAGGAGTCCAGCCGTCTGCTCCGCATGGAGGACGAGCTGCACAAGCGGGTCATCGGCCAGGTCGACGCCGTCAAGGCGCTGTCGAAGGCGATCCGCCGTACGCGTGCGGGTCTGAAGGACCCGAAGCGTCCCGGTGGCTCGTTCATCTTCGCCGGCCCGTCCGGTGTCGGTAAGACCGAGCTGTCCAAGGCGCTCGCCGAGTTCCTCTTCGGCGACGAGGACGCGCTGATCTCCCTCGACATGTCGGAGTTCAGCGAGAAGCACACGGTCTCGCGTCTCTTCGGTTCGCCCCCCGGCTACGTGGGCTACGAGGAGGGCGGCCAGCTGACGGAGAAGGTGCGCCGCAAGCCGTTCTCGGTCGTCCTCTTCGACGAGGTCGAGAAGGCCCACCCGGACATCTTCAACTCGCTGCTGCAGATCCTGGAGGACGGTCGCCTGACCGACTCCCAGGGCCGGGTCGTGGACTTCAAGAACACGGTCATCATCATGACGACCAACCTCGGCACCCGGGACATCTCCAAGGGCTTCAACCTGGGCTTCGCCGCCGCGGGCGACACGAAGACCAACTACGAGCGCATGAAGAACAAGGTCCAGGACGAGCTCAAGCAGCACTTCCGGCCCGAGTTCCTCAACCGTGTCGACGACGTGGTCGTCTTCCCGCAGCTCAGCCAGGACGACATCCTGCGGATCGTCGACCTGATGATCGACAAGGTGGACGAGCGCCTGAAGGACCGGGACATGGGCATCGAGCTCTCCCAGTCCGCCAAGGAGCTGCTCTCCAAGAGGGGCTACGACCCCGTCCTGGGCGCCCGGCCGCTGCGCCGGACCATCCAGCGGGAGATCGAGGACTCGCTGTCGGAGAAGATCCTCTTCGGCGAGCTGCGTCCCGGTCACATCGTGGTCGTGGACACCGAGGGCGAGGGCGACACCGCGACCTTCACCTTCCGCGGCGAGGAGAAGTCGGCGCTGCCCGACGTCCCGCCGATCGAGCAGGCGGCCGGCGGAGCCGGCCCGAACCTGAGCAAGGACGCGTAGCCGCCGCGCTCGGCCGGAAGCACCAAGGGGTCTGCCCCGGGACATCCGTCCCGGGGCAGACCCCTTTTCCGTGCACGCCCGGGCGGGCTCAGGAGAGTTGGCCGTCGTAGTCCGGCAGCTTGAACGTCTTCTCCGCGTGGCCGCCCGACAGGTCGGTCGGGCTGTTGCCGATGTTGGCGATGATCGTGTAGCCCTTCGACTCGATGTCGGCGCGCTGGGCCGTCTTGTAGTCGGCGACGTTCTTGAACAGGTCGAGGAAGCCGCGGACGTAGAGCCCGGAGGACTCGTAGCCGGCGCGGTCGAGGTTCCACTCGGTGGGCGCGTGGATGATGCCGGGGCGGGCGGTCACGAAGAACAGCGCGACACCCCGCTCCTCCGCGTACCGGGCGACCTCCAGGACCGGCTCGTTGGCCGGCTGGGGGAAGCTGAAGCCGAAGTCGGTCTCCAGCGCGGTGTTGTCGATGTCGAGGACGATCGCCTGCTTCTCGCCCGGCCCGGTGTCGCCGATCCGCTGCTTCAGATAGGGCAGGGCCTGATCCATGACCGCCTGGCAGTCCCGCTGCCAGGTGTCGTAGTCGACGGCAGCCGCCGCGGCCGCGGCCCTCGTCGGGGAGCCGGCCGGTGCGGCGGGGGTGGATGCCTCGGCCGGTGCGGCCAGGGCCACCAGGGCGGCCGCGGAGACGGCGGTGACCGATGCGCGGCGGAGCCAGGAGTGTCGGCTTCTCATAGTCGTGGGGGGTCCTCTCACGTCCGTAACGCTGCCAACATGGCGTGTGCATGCTCGTCTGCGAGGGTGACGCGAGGTGAACCGTAGGGTTACCGGGCGGTAGGTGCATAGAGGCCTGCGCCACATTTATGGAAAGGCCGAACCCGGTCGCCGGTGACATGCTGCACAGGCGCCATGTCCGGTACTAGCCGGAATAGTGGCTGACACTCTCCAATAAAACGGACATTTGGCCACGCACTCTGATCGATCAGCTTCAAATAGGGGGTTTTGCCCGGTAAGGGTGCTGTGTCAAGAGATCTGCATCTCAGTGCTGGAGTACGAACTTTCGTCGTAGGTCACACCTTTGCGCCGTTATGGCCGGAGGGGCTACCAATGAATCACCACCGAGGCGCGGCTCCGTCCGCCGGGTGGTTTTCCTACGCCCCCTTCCTGATGAGGTCCGTATGTCCCAGCGCGTCACGTCCCGTTCCTTCCGCACCTCCCAGATCCGCACCCGCGCGGCCGTGCTGGCCGCCGGCCTGGGGGCCTCGGTCGTGATGGGAGCCGGGGTCGCGGCCGCCGCCGACACCACGGCCGCTTCCGGCGCCGCCGGCGCCGTCCAGGCGCAGGCCGCCGCTCAGGCCAAGGCCGCGAAGGCCCAGGCCGCGCAGGCCGAGAAGGCCGCCCAGGCGAAGAAGGCCGCCGCCGAGAAGGCGGCCAAGGCCGAGAAGGCGGCGAAGGCCGCCGCCAAGAAGAAGGCCGCGTCCTGGATCGACCCGGTGAAGAGCTACAAGCTGTCCGCGAGCTTCGCGCAGAACGGCGGCATGTGGGCGCACAAGCACTCCGGCCAGGACTACGCCGTCCCGACCGGCACCGCGGTGATGGCCGCCCACGGCGGCACCGTGGTCAAGGCCGGCGGCAACGGCGCCGGTGACGGTCCGGCCTACGGCAACGCCGTCGTGATCAAGCACGGCAACGGCACGTACTCCCAGTACGCGCACCTGTCGCAGGTCGACGTGAAGGTCGGCCAGGTCGTCAAGACCGGCCAGAAGATCGCCCTGTCCGGCAACACCGGCAACTCCAGCGGTCCCCACCTGCACTTCGAGATCCGCACGACTCCGAACTACGGCTCCGCCGTGGACCCGGTGAAGTTCCTGCGCGCCAACGGCGTGACGGTCTGACCCTCACCGGCGGACAGTGCCTAAGCGCCCCCGGACCCCCGGTGGGCCTGGGTGATCAGATCGATGGCGACCTCAAGGACGGCCTTGCGCTTCTCCTCGGGGTCGCTTTCGACGTCCTGGAGGACGTGCATCCCCGCATGCATGGTGAACAGCGCGCTGACGCAGCGCACCTGGTCGACCAGGTCGGCGTCCGGGTCCATGAGGATGTCGCGCAGCCCGAGCATGCGGGTCTTGAACATCTCGCCGATGCGCAGCTCGCGGATCGTCGCCTGGTTCTCCTGCATGAAGCGGAAGAGCGGGGCGGCGCCCATGAGCGCCTGGCTGTACCGGCGGATGATCTCCTGCTTGGTCTCCAGTGAGTGCGGCTGCTGCCGCCCCCACTCGATCAGGTCCTCCATCGGCCGGGAGAGGTCCTCGAAGATGCCGACGAGGATCTCTTCCTTCGTCTTGAAGTGGTAGTACAGCGCCGCCTTCGTGACGTCCAGGCGCTCGGCGATCTCGCGCAGTGAGGTCTTCTCGTAGCCCTGCTCCGCGAAGAGTTCGAGCGCCACGTCCTGGATGCGCTGGCGGGTGTTCCCGCGGCGCCGCTGTTTGGTGCCGTCCATGGTGTCGCCCATTCTCCCGCTCGCCCCCTCTTGACGAAAACTTACTTGACGCCCGGCTAGTTACAAGACTAGCTTCCCAGTGTAGTGAACTAGCCGGGCGGCAAGTAAGTAGCAGTGGCCGCGTGATCGTGGCCGGGGGAGAAGGACATCATGGTGGACACACCAGCGGCGGGGGCCGTGGAGACGGACGGCGGCAAACAGCCGAGGAGCGTGCGGGTGGTCCTGCTCGCCCTCATGATCGCGATGATGCTCGCGATGCTCGACAACATGATCATCGGTACGGCCATGCCGACGATCGTGGGCGAACTGGGCGGCCTGGAGCACCTGTCCTGGGTGGTCACCGCCTACACCCTGGCGACCGCGGCCTCCACGCCGGTCTGGGGCAAGCTCGGCGACATGTACGGGCGCAAGACCACGTTCATGACCTCCATCGTGATCTTCCTGATCGGCTCCGCGCTCAGCGGCATGGCCCAGAACATGGGCGAGCTGATCGGCTTCCGCGCGGTGCAGGGACTGGGCGCCGGCGGTCTGATGGTCGGCGTCATGGCGATCATCGGCGACCTGATCCCGCCCCGGGAGCGCGGCAAGTACCAGGGCATGATGGCCGCCGTGATGGCGCTGGCCATGATCGGCGGACCGCTGGTCGGCGGCACCATCACCGACAACTGGGGCTGGCGCTGGGCCTTCTACATCAACCTGCCGCTCGGCGTGATCGCCCTGGCCGCCGTCGGCGCCGTGCTGCACCTGCCGAAGAAGCGCGCCAAGGCCGGGATCGACTACCTCGGTGTGGCGCTGCTGACCGTCGGCATCACCGCGGTGGTGCTGGTCACCACCTGGGGCGGCACGGAGTACGCCTGGACCTCCGCGCGGATCATGGAACTGATCGGCCTCGGCGTCGCGTCCCTCGTCGGCTTCGTGTTCTGGCAGACCAAGGCCGCCGAGCCGGTGCTGCCGCTGCACATCTTCCGCAGCCGCAACTTCACCCTGATGTCCGTCATCGGCTTCATCACCGGCTTCGTGATGTTCGGCGCGACCCTCTTCCTGCCGCTGTACCAGCAGTCCGTGCAGGGGGCCTCCGCGACCAACTCCGGTCTGCTGCTCCTGCCGATGCTCGGCGCGATGCTGGTGACCTCGATGGTCGCGGGACGGGTGACCACCAACACCGGCCGGTACAAGGTCTTCCCGGTACTGGGCAGCGCGCTGATGATCGTCGGTCTGTATCTGCTGTCGACGATGGACACCGGGACCTCGCGGTTCACCTCCGGTGTCTTCATGGCCGTGGTCGGCCTCGGCATGGGCTGTCTGATGCAGATCACCATGCTGGTCGCGCAGAACAGCGTCGAGATGAAGGACATGGGTGTGGCGTCCTCGTCCACCACCCTCTTCCGCACCCTGGGTTCGTCCTTCGGCGTGGCGGTCATGGGCGCCCTGTTCAACAACCGGGTCCAGGACGTCATGTCCGAGCGGGCCGGCTCGCTGGGCTCCCAGGTGACCGAGCAGTCCGCCCAGCTGGACGCGGCGAGCCTGGCGAAGCTGCCGGAGGCGGCGCGGGAGGCGTACCAGTACGCGGTGTCCTCGGGCACCCACTCGGCGTTCCTCCTCGGCGCGGTGATCGCCGTGTTCTCGCTGGCGGCGGCCGTCTTCGTGAAGGAGGTCCCGCTGAAGGGCGCGGGCCCCGACAAGAGGGACAGCGACGACGGAGCCCCGTCCCCGGCGGCAGTGACCGAACCCGTCTGACGCCCCAGACACCCGAAGCCCCCGGAGGCCACCCGCCCCCGGGGGCTTTCGGGTCCCCGGGGCGTGGGCGCCGGGGGCGCCGTCGGTTCGTGGTCCCTACTGGCCCAGTACGGGATAGCTGCCGGTGTTGGTCGGGGCGTGTTCCGGTAGCCACAGGACGG
The DNA here is from genome assembly GCF_003665435.1 of Streptomyces fungicidicus. Taxonomy (NCBI): domain Bacteria; kingdom Bacillati; phylum Actinomycetota; class Actinomycetes; order Kitasatosporales; family Streptomycetaceae; genus Streptomyces; species Streptomyces fungicidicus. The sequence goes on from NZ_CP023407.1 coordinate 4,294,787, forward strand.
CGGCCGCGCCTTCGGGCGGGGTGCTCTCCGGCGCCCCGGCCGGCCGTACGTTGCGGAAGGTCAGCCGTGCGCCCAGCACCCGCGCCTGCCCCGCCGCGATGGTCAGGCCCAGCCCGTGGCCGCGCCCGGCGCGGTCCGCGCTGCCGGTGCGGAAGCGGCTCGGCCCCTCGGCGAGCAGGGCGTCGGGGAAACCGGGCCCGTGGTCGCGGACCCGGATGACCCGGCCCTCCACGGTGACCTCGACGGGCGGCCTGCCGTGCCGGGCCGCGTTGGCGAGCAGGTTGAACAGCACGCGCTCCAGGCGCCGCGGATCGGTGGTGACCTCCGACTCGTGCACCACCCGCACGGTGGCGTCCGGGTCCTTCGCCGCCACCCGCCGGGCGACGAACTGGCCCAGCAGGATGTCCTGCAGTTCGGCCCGCTCGGAGGCGCTGTCCAGCCGGGCCACCTCCAGGACGTCCTCGACCAGGGTGCGCATCGCCCTGGCCCGGTCCAGCACCAGCTCGGTGGGCCGGCCCGGCGGCAGCAGCTCGGCCGCGGTGAGCAGACCGGTCACGGGGGTGCGCAGCTCGTGCGCGATGTCGGCGGTGACCCGGCGCTCGGCCTCCAGCCGCTGCCGCAGCGCGTCCGCCATCGCGTCCACCGCGCTGGCCAGGTCGTCGGTCTCGTCCCGCACCACCCCGCCGATCGCCTCGCGCACCCGGACGTCCGTCTCGCCCTTGGCGACCCGGTTGGCGGCGCTGGCCGCCTTCCGCAGCCGCCGCGACAGATGGCCCCCGATGAGCACCCCGAGCGCGCTGCCGCCCAGCACCACCGCGATGGAGCCGATCACCAGGGCCTGGTCGAGGTCCTTGAGGATGTCCGAGCTGTGGTCGGTGAAGCCGGAGTGCAGCGACATCACGTGCCCGTTCTTCAGCGGCACCGCCGCCCAGATGTCCGGCGACCCGTCCGGCCGGTCGGCCACATAGGTGGCCCGCCGCCCCGCCTCGGTCTTCTCCCGCAGCGCCTTCGGCAGCTCGGGATCGTCGATCTTGGTGTTGGGGAAGTTCAGCCGCCCCGACAGCTCGTAGTTGCGCTGGGCGATCATGATCCGCTCGTCGGCCAGATCACGCGCGTTGTCCAGCATCGACACCCGTGCCGCGTTGTGCACGACCAGGCTCAGCGCGATCGCCACCAGCGCCCCGACCAGCGCGATGGCCGCGCTGAGCTTCCACCGCAGACCCGCGCCTATGCCCATCCGGTCGACGCACGCCGCCACCAGGCGCCGGAAGTACCCCCTCATAGCGCTTCTCTCAGGCCTTCAGCTTGTAACCGAAACCGCGGACCGTCTCGATGCGGTCCTGGCCGATCTTCGTGCGCAGCCGCTGCACATGGACGTCGACGACCCGGGTGTCACCGCCCCAGCCGTACTCCCACACCCGTTCGAGCAGCTTGTCGCGGGAGAGCACCGTGCCCGGCGCCGCCGAGAACTCCAGCAGCAGCCGCATCTCGGTCGGCGTCAGCGCCACCGGCTGCCCCGCCCGGCGCACCTCCATGCCCCCGGTGTCGATCTCCAGTTCGCCGAACGCCAGCACACCCCCGGCGTCCGCCGCCGGTTCCTCCCGGCCGCCGTTCGCCCGCCCGAAGCGGCGCAGCACCGCGCGGATCCGGGCCACCAGCACGGCGCCGTCGAACGGCTTGGTCACATAGTCGTCGGCGCCCGCCTCCAGGCCCAGCACCACGTCGATGGCGTCGGCCCGCGCCGACAGCATGATCACCGGCACCATCGACTCGTCCCGTATGCGCCGGCACAGGCTCACCCCGTCCAGACCGGGGACCATGACGTCCAGCAGCGCGATGTCGGGACGGTCGGTGTGGAACGCCTCCAGGCCCGACAGCCCGTCGGGCTTCGCGGTGACCGCGAAGCCGTCCCGCTCCAGGGCCAGCTGGGTGGCCTCGCGGATGACGTCGTCGTCCTCGACGAACAGGACGTGGGTCTGGTCTGCCATCCCGGTGCTCTCAGTCCTCGTGTGCTCTCGGTCGGTGCGCGCCTGCGCCTGGCGGGCCGGCAAGGGTCCCTCCCGGGCCGGCGGGGGTGCTTCGCGGTCCCCCCACACGGACGCGGGGGCCGTGCGGCGGGTTCACCCGTGCCACCCCTTCACCCCTGCATCGGTCGGGGAGGCCCCGCCGGTTCACGTGGTGAGCCATGTCTCAGCTGTCGGGCACCGGAGTCGGCTCCGCGCCGGCCACCTGCCCGTAGTCGTTGTGGGTGCGGAACTTCTCGGCGAACCGGCCCGACTCCCAGCGGTACGTGATCACGTTCTCGCCGGACGGACTCGACACCGGGTCGCCCCGGTCGTACACCTGCTTGGTCACCACCAGGTCCCCGCGGTCGATCTCCCCGTACACCGGGGGCTCCTCGGCCGAGAACACGTTCACGTACGAGCCGCTCTGCTCCCGGTACACGTACGAGCCGACGCCCACCGCGTCCCCGCAGGTCAGCACGTTCACCACGACGTCGTCGACGGTCCCGCCGGTGAGGCTGCCGTAGCTGACGTCCACCGGGTACTCGTCGGCGACGCAGGGCTTCAGCTCCCGCTTGACCTCCGCCGAGACCTCCGGGTCGGCCTTGACCAGCCGGACCGCGTCCACCCGGTCGGGGGTCCGCGAGGGCTTGGCCGCCGCGGCGGGGGCGCTCGCCACGGACTCCGCGCGCGCCGGGCCCTCGTCCCGGGCGCCGGTGCCGCCCGTGCCGCAGCCGGCGGCGAACAGAACGACGGCGGCGAACACGGCCGTCACCGTGATCGCCGCCCGAGCGGTGCTCCGGGCCCATGCGGCCCCCGCGCCGGTCAAGCCGCGCAACGCTCCCGCTCCTCACGCTCCAGCGCGCGTGCGTCCAGATCGCGCGCCTCGAGCTCCTCGCGGAGCCGGGCGAGCGCCCTGTGCAGCGTGCTCTTGACCGTTCCGGCCGACATGCCGAGGGCGGCGGCCGTCTCGTCCGTGGACATCTGCTCCCAGTGTCGCAGCACCACGACACTGCGCTGCTTCGGGGCGAGCACCTTCAGGATGTCCATCAGCAGCGCGCGGTCCGCGTGCTGCTCGGTGGAGTCGTCCACGCAGGCGTCCGGGAGCTGCTCGGTGGGGACCTCCTCCAGCTTGCGGGCCCGCCACCACTCCGTCCGGGTGTTGATCATGACCCGGCGCAGATAGGCGTCGGCCAGCCGCTTGTCCTCGATGGTCTCCCAGCGGCCGTACGTCCGGGCGAGCGCGGTCTGCAGCAGGTCCTGCGCGTCGACGGGGTCCGGGACCAGGCGGCGGGCGCTGCGCAGCAGTGCGTCCTGCCGGGTACGGACGTACTCCTCGAACCCGAGCACCTCGCCCTGCGCCATGTCCTGCGCCATGGTGAACCGCCTCCCGCTCCCCGTCGCGGCCCGTCCGTGCGGGCCGGCCGCACTGCCTGTGATCCGTGGCCGTCGTGCCTTGCCGAGCACATGACCGAAGGTACGGAGGCGTTGTCACGGCACTGTCCGAAGCAGCCTGCGGGCAGCCCTCGGCTGTCCGTCGGTTGTGTAACGGAAGGAGGAACGGGGTGAAGCGGGCGGGCCCTCGCCGGGGGGAGGCTATGACCCTGGTCAGGTCAGGTCAGGTCAGGTCAGGTCAGGTCAGCGGCAGCCGGTACAGGCCACCCGGCAGCGGCTCCACCAGTCCGTCGGAGACCAGGCCGTCCAGGGCGCGGGCACGCTGCACCGGCTCGTGCCACACCCGGTCCAGCGCGGTCTGCGGCACCGGCGCGTGCGCCTCCCGCAGCACGGCCAGCAGCCGTCCGCGGACCTGGCGGTCCGTGCCCGCGTACGTCTGGGCGCGGCGCGGCGGGCCGTCGTGGGCCGGCTTGCCGGCCAGCCGCCAGGCGCACTGCGCGGCGATGGGGCAGCGCTGGCACGCCTCGTTCTTCGCCGTGCACACCAGTGCGCCCAGCTCCATCGAGGCGGCGGCCCACCGTGCGGCGGTCTCCGCGTCCTCCGGCAGCAGCGTGCGGGCGAGCCGGCGCTCGGCGGCGGTGGTGGCGTTCGGCGGGTACTGCGCACCGGTGACCGCGCGGGCGAACACCCGGCGGACGTTGGTGTCCAGTACCGCGTGCCGCTGCCCGTACGCGAACGACGCGACCGCGGCGGCCGTGTACTCCCCGATGCCGGGCAGTGCCAGCAGCTGGGCGTGGTCGGCCGGCACGTCGCCGCCGTGCCGTTCCGTTATGGCGACCGCGGCGCCGTGCAGCCGGAGCGCGCGGCGCGGGTAGCCCAGCCGGCCCCAGGCGCGGACCGCCTCGCCGGGCGCCTCCGCGGCGAGGTCGGCGGGGCGCGGCCAGCGGGCGAGCCACTGCTCGTAGACGGGCAGGACCCGGTTGACCGGGGTCTGCTGCAGCATGAACTCACTGACCATCACGCCCCACGCGCCGGCCTCCGGGCGCCGCCACGGCAGGTCCCGGGCGTGCTCGTCGAACCAGTCGATGACGGGGGCGTGCAGCGGCTCACCGGGAGCGCGCTCGGACACGGAATCGGCGGCGGTGCCGTACGGGGGTTTAGTGGGAGCAGTCATGGCCCTCCGATCCTCCCACGCCGGGACTCCCTTACGGGGGAAGCGCCACGGTGGTGAGCGGGGGAACGAGGAGCGGCCACCTGACGATCGACAGCAGTGGCACACCCGAGCCCGCTTGTAGCGTCGTGGCATGAAACGTGCCCGTCCCGCCGCGCCGGGCAGGGCCTGCCTGCTCTGGGCGGCCCTCGCGCTGCCGGCGGTCTGCGCCGACCGGATCGGGCTGAACGAGCCGCGACCGCCCTGGCAGCAGCTCGCCGGACTCGTCGTGCTCGCCGCCGCCACCGCCGTGGCCCGGCGGCGGCCGGCCGCCGCCTTCGGGCTGACGGCCGCGCTGAGCCTCGCCGTCACGCCCGCGCTGTTCAGCGTCTCCTACGGTCCCGCCCTCGCGGTGTTCGCCCTCCTGCTCGGGCTGCGGGCCGCGGCGACGGCCCCCGCGGCGCTGTGCTTCGCCGCCGTCGCCTGCGCCGGCACCCTGCGGATCGCGGTCGCGGGCCCCGACCCGGTGCCCGGGTGGCTGGTGATGACCGGCACCCTCCTCTTCGGCGGCGTCCTGCCCTGGCTCGGCGGGCGGTACTGGCGGCAGAGCCGCGCGCTCACCGAGGCGGGCTGGCAGCGGGCGGCCCGGCTGGAGGAGGAGCAGCGCCTCGCCGGGGAACGCGCCCGGCTGCGCGAGCGGGCCAGGATCGCCCAGGACATGCACGACTCCCTGGGCCACGAGCTGAGCCTGATCGCCCTGCGCGCGGGCGCCCTCCAGGTCGCCCCCGACCTCCCCGGCCACCACCGGGCAGCCGCGGCCGACCTGCGCGTGGCCGCCGCCGACGCCACGGACCGGCTGCACCGCATCATCGGCGTCCTGCGGGAGGACGACGACGAGCCCGCGCCGCTCGGCCCGGCCGGCGAGAACGTCGAACAACTCGTCGCCCGGGCAGCCGAGTCGGGACTGCCCGTGCGCTGGGAGAACGGCGGGCCGGACACGGCGGTGGCCACGGGCACGGTCGCCGAGCGGCTGCTGCACCGGGTGGCGAGGGAGGCGCTGACCAACGCGGCTCGGCACGCACCGGGCGCGCCCGTCGTCGTGGAGGTGACGGGGGACGACGTAGGGGGAGCGGCCGTCACCGTCACCAACGGGAAGCCGGCCGGGCCGGGTTCGCCCGCCCCCGGAGGCGGCTCGGGGCTGCGCGGACTGCGCGCCGCCGTCACCGCGGTGGGCGGCACCTTCGAGGCGGGTCCGCACGGCGACGGCTTCCGCGTCCGGGCGCACGTCCCCGCACGGGCGGCCACGGCCGCCGGGCCGCCCCGCGCCGCCTCCGCCCCCTTCACCCGGGCCCGCCGCCGTGTCGCCGCCGGTCTCGGTGCCGCCGCCGGCGCGGGCGCCGTCCTGGTCGGCGTCGCCTTCGCCTGGTACGCGTACTCCGAGACGCACTCGGTGCTGGAGCCCGCCGCGTACGCCGCACTGCGCCTGGGCACACCGGTCGCGGAGGCCGAGCCGGTGCTGCCCGACCTGCGCGTCCAGGACCCGCCGGCGGAACGCGCGCCCGCACCGCCCGTCGGAGCCGACTGCCGCTACTACCGCGCGAGCGGCGAGCTCTTCGTCTCCGTCGACCACTTCCGGCTCTGCTTCGACGACCAGGGGCGCCTGGTCGCCAAGAACGTGATCCCGCGTGTCGGCACGTCCGGCGAAGTGCGGGAGGAATACGAGGAGTTCGCACCGTGATCCGAGTCCTGCTGGCCGACGACGAGGCGATGGTGCGCGCCGGGGTGCGCGCCATCCTGGGGAGCAGCGGCGAGACGGAGGTGGTCGCCGAGGCGGGCGACGGCCGCGAGGCGGTCGACCTGGCGCGGGCGCACCGTCCCGACGTGGCGCTGCTCGACATCCGGATGCCCCGCCTGGACGGGCTCGCGGCCGCCGAGGAGATCGTCCGCGCCGTCCCCGGCACGGCCGTCGCCATGCTCACCACGTTCTCCGAACGCTCCTATGTGGCCCGCGCCCTGGGCGGCGGCGCCACCGGCTTCCTGCTGAAGTCCGGGGACCCGTACGAACTCATCGCGGGGGTGCGGGCGGTGGCGGGCGGCGCGGCCTTCCTCTCGCCCAAGGTGGCCCGGTACGTCATCGAGGGACTCGGCGGGGCCGACGGCGCCGGCCGGCTCGCCCGGGAGGCCGGGGCGCGGGAGCGCGTGGCGGTGCTGAGCCCGCGCGAACGCGAGGTCCTCGGCCTGGTCGGAGCGGGACTGTCCAATCCGGAGATCGCCGCCCGGCTGCATCTTGTCGAGGGCACGGTGAAGGCGTACGTCAGCGCGGTCCTGGACCGGCTCGGCGTGCGCAATCGCGTACAGGCGGCGATCGTCGCCCATGAGGCGGGCCTGGTGGCGGGATGAGCGCCCTCAGCGGTGCCGGTGCACGGCGTACGGGGGCACGGCGGGGGCCGCGGGTCGCGGTCCCGGCCCGGTGAGCCACCGCGCGGCGGGCGCCGACGAGGCGCGCACGGCCTCCGCGAGCCGGATCGCCGGACGGGTGCCGAGACGTACGACGGCGAGGGCGACGACCGCGCCCAGCAGCAGCCCCGCCGCCACGTCGTGCGGGTAGTGCACGCCGACGAACACCCGGGAGAACGCCATGAGCAGGGCCAGCGGGGCGGTCAGCAGCACGAGTGCGCGCCGGACCAGGACCAGTGCGAGGGCCGACGCGCCCGCGATCGTGGCGTGGTTGCTCGGGAAGGACCAGTCGCCGTGCGGCGGGCACTCCACCAGCGGCGGAGCGGCCCCGGTGACGGCCCGGCACGGACGCTCCTCCGTCACCCAGGACTTGAGCACCTCACTGCAGACGTACGCCACGGCAGTGGCCAGAGGTGCAAGTACCGCGATCGCGAAGGTGCGGGTGCCGGAGTGCCGGGCCCGCCACCAGCCGGCCACGAACAGCGCGACGAACACCAGCAGTCCGGCCTCCGTCCCGATCTCGGCGGTGAGCCGCACCCACGCGGGGGTGTCGTGCGCGTAGTCGGTGATGCCGCGGTAGAGCCCGCTGTCCACGAAGTCCATGGTCACGCACGGTAGGCGAGGTGGCGATACGGTCACACCCCGCGATCGTCGCGTGCCGTACCTGACGAAAGACAGGGGTGGTACGGCGGTTACCGGGATGATGATCCGGAAAAGTTGTGCGCGGAGCGGCGGGTGGGACGGGCGAACGTGCCGATCTCTCGTACAGTTTGCGCCGTGGGATCTCTGCGCAATCCGGTCGGGCCGCTTCCCTCCACGATCTACTGGCGTCGGAGGGCCGTACTGCTGTCCGTGCTGGCCTTGTTGGCGTTGTTGATCACCTGGGTCGTCCTCTCCGGCGGCGGTGGCGGCGGCGACGGCGAGAACGGTGCGAACGGCAAGAATCCCGTGCCCTCCATCACCCCGGGTCCGTCCGGTTCTGGGCCGGCGATCAGTCAGGCGCCCGGCGGGCGCGACGAGTCGGGGGACGGCGGATCCGACGGTTCCGACGAGCCGGGCGGCTCGGACGGGTCGGGTGGCTCGTCGTCGGGGTCCGGTGACGACGGGGCCAACGGCGACCCGGCGGACTCCGGTGGCGGCGAAGGCTCGGGCGGTGGTGCCGGCGACGGCGCGGGCGGCGGCTCCGGAGGCGGCACGTCGGCCGGGGTCGGCGCGGGCGACGCGCTGCCGGCCGGTTCGGGCTCCTCGCTGGCCAAGTGCTCGGCAAACGCGGTCAAGTTCACTCTGCGCAGCTCCCGCAACGCCTACGAGCCGGGACAGACGCCCACGTTCCTGCTCACCGCGCGGAACGTCTCCGGCAGCGACTGCAAGGTCGATCTCGGGCCGGAGAGCGCGGTGTTGACGATCACTCCGGCGAACGGCGACGACCCGTACTGGGCGTCCGACGACTGCCCGAAGGGTGCGCGGAGCCTGGTGTTCCGGGTGCCGGCGGAGGACAGCATCACCTACACCGTGAAGTGGGACCGCAAGGCGAGCGCGCCGGAGTGCGCGACGCCGAAGGCGGGGGCGGCCGGTGCGGGCACCTACCTGGTGGAGGCGAAGGCGCCGGGGTTCGAGAAGGTGCGGACGTCGTTCGTGCTGGAGGCGGACTAGGGCGCGACAGGCCCTGGCCGCCCGCGGCCGAGCGGGCGGTTCCCTAGACGTACCGCTCGAGGATCGAGCTCTCCGCCAGGCGGGACAGCCCCTCGCGCACGCTGCGCGCCCGCGCCTCGCCGACCCCGTCCACCGTCTGCAGATCGTCCACACTGGCCGCGAGCAGCTTCTGCAGCCCGCCGAAGTGCTCCACCAGCCGGTCGATGATCGCGCCCGGCAGCCTCGGCACCTTCGCCAGCAGGCGGAAGCCGCGCGGGGACACCGCGGAGTCCAGCGTCTCCGGTGAGCCGGTGTAGCCCAGGGCGCGGGCGACCGTCGGCAGTTCCAGGAGCTCCGCCTGGGGGAGCGCGTTCAGTTCGTGCAGGGCCTCGTCGACCGTGCGGGAGCGCTTGGCGGTGGGCTCGGGCACGTAGTCCCGCACGACCAGCTCGCGCTCCGGCTCCACGCCCGCGATCAACTCGTCGAGCTGGAGGGCGAGGAGACGGCCGTCGGTGCCCAGTTCGACCACGTATTCGGCGATTTCAGTGGCGATGCGGCGCACCATCTCCAGCCGCTGCGCGACCGCGGAGACGTCCCGGACGGTCACCAGGTCCTCGATCTCCAGCGCCGACAGCGTGCCGGCCACCTCGTCGAGGCGGAGCTTGTAGCGCTCCAGGGTGGCCAGCGCCTGGTTGGCACGGGACAGGATCGCCGCCGAGTCCTCCAGGACCCGGCGGTGGCCGTCGACGTACAGCGCGATCAGGCGCATCGACTGCGACACCGAGACGACGGGGAAGCCGACCTGCTTGGAGACGCGGTCGGCGGTGCGGTGCCGGGTGCCGGTCTCCTCGGTGGGGATGGTGGGGTCCGGCACCAGCTGGACGCCGGCCCGCAGGATCTTGGACAGGTCGGACGACAGGACGATGCCGCCGTCCAGCTTGCACAGTTCGCGCAGCCGGGTCGCGGTGAACTCGACGTCCAGCACGAAACCGCCGCTGCAGAGCGTCTCGACGGTCTTGTCGAATCCGAGGACGATGAGGCCGCCGGTGTTGCCGCGGAGCACGCGCTCCAGGCCGTCACGGAGATGGGTGCCGGGTGCCACGGCGCTCAGCGAGGCGCGCATCAGGCCATCGGAACCGGCACTCCCACCGGACTTTCCGGGAGCTCCTGCCCGGTCGTTGGCTGCCACTGCACTCCTCCGTCGCAGGTTCTGGGCGCCCCCGGTTCGTACGGACGGGCGAGACCTGGGCAAAGTCTACCGGCGCTGCTCCTCGTCCCGTGGGGCGTCTCGGCGACGGGAGCGGGGAAGAACCTGCAGCGCGTCCCCTATGTCCGCCACTTCCAGCACCTTCATGCCCGGCGGGACCTTGCCCGGATCGCCCGGAACCAGGGCGTGCGTGAAGCCCAGACGGTGGGCCTCGGCGAGCCTGCGCTGCACGCCCGTGACCCGTCTCACCTCGCCGGCCAGGCCGACCTCGCCGATCGCGACCAGGTTCTTCGGCAGTGGGGTGTCGCTCGCCGCCGACGCCAGCGCGAGCGCGACGGCCAGGTCCGCGGCCGGCTCCGAGAGCTTCACCCCGCCGACCGTCGCGGAGTAGATGTCCCGTTTGCCCAAGGCGCTGATGCGGCCGCGCTGTTCCAGCACCGCGAGCATCATCGACACGCGCGAGGTCTCCAGACCGGAGGTGGTGCGCCGGGGGGAGGGGATCTGCGAGTCGACCGTGAGCGCCTGCACTTCGGCGACCAGGGGGCGGCGGCCCTCCAGGGTGACGGTCAGACAGGTGCCGGGGACCGGTTCGGCACGTCTGGTCAGGAAAAGTCCGCTCGGGTCCGCCAAGCCCGTGATGCCCTCGTCGTGCAGTTCGAAGCAGCCGACCTCGTCCGTCGTGCCGTAGCGGTTCTTCACCCCGCGCACCAGGCGCAGCCGCGCGTGCCGGTCGCCCTCGAAGTGCAGCACGACGTCCACCAGGTGTTCCAGCAGACGGGGCCCGGCGATCGCGCCGTCCTTGGTGACGTGGCCCACCAGGAGCGTGGACATCCCGCGCTCCTTGGAGGCCCGGATCAGCGCGCCCGCCACCTCGCGCACCTGGGCCATGCCGCCCGGGGCGCCGTCGATCTCCGGGGACGCCACCGTCTGCACCGAGTCCATGATCAGCAGCGACGGCTTCACCGCGTCCAAGTGGCCGAGCACGGCGGACAGATCCGTCTCGGCGGCCAGGTAGAGATGGTCGTCGATGGCGTGGATGCGGTCCGCGCGCAGCCGGACCTGGCTCGCCGACTCCTCCCCGGTCACGTACAGCGTGGGGTGCTCGGCGCTCGCCGACTTGGCCGCCACGTCCAGCAGCAGCGTGGACTTGCCCACACCCGGCTCACCCGCGACCAGTACCACCGCGCCGGGCACCAGGCCGCCGCCGAGCACCCGGTCCAGCTCGGGCACGCCGGTGGAGCGGGCGGTGGCCTGACGGCCGTCGACCTGGCCGATGGGCAGGGCGGAGGTGGTGACCCGCCCGGGCGTCGTCGTACGGACCGCGGGCGCGCCGTACTCCTCGACCGTCCCCCAGGCCTGGCACTCGGGGCAGCGCCCGAGCCACTTGGCCGTCTGCCAGCCGCACTCGGTGCAGCGGTAGGACGGGCGGTCCTTGGAGCTCTTGGTACGGGCAGCCATGCAGCAAAAGGTAACGGCACCCTCTGACAACGGGAGCGCGCCCCCGGGGCGGCGGCCCGGCGGAGAGCGCAGCTCACGGGGCAGCGAAAGGTTCCTGTACCCGATAGAGGGATCGTTTCACCCGTACGGATTAAATGTGCTCAGGGTGCCGGAAAGCGCCGCCCCGCGCCGCCTACGGTCGCCGGATGACGAGCAGTGGCCCGGAGACCTCGACCCGTATGACCGGAGCACACCGGACGCACCGGGAAGTGCGTGACCGCGGGGCCGCGCGCACCCTGGCACAGCGGCCGGCCACCCGCTACGAGCCCCATCTGGACGGCCTGTTCACCTACTGCCTGTCCGTGCTGTGCGACCACGACGCGGCGACCGCCGCCCTGGCCGACATCCTCACGCTCGCGGAACGCCGCGCCCGGACCGCCCCGGGCGACCCCGGGGACCGCAAGGCCTGGCTGTACGCGCTGGCCCGCTGGGCGTGTCTGCGCAGGCTCGCCGAGGCCCGGCAGAAGCGGCCGGCCGGCCACGCCGCGGGCCGCCCCGGCCGGCAGCGGACGGCCGGGGACGCGGCCGCACCGGCCGTCTCCGAGGAGGTCAGGGAGCGGCGGCGCGGCGAACTGGCCGAGCTGGCCTGGCCGGAGGCCGCCGGCACCACACCCGAGCAGCGCGAGGCGCTCGAACTCGCGGTGCGCCACCGTCTCGCCGCGCCCCAGGTCGCCGCCGTCCTCGGCATCCAGGCGGCCGCCGCGCGCGAGCTGCTCGCTTCGGCGGCCTGTGAGGTGGAACGCACCCGCGCGGCGCTCGCCGTCGTGGAGACCGGCGCCTGCCCGGGCGTGGCGCACCTCACCGGCGACCGGCGGCTGGTGCTCAGCGCCACCCTGCGCCGCGAACTCGTCCGGCACGTCGACGACTGCCCGCGCTGCCGCCGTACCGCGGAGCGGGCCCTGCCGGGCCGCTGGCCCGGCACCAGCGTCACACCGGACGAGCTGCCCGTCCTGCCGGCGCCCGGCGCGGACCTGCACGCCGCCCTGGCGCACCCGCCCCGCGCGCGGGGCGCCGCGCCCCGCTTCGACCGGCGCGGCTTCCCGGTGGACGCCAGGGACCGGGTCGCCCGGCGGGACCGGCTGCGCGCCCGTGCCGTCACGACGACGGTGGTCGCCACCGTCGTCGCCGCGCCGGTGCTCGCCCTGTGGGCCGCCTACCGGGGCACGCCCGTGGGCGAGGCCCAGGACTCCCGCGCGGCCTCCGCGCGGGAGGACGGCGGCACGGTCGACCTCGGAGCCGAGGGAGGGGGCGGCTACGAGAACACCGGCAACGCGAGCACCCGGCCGGGAACGGGCTTCGGCGAGGACGGCGAGCCGGACGTCACCGTGGAGGTGGTGAGCGTCACCGGGGCCGGGCGCGAGGGCGCCGCCGCGCTGGGCGTCACGGCCGACCGCAGCGGCGACACCACGCTGGTCACCCTGACCGCGACGGGCGCCGAACCGGTCCGCTGGTCCATGTCTACGGGAGCGTCCTGGCTCTACCTCAGCCGGTCCTCGGGCAGGCTCGCCCCCGGCGAGTCGGTGACGGTCCGGGTGTACGTCGACCAGTTGCGCGAGCCGTCCGGCCACTGGAGCGCGACCGTCGCGGTCTCGCCCGCCGGTTCCGCCGTGACCATCGAGGGGTACGGCCCCGCCCCGGCCGGCGGCCCGCCCTCCGGCCGCCCCGGGGCTCCGGGCACGGCGCACCCCGGCACCCCGAGCGAGCCCCCGCCGTCCTCGTCCGGTCCGGAGCCGACGCCCACCGCACCGGCGCCCTCGGAGCCCGCGCCGGGGGACTCGACGCCCCCGTCCGGCCCGGACCCCACGACGGGCGGCCCGACCCCCACCGGCCCCAGCCCGTCCGGCCCGGTCACGACCGGCCCGGAGGAGGAGCCCCCGCCGCCCCCCCGGCGACGGCACCCCGGGCCCGGTCACCTCCTGAGGCCCGTCCGGGCCCGCGAGCCGGTGTCAGGCGGGGTCCGCCGGGTGCGGGGCCAGCAGGGGCAGCTGCGAGGCCAGCCGCTCCTCGCACAGCTCGACCAGCCGGTCGTAGCCCGCCTTGCCCATCAGCTCGGTCAGCTCCGCGCGGTAGGAGACGTACACCGGGTCCCCGGCGCCGTGCGCCGAGGTGGCCGAGGTGCACCACCAGTGCAGGTCGTGACCGCCCGGGCCCCAGCCCCGCCGGTCGTACTCCCCGATCGACACCTGCAGCACCCGTGTCTCGTCGGGCCGGTCGATCCAGTCGTAGGTCCGCCGGACCGGCAGCTGCCAGCACACGTCGGGCTTGGTCTCCAGCGGCTCGCGGCCCTCCTTGAGGGCGAGGATGTGCAGCGAGCAGCCCATGCCGCCCGCGAAGCCCGGCCGGTTCTGGAAGATGCACGAACCCTGGAAGGGACGGGTCTGACGGTCGCCGTCCTCGTCCTCGGACACCCAGCCGTTCTCCGTGCCCTCCGCGTGGTGCTGCCAGATGTCGGGCGTGAGCCTCGCCACATGCCCGGCGACCCGCTTCTCGTCCTCCTCGTCGGAGAAGTGGGCCCCCAGGGTGCAGCAGCCGTCGTCCGCGCGGCCCGCCTGGATGCCCTGGCAGCCGCTGCCGAAGATGCAGTTCCAGCGAGAGGTCAGCCATGTCAGATCGCAGCGGAAGACCTGCTCCTCGTCCGCCGGATCGGGAAACTCCACCCAGGCCCGCGCGAAGTCGAGGCCCTTCTCGTCGTCCACCGGACCCCTTCCCGGCGTCTGCGGAGCCGCCACCGGTGCGGTCACTCGCGAAGAACCCTCGGCCGGCCCGGCCTTCTTGTCCTTCTTGTCCTTCTTGGCCTTCTTGTCCGGCTTTTCGGCCTTCGCCTTTTTCGTCTTTGGCACCCGTCCAGGGTAAGACGCCCGCGCCCGCAGCGGGGACCGGCTCGGCCACCGCGGAACGGCCGTCGCACCGCGCGCCGGGCAGTAGCGTTCCGTACATGAGACTCGGTGTCCTCGACGTGGGTTCGAACACGGTGCATCTGCTGGTGGTGGACGCGCACCCCGGCGCGCGCCCGCTGCCCGCGCACTCGCACAAGACGGAACTGCGCCTCGCCCAGCTCCTCGACGACGACGGGGCCATCGGCGCCGACGGGGTCGACAGGCTGATCGCGGTCGTCCACGAGGCGCTGCAGGCCGCCGAGGACAAGGGCGTCGAGGAGCTGCTGCCGTTCGCGACCTCCGCGGTGCGCGAGGCGGAGAACGCCGACGACGTCCTCACCCGCGTGCGCGAGGAGACCGGCGTCGAGCTGCAGGTCCTCAGCGGCGCGGAGGAGGCCAGGCTCACCTTCCTCGCCGCCCGCCGCTGGTTCGGCTGGTCGGCGGGGAATCTGCTCGTCATCGACATCGGCGGCGGCTCCCTGGAGATCGCCTACGGCATGGACGAGGAGCCCGACGCCGCGGTGTCGCTGCCGCTGGGCGCCGGCCGCCTCAGCGCCGCCCGGCTGCCCGGCGACCCGCCCGCGCCGGAGGACGTACGGGCGCTGCGCCGCCATGTGCGGACCGAGATAGCCCGCACCGTCGGCGAGTTCAGCCGCCTCGGCGCGCCCGACCACGTGGTGGCCACCTCCAAGACGTTCAAGCAGCTCGCCCGGATCGCCGGTGCCCCCGGCTCCGCCGAGGGCCTCTACGTCCAGCGCGAGCTGAAGCGGGAGTCCCTGGAGGGCTGGGTGCCGAGGCTCGCCGCCATGACCACCGACGAGCGCGCCGAACTGCCCGGGGTCTCCGACGGCCGGGCGGGCCAGCTGGTCGCCGGGGCCCTGGTCGCGGAGGGCGCCATGGACCTGTTCGGCGTGGAGCGCCTGGAGATCTGCCCCTGGGCGCTGCGCGAGGGCGTGATCCTCCGCAGGCTGGATCACATGGACCAGGGATAGCGGCCCGCCGCCTATGGCAAACACCACAACGGCGAACGGGGACCCCGCACCCACCCGACCCCACCCCGTAACCTGAGGCTCGTGGCAGAACCAAGGGACGTAGTCCGCATCCCGGATGCGAAGGTCGCCCTGTCGACGGCCTCCGTCTACCCGGAGTCGACGGCGACGGCCTTCGAGATCGCCGCGCGCCTCGGGTACGACGGCGTCGAGGTCATGGTGTGGACCGACCCGGTCAGCCAGGACATCGAGGCCCTGCGCAGACTCAGCGACTACCACCGCATCCCCGTCCTGGCCGTCCACGCGCCCTGCCTGCTCATCACGCAGCGCGTGTGGTCCACCGACCCGTGGACCAAGCTCCAGCGGGCCCGGGCCGCCGCCGAGAAGCTCGGCGCCGGCACGGTCGTCGTCCATCCCCCCTTCCGCTGGCAGCGGCAGTACGCGCGGGACTTCGTGGACGGCGTCTGGCGGATGGCGAACGAGACCGACGTGCGGTTCGCGGTGGAGAACATGTACCCCTGGCGCTACCGCGACCGCGAGATGCTCGCGTACGCACCCGACTGGGACGTCACCAAAGAGGACTACCGCCACTTCACGATCGACCTCAGCCACGCCTCGACCTCCCGCACCGACACTCTGCGGATGGTCGACCGCATGGGCGACCGCCTCGGCCACGTCCACCTCGCCGACGGCAGGGGGTCGGCCAAGGACGAGCACCTGGTGCCCGGCCGCGGCGACCAGCCCTGCGCCGAGGTGCTGGAGGGCCTGGCGCTGAGCGGCTTCGACGGCCATGTCGTCATCGAGGTCAACACCCGCCGCGCGATGTCCGGCGCGGAGCGCGAGGCCGATCTGGCGGAGGCGCTGGCCTTCGCCCGCCTGCACCTGGCCTCCGCGCTGAAGGTACCGCGGTCATGACCGGAGCCACCGCGGGCGACAGCGCCGGCGCCTCCGCGCCCGGTGACGGCACCGCCCGGCGCCGCGGCCGCCCCCCGCGCACCGAGTCCGCCGGCACCCGGGACCGCATCCTCGACGCGGCCCGCGAGGAGTTCTCGGTACGCGGATACGAGAAGACGTCCGTCCGGGGCATCGCCAAGGCGGCCGGCGTCGACTCCGCCCTGGTGCACCACTACTTCGGCACCAAGGAGCAGGTGTTCGAGGCCGCCGTCGAGGTCGCCTTCGCCCCGGCGCTGGCCGGGGCGGACGCGGTGCTCGAGGGCCCGCCGGACGAGGCGGGTGAGCGCATGACCCGCATGATCATCGGGCTCTGGGAGAGCCCGGTCACCCGGGTCCCGCTGCTGGCGATCGTCCGCTCCGCCGTGAACAACGAGACCGCGGCCGGGGTCTTCCGCCGGCTGATCGCCGGCCAGGTGCTGCGCCGGATCGCCGGACAGCTCGACCTCCCCGACGCCGAGCTGCGCGCCGAACTGGCCGCCGCCCAGCTGGTCGGGGTCCTGATGATCCGGTACGTGATCAGGATGGAGCCGCTGGCCTCGGCGGACGCGGAACGGATCGTCGAACGGGTGGCGCCGGTGGTCCAGGGACACCTCACCGGGCGCTGAGAGCCTCCCCCGGCTGAGACATCCGTCCCGTATCCCGGACGTCGCGTCCCGCCCACTGGATGACCGGCGTACGCTCGACGACAGTCATAACTCTCCGAAGGAGCGAGCGACGATGCCCGAGCTGAGGTCCCGCACAGTCACCCACGGCCGCAACATGGCGGGCGCCCGCGCCCTTATGCGCGCCTCCGGTGTACCGGGTGCGGACATCGGCCGCAAGCCGATCATCGCGGTCGCCAACAGCTTCACCGAGTTCGTGCCGGGCCACACCCATCTGGCCCCCGTCGGCCGCATCGTCAGCGAGGCGGTGACCGCGGCCGGCGGCATCCCGCGCGAGTTCAACACCATCGCCGTCGACGACGGCATCGCCATGGGCCACGGCGGCATGCTGTACTCGCTGCCCTCCCGCGACCTGATCGCGGACAGCGTGGAGTACATGGTCGAGGCGCACTGCGCCGACGCCCTGATCTGCATCTCCAACTGCGACAAGATCACCCCGGGCATGCTCAACGCCGCCCTGCGGCTGAACATCCCGACGGTCTTCGTCTCCGGCGGCCCCATGGAGTCCGGCCGCGCCACCCTGGTCGACGGCACGGTGCGCACGCTGGACCTGGTCGACGCGATGTCGGAGGCGGTCAACGACAAGATCTCCGACGCGGACATCCTCCGCATCGAGGAGAACGCCTGTCCGACCTGCGGCTCCTGCTCCGGCATGTTCACCGCCAACTCGATGAACTGCCTCACCGAGGCCATCGGCCTCTCCCTCCCCGGCAACGGCTCGGTCCTGGCCACCCACACCGCCCGCAAGGCGCTCTACGAGAACGCCGCCCGCACGGTGCTGGACCTGACCCGCCGCTACTACGAGCAGGACGACGACTCGGTCCTGCCCCGCAACATCGCCACCGCCGCGGCCTTCGGGAACGCCATGGCGCTCGACATCGCGATGGGCGGCTCCACCAACACGATCCTGCACCTGCTGGCGGCCGCCCAGGAGGCGGGCGTCCCCTACGGCCTCACCGAGATGGACGCCCTCTCGCGGCGCGTCCCCTGCCTGGCCAAGGTCGCCCCGAACGTCGCCAAGGACCGCACGTACTACATGGAGGACGTGCACCGCGCCGGCGGCATCCCCGCCCTCCTCGGCGAACTGCACCGCGCGGGCCTGCTCAACGAGGACGTGCACTCCGTGCACAGCCCGTCGCTGGCCGACTGGCTGAAGACCTGGGACGTGCGCGGCGGCTCTCCCTCCCAGGAGGCGGTCGAGCTGTGGCACGCCGCTCCCGGATGCGTGCGCTCGGCGGAGGCCTTCTCCCAGTCCGAGCGCTGGGACTCCCTGGACGACGACGCCGAGGGCGGCTGCATCCGCTCCGCCGAGCACGCCTACTCCGCGGACGGCGGCCTCGCCGTGCTGCGCGGCAACCTGGCGGTCGACGGCTGTGTCGTGAAGACGGCCGGCGTCGACGAGTCCATCTGGACCTTCGAGGGTCCCGCGGTGGTCTGCGAGTCGCAGGAGGAGGCCGTCGAGAAGATCCTCACCCAGCAGGTGAAGGAGGGCGACGTCGTCGTCATCCGCTACGAGGGCCCCAAGGGCGGCCCCGGCATGCAGGAGATGCTCTACCCGACCTCGTACCTGAAGGGCCGCGGCCTCGGAAAGGCCTGCGCCCTGATCACCGACGGCCGCTTCTCCGGCGGCACGTCCGGCCTGTCCATCGGCCACGCCTCCCCGGAGGCGGCCTCCGGCGGCGTCATCGCCCTGGTCGAGGACGGCGACCGGATCCGCATCGACATCCCGAACCGCGCGATCGAGCTGCTGGTGGACGACGCCGAGCTCACCCGCCGGGAGCAGGCCCTCGACGGCCGGTACGCCCCGAAGAACCGCGACCGCAAGGTCTCGGCGGCGCTGAAGGCGTACGCGGCGATGGCCACCAGCGCCGACAAGGGCGCGGTCCGCGACGTCAGCAAGCTGGGCTGACCGCCCGCGGGATCACCAGGCGGCGGGATCGCTCCCCGGCACACCGAACACGGTGCCGTCGGGGGCGCCCGCGTAGACGTGGTCACCCGCGAGGACGGGCTCGGCCAGTGACCCGGGGACACGGTCGGACTCGGGTCCGAGCCGCGGCCGGGTCTGTCCGAGCAGCCTGCCCTTGCGGGCGTCGACGCCGAGCAGCCGTCCGTCGGGAGCGGTGACGTACACGTGCCGTCCGTCGGAGACGGGCACCGAGCCCCGGCTCACCCCCGTCTCCAGCCGCCACCGCTGCTTGCCGGCCGCCATGTCGACGGCCGCGAGAGACCCGCCCGCCCCCATGAGGTACACGGTGTCGCCGTGTACGCCGGCCGCGGCCTGCGGGACCGGCACGGGCAGCGTCACGCGCCGGCTGTCCCCGGTGCCCGGCGTGAACCGGACCACGGCCCCGGCGTCCCCCTGGACGACGCCGTCGGCGACGAGGTACACATGCCCGTCCGCCGCTCCCACGGGCGTCAGTGCCCCCTCCAGCTCGGCGTCCCACCGCACGTCCCCCGTCGCCGGGTCGACCGCGGTGACACGGGTGCCGCTCCCGTCCGCGGACGGGCTCGTCGCGTAGGCCGACGGCCTCTCCGACTCCTCGTCGAACGAGGTGAAGTAGGGCACGGCCTGGCCGGGGATCCGGTGGGACCACCTGGTCTCGCCCGAGGCGCTGTCCACACCCGTGACCATCCCGTCGGCGCGGGTCAGCAGGAGGGTGTCGCCGACCGCCCGCACCCCGTCGTAGGCGGGCGTGTCCTGCTGCCACACCGGCTCGCCCGTGGCCGGGTCGAGTGCCTCCAGATCGCCGATCCGGTCGAGGGAGGGCTGGAGCAGACCGCCGGACAGGACCGGCGGTTCGCTGCGCGTCGACCCCGGGGCGACGTCGTGCCGCCACACGGTGCGGCCGTCGGCCGGATCGAGGGCGAGGACCAGACCGGGCACCGCGCAGAGCAGCTTCCCGGCCCCGTACGTGCACTGGGGCACGCCGCTGTCCTCCGAGGCGGGCACCGCCTCCCACGCGCCGGAGCCGGCCGGCGTGCTCTGCACGGCGCTGGTCCGGCGCGGCGGTGACGTGTCGTCGAACACCTGGAGCGCGGTGAGCCCGCCGAGCACGGCGACGCACAGCACCCCGGCCACCAGGGCCGCCCGCCGCCCCGGACGCCGCGCGGACCGCTTCGAGGGCGCGTCCGCACCGGGTTCGGCAGCGGCCTCCTCCCGGGCGTCGGACGTCTCCCGCGCCTCCGACACCTCCCGAGCTCCGGCCGACTCCGCTGTCCCCGCGGTCCGTTGCGCCGGCAGGAACACCTGAGTGTCGTACGCCGCCGACACCGACCGCAGTTCCCGCATCAGCTCGTCCGGCGTGGGCCGTTCGTCGGGCTCCTTGGCCAGACACCGCAGCACCAGGGGCGTGAGGGACTCCGGCACGCCCGTCAGGTCGGGGTCGTCGTGGACGACCTGGTAGGCGACGACGTAGGGGCTGTCGGAGTCGAAGGGGCCGCGCCCCGTCGTCGCGTGCACCATGAGCGACCCGAGGGCGAACATGTCGGCGGCGGGGCCCACTTCACGGGGGCGCCGGAACTGCTCGGGCGCCATGAACGGCGGCGTGCCGATCAACTTCCCGGTCTCGGTGCGCAGTTCGCTGTCCGTGGGCCGGGAGATCCCGAAGTCGATGACCTTGGGCCCGTCGTCGGCGAGCAGCACGTTGCTCGGCTTCAGGTCCCGGTGCACGACACCGACCCGGTGGATGTCCCGCAGTGCCTCGGCGAGCCCGGCCATCAGCCGACGCGACTGATCCGGGTCCATGGGGCCGTTGCGCTTCACCTGTTCGGAGAGGGTCGGACCGGGGATGTAGAGGGTGGCCATCCAAGGGCGTCCGCCGTCGGGGTCGGCGTCGACGACAGGTGCCGTGAAGGCCCCGCTCACCCGTCGCGCGGCGGCCACCTCCTGCCGGAAACGGCCCCGGAACTCGGGGTCCATGGCGTAGCGGGCGTGTACGACCTTCACCGCGACCCGCATGCCCGAGGTGCTGCGGGCCAGATGCACGACGCCCATGCCCCCGGCACCCAGACAGGACTCCAGACGGTAGTGACCGGCGTACTCGGGAAGTTCCGCTTCGGCACCCGCTCCGGCGTTCCGCTGCGACGCCATGGAACCACCCCCGTGCTGTTCGTCCGCGCGCGCGACGCTCGGAGCCTAGTCGATGGTGTGTGCGGGACCGAGGCGGCGTGCCCGTCTCCGCGTGCGGGGAAAGAACTGGTGTTTCATGAGTCGTCGCAGGGGAATCAACGGGACCCCATGACGGTCGGTCGTGGGGTGCAACGGGGGAGGTTTTTCCATGTCTGTCGAGCAGACCGAGGACGCCACGGGCGGGGACGTCACCGAAGGGACCGCCGGGGACGTCGCGGGCGCGGCGGAGAACACGGCCACGGCGGCCGCGCTGGCGAGTTCCTATCCGGTGGCGCCCGGCTACCAGCTGAACGTCCGCAGCGGTCCCGGCACCGGCTACTCGGTCGTCCGCGTCCTGTCCGAGGGGGCTTGGGTCCGGATCAACTGCCAGACGCCGGGCACCTGGGTGACGGGCCCGTACGGCACCTCGAACATCTGGGACAACATCGGCAGCGGCCAGTACGTCTCCGACGCCTACATCCGCACCGGCAGCGACGGGTACGTCGCCTCCCGCTGCTAGGCACTGTCCTCGCCGGTCGCCGTCGGCGCCGGCCGCCGGGATGGGGCGGGGGGCTCCCGCGGTCGCGCGGGGGAGGAGTCACAATCGACCCGTGAGCGCAGAAGAGAACCGCACGAACGGCGTCCCGGACACCTCCGCCGGCCCCCGCCCCGAACCCATCCGCTTCTTCGGCACGACCTGGGTCGACCACTCCGGCGGCTACGCCGTCCGCCGCGCCGGCGCCGCGGCCGGCTACCTGGCCGCCGCGGCGGTCTCCTGCTTCGTGCTGCGCCTCGCCTACCAGGGGCTCCGGATCGCGGACATCGGCGGCT
Source organism: Streptomyces fungicidicus (assembly GCF_003665435.1). NCBI lineage: Bacteria > Bacillati > Actinomycetota > Actinomycetes > Kitasatosporales > Streptomycetaceae > Streptomyces > Streptomyces fungicidicus. Next base: position 4,316,548 of record NZ_CP023407.1, read on the forward strand.
TCGTCACGCTCCTCATGGTCGTGATGTTCGCGGTCTGCAGCGCACTCGCCTTCCGCCACACCTGGTCCGCCTTCACCACCCGCCCCGACCCCGAGCGGCAGGCCTCCCTCCGCGGCATGCTGGCCGTCGGCTTCATCGGCTCCCTCCTCGCCCACTTCCTCCGCTCCCTCACCGAGGCCCCGGGCGAGAAGCTCCACCGCGCGGAGTACGAGACGGCCCGCGAGCAGTACGAGAAGCGCACCACCCGCCGCTCGGGCGACCCGTCCAGGAAGCGCCGCCGCTCCTAGGGCCTGTCCGGCACGACCGCCGCCCGGCCACCATGGCCGTATGACGACACCGAGCGCCGACCGCGCCTCCCGCGCCCGCTCCTTCGACGCCGCGGCCGCCCAGTACGCCGCCAGCCGCCCCTCCTACCCGCCCGCCCTCTTCGACGCGATCGAGGAGCTGACCGGCCGGCCCCTGGCCGGCGCCCGGGTCGTGGACGTCGGCGCCGGTACGGGCATGGCGACCGCCCGGCTGCACGCGCGCGGCGCCGACGTCATCGCCGTCGAGCCCGGCGCAGGCATGGCGGCCGAGTTCCGCCGCACCCTCCCCGGCGTGCCGGTCGTCCGGGGCGACGGCAACGCCCTCCCCCTCACCGGCCACAGCGCCGACCTGATCACCTACGCCCAGGCCTGGCACTGGACCGACCCGGACCGGGCCGTCCCCGAGGCCGTACGCGTCCTGCGGCCGGGCGGAGCACTGGCCCTTTGGTGGAACACCAGCGCGGACGACGTGCCGTGGATCGCGGAGGCGTCCGCACGCGCCGACCGCCACTTCGGCCTCGACCTCTCCGCCGAGAAGCGCAACATCCACGCCCACGTCGCCGACCCCACCGGCCGTCTCGACCTCGTCCGCCGCGTCGTGCGCTGGAGCCGGCACGTCCCCCTCGACACCCACCTGGCCAACCTCGGCAGCCACTCGGTCTTCCTGACCCAGGACGCGGAACGCAGCGCGGCCTACCTCGCCCAGGAGCGACGGCATGTCCTGGACGTCTTCCCGGACGGCATCGTCGAAGAGACGTACGACGTCATCCTCCTCCTCGCGACCACCTCCCAGCCGCCAACGGCTTGACGCCGCCCGCGGGCCGGGAGGAGTATTCATCACATGATGAATTACTCCTCCCGGCCCGCGGAGGAACCGGCCGTCCGGGCCCGGGACCTCACCGTCGTCCGAGGCCCCCGCACCGTCCTGCGCGGCCTGGACTTCTCCGTCCCGCACGGACAGATCACCGGCCTCCTCGGCCCCTCCGGCTGCGGCAAGTCGACCCTGATGCGGGCCGTCGTCGGCACCCAGGCCAAGGTCACCGGCACCCTGGACGTCCTCGGCAGCCCCGCCGGCCACCCCACCCTGCGCACCCGCATCGGCTACGTCACCCAGGCCCCGTCCGTCTACGACGACCTGACCGTCCGGCAGAACCTCGACTACTTCGCCGCGATCCTCGACCCCGGCCGGTCCGCCGCGGGCCGCCGCCACGACGACGTCAGCCGCGCGATCGCCGACGTCGACCTCACCAGCCAAGCCGACGCCCTCGCCGGCAACCTCTCCGGCGGCCAGCGCAGCCGCGTCTCGCTCGCCGTGGCCCTCCTCGGCACCCCCGAACTCCTGGTGCTCGACGAACCCACCGTCGGCCTCGACCCCGTCCTGCGCCGCGACCTGTGGAACCTCTTCCACGCCATCGCCGCCGACCGCGGCGCCACCCTGCTGATCTCCTCCCACGTCATGGACGAGGCCGAGCGCTGCCACCGCCTGCTCCTGATGCGGGCCGGCGAGATCCTCGCCGACGACACCCCCGACGCCCTGCGCGCCCGCACCGGCTCGGACACCGTCGAGGCGGCCTTCCTGCACCTGGTCGACGAGGCGATCGCCGCGGGCCGTACGAAGGAGACCACCCGATGAGCACCCCCGCCCCCGCACGCGCCCTCGGCGTCTCCCGCACCACCGCCACCGCGGCCCGCGTGCTGCGCCAGCTCCGCCACGACCCGCGCACCATCGCGCTGATGCTGCTCGTCCCCTGCCTGATGCTGTTCCTGCTCCGCTACGTCTACGACGGCAGCGCACATGTCTTCGACAACATCGGCGCGTCCCTCCTCGGGGTCTTCCCGCTCATCACGATGTTCCTGGTGACGTCGATCGCCACGCTGCGCGAACGCACCTCCGGCACCCTCGAACGCCTCCTCGCCATGCCCCTCGGCAAGGGCGACCTCATCGCCGGCTACGCCCTCGCCTTCGGCACCCTCGCGATCATCCAGTCCGCCCTCGCCACGGGCCTCGCCGTCTGGTTCCTCGGCCTCGACGTCATCGGCAGCCCCTGGCTGCTGCTCCTGGTCGCCCTGCTCGACGCGCTCCTCGGCACCGCCCTCGGCCTCTTCGTCTCGGCCTTCGCCGCCTCGGAGTTCCAGGCGGTCCAGTTCATGCCGGCGGTGATCTTCCCCCAGCTCCTGCTCTGCGGCCTCTTCACCCCGCGCGACAGCATGCACCCGGTCCTGGAGACCCTCTCGGACGTCCTCCCCATGTCCTACGCCGTGGACGCCATGAACGAGGTCGTCCGGCACCCCGACATGACCACCGCCTTCGTCCTCGACGCCCTGGTCGTCGCGGGCTGCGCCCTGCTGGTCCTGATCCTCGGCGCGGCCACGCTGAAACGCCGTACGGCGTGACGGACCGGCCCGACGCGGACGTCCCGCCCACTGGACGTCCGACCCCCGTCCGCCTCCGGGGATGCGAGGATGCCAAGGGACGACCCACCCCCGGAGGGCACCCACAGCCATGACCCAGAAAGTCGCCGTCCTCGGCACCGGCAAGATCGGCGAAGCCCTGCTCAGCGGAATGATCCGCGCCGGCTGGTCCCCCGGGGACCTGCTGGTCACCGCCCGCCGCCAGGAACGAGCCGAAGAACTCCGCACCCGCCACGGGGTCACCCCGGTCACCAACCAGGAAGCCGCGAAGACCGCCGACACCCTGATCCTCACGGTCAAACCGCAGGACATGGGCACCCTCCTCGACGAACTCGCCCCGCACGTCCCCGCCGACCGCCTGGTCATCAGCGGCGCCGCGGGCATCCCCACCGCCTTCTTCGAGGAACGCCTCGCCACCGGCACCCCCGTCGTCCGCGTCATGACCAACACCCCGGCCCTCGTCGACGAGGCCATGTCGGTCATCAGCGCCGGAAGCCACGCCACCGCCGGCCACCTCGCCCACGCCGAGGAGATCTTCGGCGCCGTCGGCAAGACCCTGCGGGTCCCCGAGTCCCAGCAGGACGCCTGCACCGCCCTCTCCGGCTCCGGCCCGGCCTACTTCTTCTACCTGGTCGAAGCCATGACCGACGCCGGCATCCTCCTCGGCCTGCCCCGCGACAAGGCCCACGACCTGATCGTCCAGTCCGCGATCGGCGCCGCGACGATGCTCCGCGACAGCGGCGAGCACCCGGTGAAGCTCCGCGAGAACGTCACCTCCCCCGCCGGCACCACCATCAACGCCATCCGCGAACTGGAGAACCACGGCGTACGCGCCGCCCTCATCGCCGCCCTCGAAGCCGCCCGCGACCGCAGCCGCGAACTCGCGACCGGCACCAAGGACTGACGACCGGCGCCAAGGACGGCGACCGAAGTGAGTCCCCGGCGCGGGGACTCACTTCGCGGCGGTCAGGACGTCCTCCGTCGCCACCACCGTCGCGAATCCGCCGCCGTGCAGGGACACGGCCGACGCGCGGGCCAGTTCGTCCGCGCTCTGCCGCCAGCCGAACGGCCCCTCCAGACCGAAGGTGTACGTCGCGTCGAACGCGACCACGACCTCGTAGCCGAGGTTCCCGCCCATCCGTGCCGTCGTCTCGACGCACATGTTCGTCTGGATCCCGGCCAGCACCACCTGCGAGATCCCCGCCTCCCGGAGCCAGGCGCCCAGGTCCGGAGCCCCGAGGAACGCCGAGTTCACCCTCTTGGTGACCAGCAGCTCGTCTCCGCTGCCCTTCCCGCGCCGCCGCTCCACGTACTCCTTGAACCCGTTGCCCTCGTACCCGGTCCGCAACGGCGACCCGGGAGAGACCGAGTCGTGCCGCACGAAGACGACGGGCCGGCCGGTCGACTGCCACGCGTCGATGAGGGCGGCGATGTTGTCGTCCGCCGCCGGGTTGTTCCTCGTCCCCCAGTAACCGGCCTCCTCGAAGCCCTTCTGCACGTCCACGACCACCAGTGCTGCGTTCTGCGCGATGTCCATGCACCCGATCGTGCCGCCCGGCGGCCCCGGCTCCCAGAGGTCCGAAAGTCAGCGATCGATGGTTTACTGCCACCATGGCAGCCCCCTACCGCGTGGCCCTCGTCGCCTTTCCCGGTATCCGTGCCTTCGACGTCTCCGTCATCACCGAGGTCTGGGGCCCCGACCGCACCGACCGCGGCGCCCCCGCCTTCGACCTGCACCGCGTCGCCACCGACAGCGCCCCCGTCCCCATGCGCGGCGGCCTCACCCTCCTCCCCGACCGCCCCCTCACCTGGCTGGCCGACGCCGACCTGGTCGTCGTCCCCGGCCTCGACGACCACCTCACCCCCGCATCGCCCCCGGTCCTCGACGCCCTCCGCCACGCCCACGCCCGCGGCACCACCCTCGCCGCACTCTGCGGAGGCGCCTTCACCCTCGCCCAGGCGGGCCTCCTCGACGGCCGCCGCGCCATCACCCACTGGAACCTGGTCGACCTCTTCCGCGCACACCACCCCCGCGTCACCGTCGTCCCCGACGCCCTGTTCATCGAGGACGACAACATCTGGACCGCGGCCGGCACCGCCGCCGGCATCGACCTCTGCCTCCACCTGATCCGCCTGGCCCACGGGGCCGAGGCCGCCGCCACCATCGCCCGCTCCATGGTCACGGCGCCCTTCCGCACCGGCACCCAGGCACAGTTCATCGAGCACCCCACCCCGCGCACCGACCGCGACGCCGACGCCCTCGCCGCCGTACGCGAGCACGCCCTGCGCCACCTCCACGAACCCCTCACCGTCGCCGGACTGGCCGCCCGCGCCGGCATGTCGCCGCGGACCTTCGCCCGCCACTTCACCGCGGCCACCGGCACCACCCCGCTGCGCTGGCTCCTCGACCAGCGCGTCGCCGCCGCCCAGCGCCTGCTCGAACGCACCGACCTCCCCATGCCCGAGGTCGCCCGCCGCGCGGGCTTCGGCAGCGAGGTCACGATGCGCCAGAACTTCGCATCGCGCCTCGCCACCAGCCCCCGCGCCTACCGCGCCGCGTTCAGCACCGGCGCCCCGGCGCCGGAGCCCGCCGGCAACAGCCCGATCGCCCGGTAAGCGGCGTCCACGGTCGGCCGCGCCATGGCCCTCGCCCGCTCCGCACCGTCCCGCAGCACGCCCTCCACGTGGCCGGGGTCCGCGCACAGCTCCCGGTGTCTCTCCCGCACGGGCCTCAGGACCTCGACCACGGCCTCGGCCGCGTCCCTCTTCAGATCCCCGTACGACGCGTACGCACCGGCCAGCGCCTCCGGGTCCCCGCCCGAGCACGCGGCCAGGATCTCCAGCAGATTCGCCACGCCCGGCCGGGCCTCCCTGTCGTACACGACGTCCCGCCCGCTGTCGGTCACCGCCCGCATGACCTTCTTGCGCGCCACGTCCGGCTCATCGAGCACATAGACGATCCCCGGCCCCGTGTCGTCGCTCTTGCCCATCTTCGACAGGGGGTCCTGCAGATTCATCACCCGGGCCGCCACCGGCGGATTGGTGGCCCGCGGCACCACGAACGTGTGCCCGTACCGCTGGTTGAACCGCACCGCGAGATCCCGCGCCAGCTCCACGTGCTGCGTCTGGTCCTGCCCGACCGGCACCTCGTCCGTCCCGTACGCCAGGATGTCGGCCGCCATCAGCACCGGATACGTCAGCAGCGACAGCCGCACGCTCCCGCCCCGCCGCCGCTC